>JANOBJ010000398.1:0-7160 GCA_031411575.1 Betaproteobacteria bacterium | reverse complement strand
GTCGCCGACGAGGGCGACATTGCGGTCTTTGGCAAACCCCTGCCTCCGGGCGACCCGCGCGCAGCACTCGCGGCCGGCAGCGGCTCGGTGCCAAGCATGACGTTGTCCAGTACGCTGAGGTTGTCGGCCAGCGTGAAATGCTGGTGCACCATGCCGATGCCGGCCGCGAGTGCTGCGCGCGGGTCGCCCGGAGGCAGGGGTTTGCCAAAGACCGCAATGTCGCCCTCGTCGGCGACGTAGTGGCCAAACAGGATGGATACCAGCGTGGACTTGCCGGCGCCGTTCTCCCCGAGCAGGGCCAGTACTTCGCCGGCTTGCAGTTCCAGCGAGATGGCGTCGTTGGCGACCAGCGGCCCGAAACGTTTGGTGATGCCGGTGAGCTGCAGGACGGTTTCGGACATGGAGTCTGACGGGGGCGGGCTGCGGAAGCCACGTTGTACGGAATTGACCAATGGTATTCAAGAATCAAGCCAGCTGCGGCCAATCAGACTACGATCGGCCACCGCAACACCTTCGCCACCCCCCCCCCCCGCACCACCCTGATTGAAGGCCACCACCTGAGCGAATCGCGCTCCCGCCGCATCACCTGGCTGCTTGAAGAGCTGGGCGAAGACTACACCGTGACCCAGTACCAGCGAAACCCGCAGACACGGCTGGCGCCGCCCGAGCTGATGGCGGTTCACCCCCTGGGCAAGGCCCCGGTGTTGCGGGACGGGGAGCAGGTGCTGATCGAATCGGGCGCCATCATCGACTACCTGGTACGAACCTATGGCAAAGGCCGGTTTGCGCCGGCGATGGACTCGCCCGCGTACAACCGCTATGTCCAGTTCCTGCACTACGGTGAGGGCTCGGCCATGCTGCCGTTGCTGCTCAAGCTCTACGTGGGTCGCCTGGGCGATGCCGGAGCGCCGCTGCACCCGCGCATCCAGAGCGAAATCCAGACCCACATGGGGTGGCTGGACCGGGAACTGGCGGGCAAAGACTACTTCGTGGGCGACAGCCTGACGGGTGCCGACGTGCAGCTGTCGTTTGTGGCCCAGTCGGTGATCAAAATCGGCGGCGCGGCCGCCCACCCCAACCTGGCCCGCTTCGTGGCCATGGTCGAGGCGCGACCGGCCTACCAGAGGGCCGTGTCGCGCTGGGGCATCTGAGGCGCCCCCAAAGCCTACTTGGCGGTGGACTTGGGTTGGCTGTCGTCCACCTTGACGGTGAACTTGCCGTCCAGGATCTCTTTCTCGCGTGCCTTGACTTTGGCGACGATATCCGCGGGTACTTTCTTCTCGAAGGTGCCGAGCGGTGCGAGTTCCGAACCCTTGTACTTCATCATCGAATACTTGCCGTACTCTTCGGCCTTGAACTTGCCGTCCTTCACGGACTTGATCGCGAGGTCAATGGTCGGCTCCATGTTCCACAGGGCTGATGCGACCACGGTGTCGGGGTACTTGTCCTGGGTGTTGATCACGTTGCCGATGGCCAGCTTGCCTTTTTCCTTGGCGGCATCCGACACCCCAAAACGCTCGGCGTAGAGCAGATCGGCGCCCTTGTCGATCATGGCGAAGGCCGCTTCCTTGGCCTTGGGTGGGTCGAACCAGCTGTTGATGAAGCTGACCGTGAACTCAACCTTGGGGTTGGTTTCCCTGGCGCCGGCCATGAAGGCATGCATCAGGCGGTTCACCTCGGGGATCGGGAAACCGCCCACCATGCCGATCTTGTTGCTCTTGGTCATGCCGCCGGCGATCATGCCGCTCAGGTAAGCGGGTTCCTGGATGTAGTTGTCAAACACGCTGAAATTGGGCTCCTGCGGCTTGCCGGACGAGCCCATCAGAAACGACACCTTGGGGAAATCCTTGGCTACCTTGCGGGCGGCGGCTTCCACGGCGAAGGATTCACCCACCACCAGCGTATTGCCACCGGTGGCGTACTCGCGCATCACACGCTCATAGTCAGCGTTGGCCACGTTCTCGGTGGCCTTGTATTCGATTTCGCCGCGCGCCTCGGCGGCTTTCAGCGCCTTGTGGATGCGGCTGACCCACTGCTGCTCGAACGGCACGGTGTAGATCGCGGCGACTTTGAGCTTGGCCTGCGCCAGCGCGAGGCTCGGCGCGGACACGGCAGCCAGCGCGGCGGCGAGTGCGAGCAGGCGGCGGCGGGGGAGTGACTTGGCAAACATGGGTTCTCCTGGTTAAAAAAACATCGGAAGCAAAATGCTATTAAACTTATAGCAAACTATGACCACTGGGTGCGGACAACGGCACTATTTTGTACCAAACATGCGGTCACCGGCATCGCCCAGGCCTGGCAGGATGTAGCCGTGGTCATTGAGCTGGCGGTCGATGGCCGCGGTATAGATCGGCACGTCCGGATGGGCTTTTTGCAGCGCGGCAATGCCCTCCGGGCAGGTCAGCAGGCAGACGAACTTGATGGCTTTGGGTCGCAATTCTTTCAGCCGTTCCACCGCGGCGATGGCCGAGTTGCCAGTGGCAAGCATCGGGTCAACCACCACCACGTCACGTTCGTGCATGTCGTGCGGCATCTTGAAGTAATACTCGACCGCCGTGAGCGTCTTGGGGTCGCGGTACAGGCCGATATGGCCCACGCGGGCGCCCGGCACCACGCTCAGCATGCCGTCCAGAATGCCCGTACCGGCGCGCAGGATTGACACGAATACCAGTTTTTTGCCATCAATCACCTTGGCTGTCATGGTCTCGAGCGGTGTGTCGATCTGCACATCCTGCATCGGCATGTCCCGCGTGACCTCATACGCCATGAGCATGCTGAGCTCGTTGAGCAACCGCCGGAAGCTGTTGGTGCTTGACTCCTTCTTGCGCATCAGGGTGAGCTTGTGTTGCACCAGTGGATGGTCGATCAGGTGTACGTTGGTCATAAGTTGCCCGTCCAGTCAAAAAACCGTGCCGTCGCTCTGGATGTTCAGCGGCGGTGAACCGTCACGCAAGCGCTGTGCCAGCACGCGGCCGGCTGCCCAGGTGCCGCCTTCCAGCACGCAGGCCAGCGGCATGCGGGCTTCGCTCAAGCCAAGCTGTGCGCGCACTAGCGGCGCCAGTTCATCCAGCAGCGCTACCGTGAGCGCGCGCCATTCGACCACCATTTCGTCGCCCACCTGCCAGGTCGCGGTGGCGACTGCCGGATCCTTGAGGCGCAGCACGCCAGCGTCCAGCATCAGGCCGCCGTTGCGGTATTCGGGCAGGCCCGTGAGGCTGTTCAGGCCGGTGATCTTGACGCCCGCCCAGACAAATGGCTCCAGCAGCGAATAGGCCAGCCACTGTGAAAGCTTGTGAAACGGCATCCAGCCCGCCGTTATGCCGTCCCCGGGCACCGCCGGATGCCGCCAGCAGTCACCCAGGCTATTGGCGCCAATCGCGTTGGGCGCGGGCCATACGCTGCCGAGTGAGGCGAGCAGGGCGCTCAACAGGTCATGCGCGTGCACGATCGGCGGTCCGTTCGTGCTGGCGGCCAGCAAGTGGTCGTACAGCCCGCCCACTCGGGCTGTCTGCCCAAACACGGCCGGCTGCTTCGCCAGGGCGTCGCCCAGGCGCAGCAACAGCTGCGCCCGGCCTTCCAGCCCGACCAGCGGATTGTGCGGGCCGACCTGGAACGCGGCAGCCAGCGACTGCACCGTGACAGCGCGCAGCCCGTGCGCGTCTGCCCTGAACGGCTGTGCCGGGTCACCCGAAAACAAGCCAGCCATGAAGGCATGGAAACTGGCGACGCCGAGGCCCTCGGAACGGGTGAAGGTCTGGCCCGACGCTGCTTCCTGGTAGCGCCAGTCCGGTCCGGCACCCGCGTCGAGCAGGACGCTTACCAGCGCGAGGTCGATGCGGATGCGCGCCACCTCGGCCACATCGCGAATGCCCGCTTGCGCCAGCGCGTGATCCAGTTGCGCCAGGCGCGCCACCTGGCCCGCCTCGAAATGGCGCCACCGGCTGTGGTACGGGATGTCCAGATCCGGGTAGCGCGCGCGGGTGACTTCGCTGACCAGGGTGGCCGTGGTTTGCAGCGCGCCGCCATCGACGGTGAACCAGCGCGACTCATGGCGGCGGGCCCGTGCCAGCAGCCCTCCAGCACGCGTGCGGATGGCGGCGGTGGTGCGAAGAATCGCCGCCGCGCCGTCCGCGCGTGAGGCATCCGGCGGGGTGCCTGCGCCGGTCACGTATCGAGACCTCGCCCTTTGGCGATCTTCAGCTCGGCGGCATCCGGCACCGGGCCGGGCGTGAAGTAACCGGCCGCCACTTTGGCGTCCATCTCGACCCGCGCATCCGCCGGGATCAACGCGTCGGGAATATTCACGCGCTCGCCAATCTCGATGCCGGAGCGGGCGATGGCGTCGTACTTCATGTTGCTCATCGACACCAGCCGGTGGATCTTGCGAATGCCCAGCCAGTGCAGCACATCGGGCATCAGCTCCTGAAAACGCATGTCCTGCACGCCCGCAACGCATTCGGTCCGCGCGAAATACTGATCGGCGGTGTCGCCGCCCACCTGCCGCTTGCGCGCGTTGTACACGAGGAATTTGGTGACCTCGCCCAACGCCCGGCCTTCCTTGCGGAAGTACGACACCAGGCCCACACCACCGCGCTGCGCGCCCTGGATGCATTCTTCGATCGCATGCGTCAGGTAGGGCCGGCAGGTGCAGATATCGGAGCCAAACACGTCTGAGCCATTGCATTCATCGTGTACCCGGGCAGTCAACTCCACGGCTGGGTTGGCCAGGTCGCGCGGGTTGCCAAAGATATAGGCGGTGAGCCCGCCGATGGGCGGCAAAAATACTTCCAGGTCGCTGCGGGTGACCAGTTCGGGGTACATGCCGCCGGTCTCTTCAAACAGCACCCGGCGCAAATCGGTTTCACTGCAGCCAAAGCGGCTTGCCACGCCGGGCAGGTACCACACCGGCTCCACCGCCACCTTGGTCACCATCGCCGCGCCGCCCGCGGTCAGGTACTTGCCATCGGCTTGCAACCGGCCCGATTGCAGCGCCTCGATCACCTCGGGAAGGATCACATGGGCCTGGGTCACGGCGATGGTCGGGCGAATGTCGTAGCCCGCCGCCAGTTCGGCCGAAAACACGTCGGCCACCGTGGCGCCCCAGGGGTCCATGGCGACAATCCGACCGGGCTCGCTCCACTGCGGATACGGACCGATCACGTCGGTCGGCGTGGTGTTGGTCAAATCCGCCTTGTGGTCAGGCGACAGACCACCCGACGCCACGGCCAGTGCCCGGTAGATGCTGTAGGACCCACTGTGGGTGCCAATGACGTTGCGGTGTGACCGTTTGGTGGTGGTGCCTACGACCGGGCCGCGTTCGGAAGCGCTGGCCGCCCCCCAAAGGATGGGAAGGGCACCATAGCCGCCCGCGTGGGACGTCAGCCGGATATGGCTCGGCGCGCGCGCTGGTGGCTCTTTGGCGCCCGGAGGAACGGTGTCGACAGACATTGCAGGCCCTCAAAAAATCCAATGTACCGGGGTCGCTGTGGGCTGACAAGTACGGCAGATGGCGACGTTGCACCGGTTGGACAGCGCTTTAGCGCCGCCGGCCCAGAATCCCGCCCAGTACGCCCCGGATGATTTCACGGCCAACCGTGGTACCCATGGTGCGGACGGCCGACTTGACCATGGATTCGGCCAGCCCCTCGCGCTTGCCGCCGCGCGGACCGGTCGAGCCGAACAGCACGTCGCTCAAGCCGCCGAGCATGCCGCCGGAAGACGTTTCGCCCGCGGGCTGGGCCGCGCGGCCGGATTGTGTGGCCTCGGTCGTGGCCGCTGCTGACCGCGTCTTGAGCACTTCGTAGGCCGATTCGCGGTCCACCGTTTTCTCGTAAGTACCCGCCACCAGCGAGCATTGCATCAATGCCTGGCGCTGCTGCGGTGTGATCGGCCCGAGCTGGCTGCCTGGCAGCAGCACAAACACGCGCTCGGTGACGCTGGGTCGGCCCTTGGCGTCGAGCAGGCTGACCAGCGCTTCGCCGACCGCCAGCTCGGTGATGGCGGTTTCGATATCCAGGCCCGGCTTTTGCCGCATGGTCTGCGCGGTGGCCTTGACCGCCTTCTGGTCGCGTGGCGTAAACGCGCGCAGCGCATGCTGCACCCGGTTGCCGAGCTGGGCCAGCACGCTGTCGGGAATATCCAGCGGGTTCTGGGTCACGAAGTACACGCCGACGCCCTTGGAGCGCACCAGTCGCACCACCAGCTCGATCCGCTCGATCAACACCTTGGGCGCCTCGTTGAACAGCAGGTGCGCCTCGTCAAAGAAAAACACCAGCTTCGGCTTCTCGGGGTCGCCAATCTCGGGCAGTTGCTCGAACAGCTCGGACAGCATCCACAGCAGGAACGTGGCGTACAGGCGGGGTGAGTTCAGCAGTTTGTCGGCGGCCAGGATGTTGACAACGCCATGCCCGGATGCGTCGGTCTGCATGAAGTCGGCGATGTTGAGCATCGGCTCGCCGAAGAACTTCTCGCCCCCCTGGCTCTCGACCTGCAGCAGGCCGCGCTGGATGGCGCCTACGCTGGCGGCGCTCACATTGCCGTACTGGGTGGTGAACTGGCTGGCGTTGTCGCCCACGTGCTGCAACATGGCGCGCAAGTCCTTCAGGTCCAGCAGCAGCATGCCGTTGTCGTCCGCGATCCGGAACACCAGGTTGAGCACGCCAGCCTGCGTTTCGTTGAGGTTGAGCATGCGGCCGAGCAACAGCGGCCCCATGTCGGACACGGTGGCGCGTACCGGGTGACCGTGTTCGCCAAACAAATCCCACAGCGTGGTGGGGCAGGCCAGCGGCTCGGGCTGGGCGATGCCGCGCTCTTTCAGCACCGCCGCCAGCTTCTCGCTGATCTTTCCGGGCTGGCTGGCGCCAGTCAGGTCGCCCTTGACGTCGGCCATGAAGACGGGGACACCGATTCTCGAGAAGTTTTCGGCCAGCGTCTGCAGGGTGACGGTTTTGCCGGTGCCAGTGGCGCCGGTGATGAGGCCGTGCCGGTTGGCCAACCCCGGCAGCAGGTGGCATTCGGTCGTGGCGTTCTTGGCGATCAACAGCGGCTCGGCCATGGCGGGATTCCGTTCAGAGTGAAAAAGTAAAATGCCTGTTGCTGCAATATATCAACGCAAAGCGCAATTAAAGGATTTTCCGTGGCTGGACACAGTAAATGGGCAA
>JANOBJ010000397.1:0-4651 GCA_031411575.1 Betaproteobacteria bacterium | reverse complement strand
TCGCCACCCGTTCGCCCTGAGCGTGTCGAAGGGCCGGCGAACGATCGGTTGACACGTCCAGCCCGGAACGAGCCGCGCTTCGATGCCGACGAGCTGCTGGGCCTGATGCCCCACAACCTGCGCGAACCGGTGGACATGCGCGAGGTGGTGGCGCGCCTGGTGGATGACTCGGACCTGCTCGAATTCAAGCCGCTCTACGGCGCCCAGACCATCTGCGCGCAAGCCAGCCTGCACGGCCACCCGGTGGGTTTCGTCACCAACAACGGTCCGATCGACGTGGCCGGCGCCAACAAGGCCACCCATTTCATCCAGCTCATGTGCCAGCTGGGCCACCCGATCATTTACCTGCAGAACACCACCGGCTACATGGTCGGCAAGGACAGCGAGCAGGGCGGCATGATCAAGCACGGCAGCAAGATGATCCAGGCTGTGACCAACGCCACCGTGCCGCAGATCACCATCCAGTGCGGCGCGAGCTTTGGCGCGGGCAACTACGGCATGTGCGGGCGCGGCTACGCACCGCGCTTCCTGTTCAGCTGGCCGAGCGCGCGCACGGCCGTGATGGGCGGCGAGCAGGCCGCGCGCACCATGCAGATCGTGGCCGAGGCCGGCCTGGCCCGCAAAGGCCTGGTGCCCGACCCCGAGCAATCGAAAGCCCAGTTCGAGAAAATCGTCGCGGTGTTCGAAGCCCAGGCCGACGCGTTCTACACCTCGGGCCTGCTGCTCGACGATGGCGTGATCGACCCGCGCGACACCCGTGCCGTGCTGGCCACCTGCCTGGATATCTGTGCCGAAGCCGCCGCCCGCCAACCCCATGCGATGCAGTTTGGCGTCGCGCGAATGTAGGAGAACCCTGTGCAATACACCCACGAACACCTTGAAATCCAGAAGACGCTGAAGCGCTACATCGACGAGCACATCAACCCGCATGTGGACGAGTGGGAGGCCGCCGAAATGTTTCCCGCGCACGAGGTCTTCAAGGGGCTCGGCAAGCTCGGTCTGCTGGGGCTCACCAAGCCCGAAGAATTTGGCGGCATGGGGCTCGACTACTCGTATTCGATGCTCATGGCTGAAACGCTGGGCTACATCGACTGCGGCGCGGTGCCAATGGCCATCGGCGTGCAGACCGACATGGCCACCCCGGCGCTGGCGCGTTTTGGCAGCGACGAACTCAAGCGCGAGTTCCTGGCGCCGGCGATTGCCGGTGACATGGTGGGCTGCATCGGCGTCAGCGAGCCCGGCGCGGGCAGCGATGTCTCGGGCATCAAGAGCGTCGCGCGAAAAGACGGCGACGACTACGTGATCACCGGCCAGAAGATGTGGATCACCAACAGCCTGCAGGCCGACTGGATGTGCATGCTGGTCAACACCGGTGAAGGCCCGGTGCACAAGAACAAGAGCCTGGTGATGGTGCCAATGGCCACCAAGGGCATCGAGAAGGCGAAGAAGATCAAGAAGATCGGCATGAATGCCAGCGACACCGGGTTGATCTACTTCGACCAGGTGCGCGTGCCGCAACGCTACCGCATCGGCAACGAAGGGCAGGGCTTCATCTACCAGATGATGCAGTTTCAGGAAGAGCGGCTGTGGGCCGCGGCCAGTTGCCTGCAGTCGCTGACCAACTGCATCGCCTGGACCATCGAGTGGGCGCAGGAGCGCAAGCTGTTTGGCAGCACGCTGGCCGACCAGCAGTGGGTGCAGTTCAAGCTGGCCGAGATCAAGACCGAGGTGGAGAGTCTGCGCGCGCTGACCTACCGCGCCTGCGAACTGTATATCGCCGGGCAGGACGTGACCGAACTGGCCTCGATGGCCAAGCTCAAGGCCGGACGGCTGAACCGCATCGTGCCTGACACCTGCCTGCAGTTCTGGGGCGGCATGGGGTTCACCTGGGAGAACAAGGTCTCGCGCATGTACCGCGACGGACGGCTGGCCTCGATCGGCGGCGGTGCCGACGAGGTGATGCTGGGCATCCTCGCCAAGATCATGGGCATCGCGAAGAAACCGATGCCCACATGAAACCGTTGCGCCGCCTGCTCATCGCGAACCGGGGCGAGATTGCGCGCCGGATCATCCGCACCGCGCACCGCATGGGGATCGAGACCGTGGCGGTGTATTCGGAGGCCGACGCGCGGGCCCTGCATGTGCGAGAGGCCACGCGGGCGTTCGCGCTGGGGGGCAACGTGTCGGCCGACTCTTACCTGCGCATCGACAAGCTGCTGGCAGCAGCGCGCGCCACCGGCGCCGACGCGGTGCACCCGGGCTATGGTTTTTTGAGCGAGAACGCAGGGCTTGCGCAGGCGGTGGTCGATGCGGGGCTGATCTGGGTGGGGCCGCCGGCGGCCGCCATTCGCGCGCTCGGCAGCAAATCCGGCGCCAAGCAGCTGGCGCTGGCACGCGATGTACCGTGCCTGCCAGGCTACTTCGGCAGCGACCAGTCCGACGACACGCTGGCGGCTGAGGCCGGGCGCATGGGTTACCCGGTGATGGTCAAGGCGGTGGCGGGCGGTGGCGGGCGCGGCATGCGGCTGGTGCACTCGGCCGCTGCCTTGCTGGCAGCGCTGCACAGCGCGCGTTCTGAAGCGCTAGCGACGTTTGGCAGCAGTGAACTGGTGCTGGAGCGCGCGCTGCTGAACCCCCGACACATCGAAATCCAGATCTTCGCCGACGACCATGGCCACTGTATCCACCTGGGCGAGCGCGACTGTTCGGTGCAGCGACGTCACCAGAAAATCATCGAAGAAACGCCCAGCCCGGCCGTCTCGCCCGAACTGCGCGAGCGCATGGGCCGCTGCGCAGTGGAATTGGCGCAAGCTGCGGGCTATGTAGGCGCCGGAACCGTGGAGTTTTTGCTGGATCGGGATGAATTTTTCCTCATGGAAATGAACACTCGGCTGCAAGTCGAACATCCGGTGACAGAAGCCGTGACGGGGCTCGACCTGGTGGAGTGGCAATTGCGCATCGCGCGCGGCGAGGCGCTGCCGCTGGCGCAGGACGACGTGCGCTTCAGCGGCCACGCGATCGAGGTGCGCCTGTGTGCGGAAGACGAGACGTTCACGCCCCACGCGGGCACGGTGCAGCATTTCTCGGCGCCGCCTGGCATTCGTTTCGACCACGCGCTGGCCGATGGCGCCGAGGTGCCGCCGCACTATGACTCGATGCTGGGCAAGCTGATCGTGCATGGCGCCACGCGCGACGACGCGATTGCCCAGCTGCTGGCTGCGCTCGCGCGTACGCGCGTGCTGGGCATCCCGACCAACCGCGCGTTTCTGGCCGTGTGCCTCGATCACGCGGTGTTTCGTTCCGGGCAGGCCTTGATTCCGTTTCTGCAGGAGCAAGGTGATGGCATCCGTGAGTTGCTATTAAATAAAGAGCAGGTAATGACGATGGGGTGCGGACTATCGGCCATTTATGCATCAGAAATGATGAGTGAAGGCAGGGGCGGGCTGCGCTGCCCGTTCGTGCGTCCGGTACGGTTGCGGCATCGCCACCAGCTGTTCGATCTGGCAGTTCAGGAGCACGGCGCGGGCCGGCTGGAGGTTCGGCAGGCCGGCGCAGTCGCGCAGGTGCACATGACGAAGAGCCAGTCGGGCCAGCTGCGCGTGGTGGTCGATGGCGTCGACAACGACGTCACCGTGGTGGCGCTTGAAGCCGGCCACTGGCATGTTCAGAGCGGTGACGTGGACCTGTTCGTGCGCGACGCGTCGTTCGATCCGGCCGGGGGCGCGGGCGGTGCCGCAGCAGGAAACGAACTGCGTGCGCCGTTCAACGGCAAGGTCATCGCGCTGCCCGCCAGCAACGGCGCCACCCTGCGCAAGGGCGACACCGCGCTGGTCATTGAATCGATGAAGCTCGAACATGCGATTGCAGCGCCGCGCGATGCCCGCGTCGGCGAGGTGCTGGTGGCGGTGGGCCAGCAGGTGGCGCCGGGCCAGGTGCTGGTGCGTTTTGAGGCGGCGTCCGCATGAGCGCCGTTGATGTCAACGATGCCGACATGGCCGCGCTCGCCGACACGGCGCGCCGCTTCGCCGAAAAAGAGATTGCACCTTTCGTGGCGGAGTGGGACGAAGCCGGCGGCTTCCCGCGCGCGTTGTATGCGAAGGCGGCCGAGGTGGGGCTGCTCGGCCTGGGCTATCCGGAAGCACTGGGCGGCACGCCCGCGCCGTTTGTGCTGCGCAACGCGGTGTCGGTGGCGCTCAGCCGCTACGGTGGCAGTGGCGGGGTGCTGGCCAGCTTGTTTTCGCAAAACATCGGGTTGCCGCCGGTGTTGCGCCACGGCACGCCTGATTTGCAGCACGAAGTGATTCCGGCGGTGCTGCGCGGCGAAAAAATCGCTGCACTCGCCATCACCGAGCCCGGTGGCGGATCGGACGTTGCCAGCCTGCGCACCACCGCGCGCCGCGACGGCGGCGACTGGGTCATCAACGGCGAAAAGGTGTTCATCACCTCCGGCATGCGCGCCGACTGGATCACCCTGGCGGTGCGAACTGGCGACGCCGGCAGCAAAGGTTCGGGCGGCGTATCGATGATGGTGGTCCCCGGCGATGCGCCCGGCCTGTCGCGCAGCGAACTGAAAAAGATGGGCTGGTGGTGTTCTGACACCGCGCACCTGCGACTGGACAACGTGCGGGTGCCCGCGCGCTACCTGCTGGGC
>JANOBJ010000396.1:0-8542 GCA_031411575.1 Betaproteobacteria bacterium | reverse complement strand
GTCGAAGCTTGGCTGGCCAAACCCGAGTTGATGAAGGCCGATGTCGACGCTGAATACGCCCACGTCATCGAGATCGACCTGGCCGACATCAAGGAACCCATCCTCTGCTGCCCGAACGACCCGGACGACGCCAAGTTCCTGAGCGACGTGGCCGGCACCCACATCGACGAGGTCTTCATCGGCTCGTGCATGACCAACATCGGCCACTTCCGCGCGGCCAGCAAGCTGCTCGAAGGCAAACGCGACATCCCGGTCAAGCTGTGGATGGCGCCGCCCACCAAGATGGACGCGCACCAGCTCACCGAGGAAGGCCATTACGGTGTGTTCGGCGCGGCCGGCGCCCGCATGGAAATGCCGGGCTGCAGCCTGTGCATGGGCAACCAGGCGCAGGTGAAAGAGGGCGCCACGGTCATGTCCACCAGCACCCGCAACTTCCCCAACCGGCTCGGCAAGAACACCAATGTGTACCTGGGCTCGGCCGAGCTGTCGGCGATTTGCTCCAAGCTGGGCCACATCCCCACCCGCGCCGAGTACCTGGCCGACATGGGCGTGCTGTCGGCCAACGGCGACAAGGTCTACAAGTACCTGAACTTCGACCAGATCGCCGAGTTCAAAGAGGTGGCCGACGGCGTGGCGGCCTGACGCGCATCTGCGCCTCCCGGCAACCCCCAAAAAGCGGCCTTCGGGCCGTTTTTTTTCGTCTGGACACCCGCGATGGCCCGCACACACTGTTACCGGGCACCCGTACAGGCTTTGCACGGCAGGGTCATCGTGGGGTCTGCGCGGGGCGTTGAACAAGTGCAGGCCCCAGTCGCTTGGCAAAGGACAGCCCATGAGCCCGAATTTCAGAACCCTCTGCATCGCGATGGCCCTGGCGGTGGCGCCGGCCGCGGCCGTGCAGGCGCAGGTCAGTGTGGACGTCAACATCGGCGTGCCCGGCGCGCAGATCGGCGTCTACACGCCGGCCTACCCGGAACTCGCCCAGGTGCCGGGCTACCCGGTGTACTACGCGCCGCAGCTCAACGCCAACTACTTTTTCTATGACGGCCTGTACTGGGTGCTGGTGGATGACCGCTGGTATGCCAGCCCCTGGTACAACGGCCCGTGGCAATGGGTCGCGCCCGAGGTGGTACCGGTGTACGTGCTGCGTGTGCCAGTGCGCTACTACCGCCAGCCGCCGGTGTACTTCAATGGCTGGTTCATGGATGCGCCGCCGCGCTGGGGCGACCATTGGGGCCCCAACTGGGCGCGCCACCGCCACGGCTGGGACCGCTGGGACCCGCGCCACGCGCCGCGCCCGGCGCCACTGCCCGCCTACCAGCAGTACTACCGGGGCGACCGGTACCCTGGCTCCATCGAGCAGCAGCGCGCCATCCGCGCCGAACATGACCGCTATCGGCCCCACGATCCCGTCAATCGGCAGATCATCGGCCAGCCGGCCGTGCCGATTCGGGTGGAGCCGCCGCCGCACGGGCAGCGCGGCGATAGCCGGGATGACCATCGAGGCGATGGACGCTGGCAGGGGCGGCCTGACGGTCAAGGCGGTGGGCGTTGGGATGGGCGGGGGGATGGTCGTGTTGACCGGCGTGGGGACGGCCGTGCCGAGGGGGTGTTACCGCGCCCTCTGGTGTCGGCGCCGGCCCCGGCCCCGGCCCAAGGCGCGGCAATCCTGCCGCCACCGCGCATTCCGAACGCGGTGCCGCCGGCGCCGCTGCGCGTGCAGCCCGCGCCCGTGGTGCAAGCCCAGCCGCAGCCCCAGCCGCCGCCGCCCCAGCGTGTGCAGCCGCCCCCACGGCCGCCGCAACAGCAGCAGGCGCAGCCACAACAGCCTCCGCCACAACAGCCGCACGCGCAGCGGCCCCACCGTGTGCAGCCGCAGACCCAGCCGCAGAGTCAGCCGTCGGCGCAACCAGCGGTGGCACAAGCGGGGCAGCCGAATGAGCCGCGCGGACAGGGCCGCGAGCACCGCGGGCGCCAGGGTGACGACCGCGGGAACGACAGGCGGCCCTGAGGCCTCTTTCGGGCTGCTTCCGGGCTCTTCCGGGCTCTTCCGGGCTCTTCCGGACGCTTCGGGGCCTCGATACGGGGTTTTGAGGAATGCTATTTAAATAATAGCAAACTATCACCAGAACAAGCGGACCTCGCGGCGATTTGACTCGAAATTTCACGTTCTGGGCCTGCGCCGGTCGGCACGCTGACCAGGTCGACCAAACCGCACCGCCACCCGCCGCGCCGCGCTACTTCTTGCAGTCCCCGCCCATCGACACCGTCCCGTCCTTGCACTCGGTCAGAATCGCCTGTGTGCCCTTTTTGGCTGGTGCCGGGCGCGTGCTGACCGGCGCTGCGCTGGGCGTGGTGGCAGAGCCGGTGGCAGCTGCGCCGGATCGGCCGCCCGCCGCGTAAACGATCTTCTTCGTGCCCCTGTCGCAACTGCCCACCACCTTGCCCGGCGCCGTGGCGCCCGCGTCCACCGTGGTGAGCGTGAACTGCTGAACGCCGCCCGCGCGAACCTTGGCGTCGATCTGGGCGCGAATCGCCTCGCAGCTTTCCGCGAAACTGGATGGGCTGAACAGCGTCAGCGCCAGTGCCAGCGTAGCAAGGCCAAGAATGGGTCGCAACATGGACATATCCCTCTGAAGCGGGTGCTTCGAAGGCAGACATTTTAGCGGTGGAGGCTGGGCGACAGGCCCGTGCTTCAGATGAGGCGCCGCCAGCGCCCCGGCAACGCCAAGTTGCTGTCAAGCCGCCCGCAACGCAGATGCCTCAGGCGTCGCTCTCTTTGCCGTGGCAGTTCTGGAAGCGGCGGTCTTCGGCCGGCGAACTCTGCGCCGCCGCTGGCGTGGCGGGTTTGGTGCCCACGCGCTCAACGGCCGGTTTTTTGGCCGGCGTCGCCTGCGCTACCTTGCGCGCCTTGGAGGAGTCGGCAGAGGATTTGCTGGACGTGTCCTGGGCGCTGCTGGTAGATGCCGCAAAGGCAAGCGCCACAGAGGCAAGGACGAGGGGGAGAGCGTGCAGTTTCATGAACAGACTCCTTCGGTGGGGAAACCCGAAACCCCACTATAGATCATGCTGGTGAAACCATGCTGGCGGCGCGGCTGAAGGTCCGGGTCAGGGTGCGATGTGATGCCCGAGCTGCTTGAGGCCGGCGAGATTGTCCCACTCGGCCCACGCTTCGACGACACGCCCGTTCTCGATGCGGTAGATGGCCAGATAGGCCACTTGAAGCACTCGAACCGACGCAGGGTAGGGACCCATTGGGCCCTGCTGCGTGCCTCGGAACTGGTGCCGTGCGGCAACCTTGCCTGCCTCGGCGACGAGGTCGAGCAGCGTTTCGCTGGCATCGGGGAAAGTGGCGTACTCGCTCTGCAAAAAAGCGATCAGGTCATCCAGCGACCGGATGCCCGGTTCACCCCCAGCGATGCTGTGCCGTGTGAAGTCTTCGTGCGCAAGCTTGCGCAGCGCGGGCCAATCTTTCGCGTTGACCGCTTCAACGAAGGCGCGGACAAGGGCTTTGTTCTCTTCAGACATCGGCTCGTTGTTGCGGTTTACCGGCTGATGGCGTCCATGAACTTTTGGCGGCGAGAAACTGGCTAAACCATGCCCCAACCTGTCTGCCAACGCCACTCAAGTGCATCCTGCAATTGCCGGTCGGCAGGTCGGTGACCTTGTTCCCAAGGCAGGCCCATTACTCAGAATGCTATTTAATCTATAGCAAACAATGACCACTGGATGCGGACAACAGGCCAATATTGCTTAAAAAACAGCCTGAAAAGCACCCCCCGGCTGCCGCCAAGCTCAACGCCGCCTGCGCGCCCGCTCCAGGGCCTGCTGCGCGGTGCGCGGGTCCATGCCGTACATGTCGGCGAAGGCGGTGACTTCCTGGGCGCTGGCTTCGAAGGCGCGCAGCAGGGCTTCGTCTTTGGCGGCGGTGGCGGCAGCCTCGGCCAGGGCTTCGTCGAGCAGGGTGTTGGCGGCTTCGTCGCGGCCGCGCACGAGCTCGGTGTACGCGTCGCACGTGAGGCCGGACGCCTCAAACGCCTGCACGATGCGGGCGCGCAGCTTGGGCCGCACGTCTTCGCCGGTGCGGCCATGGCGGCGGCGAAACACCTCCAGCAGGGCGTGGTGCACGTGCTCGGGCGCCATGTCTTCCACCGGCTGGCCTTGCAGGTCGTGGCGTTTCAGGCCGGCCGCCACGCTGGTCAGGTAGCGGGTGGAGCGGGTGTGCAGCGCCAGCGCGGTTTTGAGCGCCTCGCGCTCGAGCACTTCCGGATGGGCGGCCAGCAGGTCCTGGAAGATGCCACGTTTGAGCGGCAAGAACACCTCGCCGAACAGGGCGGGGTACAGGGCGGCCAGCTTGTCCAGCAGGGGGTGGTGGCGGGCCGGGCGCGGCGCCGTGGCGCGGGTGCTGTCGGTCGGGCGCGCGGTCTGGCGTTGCGGCGGGCGCGGTGCGGCGTCGGCCGTGCGGGGCTTGGGCGCCTTGGGTGGTCGCGCGCGCGTTTCCGTCGCGGCCGGGGCGGCGTTCTCGGCGGGTTCGGTCAGGGTTTCGGTCATGGCTTCTGGAGGCATTCGGGCGGTAACCCGACATCATGCCAGCCCGCGCCGGGCGGGAACAGCCATCCGACGATGGCGGCGCGGGCTTGTTCTGGCCTTGCGGCGCGCCAGAAGCGGTTCGCGGCCCCCATGCGAAAATCTTCGGATTGTGAAATAAAGAGGTGACTGCCGTGGATTTGAAGGTGCCGATCGTGATTTCCGATGAGCTGTCTGAAGACATCATCAAGGCCAGCGGTCTGCTCGACCTGGCCAGCGGTGAAATCCACCGCGTGGAATACCAGGACTACGACGCCTCGCTGGACGGCCTGCCCTGGGAGAACGAGGATTACGAGTTCACCTGCGGCGTGCTGTCCAACGCCGGCAAGGATGTGGAGTTTCGGGTGGATGTGAACAAGACCACGGGCCAGTACTCGGTCAGCGCCACAGAACTGTTGGAAATCAAGGTGCGCGCCGCCGCGCTGTTTGCCGGCATTGCCGGCCAGGACCTGCTGGCCGAATCCCGGGCCAGCGCCAACGGCCAGGCCACCGGCCACACCCCTGGCCGCACCCAAGGCCGCACCAGCCGGGGGCGCCGGTCATGAGCGCCGCACCGCTGAACCCCACCATCCGGCGCCAGACACTGGCCGACGCGTTGCGCCGCACGGCGCAGCGCGTGCCCGCCAAGACTGCCATCATCTGCGGCGACACCCAATGGACCTACGCCGAATTTGACGCGCTGGTCACGCGGCTGGCTGCCGGCCTGGGCAAGATGGGCGTGGCGCAGGGCGACAAGGTGGCGGTACTGGCGCGCAACTCGCACGGTTTTTCCGCGCTGCGCTTTGCGCTGGCCCGGCTGGGCGCGGTGCTGGTGCCGATCAACTTCATGCTGAAGGCCGACGAGGTGGCCTACATCCTGCGCCACGCCGGCGCGCGCACCCTGGCCACCGACAGCGGGCTGGCCGAGCTGGCCCGCGCTGCGGCCGCGCTCGATACGGCGGTGCGTGAATTCATCTGGCTGCCATCCGAAGACCCGAGCGAGCCGGTGCCCGGCATGCACCCCTTCAACACCCTGGCCGCCTGCACCGACGCCTTGCCTGCCGTCACGCTGGCCAGCACCGACCTGGCGCAGATCGTCTACACCAGCGGCACCGAGTCCACGCCCAAGGGCGCCATGCTCACGCATGATGCCGTGCTGTGGCAGTACGTGAGCTGCGTGGTCGACGCCGAGATCGCCACCGAAGACCTCGCGCTGCACGCGCTGCCGCTGTACCACTGCGCGCAGCTCGATGTGTTTTTTGGCCCGGCCATCTACATGGGCAGCACCAACGTGATCACCGCCAAGCCGGTGCCCGACAACCTGCTGGCGCTGATCGAAAAATTCCGCATCACCAGCTTTTTCGCGCCGCCCACGGTGTGGATTGCGCTGTTGCGCTCGCCGCTGCTCCAACCCGAGAAGGTGGCGACGCTGGCCAAGGGCTACTACGGCGCGTCGATCATGCCGGTCGAAGTGCTGCGCGAACTGAGCAGCCGCTTGCCGAACGTGCGGCTGTGGAACCTGTACGGCCAGACCGAGATTGCGCCGCTGGCCACCATGCTCGGGCCTGACGACCAGCTGCGCAAGCCGGGCTCGTGCGGCCGGCCGGTGCTCAATGTCGAAACCCGCGTGGTGGACGACCAGATGAACGATGTGCCGCCGGGCGAGGTGGGCGAGATCGTGCACCGCTCGCCGCACCTGATGCTGGGCTACTTCCATGACGACGAGCGTACCCGCGCCTCGTTTGAGGGCGACTGGTTCCACAGCGGCGACCTGGCCACCATCGACGACGAGGGCTACATCTTCGTCGTGGACCGCAAGAAAGACATGATCAAGACCGGCGGCGAAAACGTGGCCAGCCGCGAGGTCGAGGAGATGATTTACCGGCTGCCGCAGGTGAGCGAGGTGGCGGTGATCGGCCTGCCCGATCCGCGCTGGGTCGAGGCCGTGACGGCCGTGGTAGTGCTCAAGGCCGGCCAGACGCTCACTGAGGCCGACGTGATGGCGCATTGCACCACCCACATGGCCAGCTTCAAGGCGCCCAAGCGGGTGGTGTTCACCGACACGCTGCCCAAGAACCCGAGCGGCAAGCTGCTCAAGCGCGAACTGCGCCAGCGCTACACCAGCGCGGCCTGAACGCGGTGCCTATGGGCGCCACGCAGGCCGGATGTCACACCAGCATCCCATTCTTCTAACGATTGCATCACCCGCGTAAGCGGCGGCACCGCAGCGTGACCTATCAGCGCGCAGGCCACACCGGCACTGCCTGCGCGGTCGATAGGTTCGTGCCGTTTGTCAACGTTCAGGAGAATGCAATGAGCTTCAAGAAATACGCCGCTTCCATGGTGTTGCTGTCGTCGCTGGTCGGCGCGGGTGGCGCGCTGGCGCAGGCGCCCGCCAACGCCGAGTTTTTCCCATTCGCGGAAATCATGTCGATGAAGATGATGGACAAGAACAAGGACAGCATGGTGTCCAAGAAAGAGTTCATGGACATGATGACCATGGCCTGGGACATGAACGCCAAGAAGATGGGCGTCAAGGGCGACAAAATGACGCCCGACCAGTTCAAGGAAATCCTGATGTACCTGAAGGCGGGCGGCTGAGCTGCCCGGCTGTCCATTGGCGAGAGAAAGAGGGCTCACGAGAGCCCTTTTTTTCGTGCCGGGGGTTGCCGGAAATTCAGCTGGCAGCAACCAGCGAGCGCAGCACGTCCGCCGTGAACGCATCCGCCGGGAAAAACGTTTCCATCGCCAGTTCCTGCAGCGTCACGTCCACCGGCGAGCCGAAGATGGTGGTGGTGCTGATGAAGCTCAGCACGCCGGCCGCGGTGCGGAACTGGAACGGCATCACCACGCCGGCCAGTTCGCCCGGTAGCGCCACGTCTGACGCGCCCTCGGGCACAGGGTAGCTGCGCAACTCGTCCAGCAGGGTGGCCAGGCTGGCGTCGCCAGTGCTGCCGATCTGCTGGCGCAGGCGCTCGAACAAATGTGAGCGCCATTGCGCCAGATTCACGATGGCCGGCGCGATGCCCCGGGGGTGCAGGCTCAGGCGCAACACATTCACGGGTGGCTCCAGCAAGTCGGGCGCGGCGTCGGCCATCAGCAGCGGCACGGTGCGGTTGTGGCTGACCAGGTTCCAGTGCCGGTCAATCGCCAGCGCGGGGTAGGGCTCGTGCGCCTTGAGGATCAGGTCCACGGCCTGCCTGGCGGCGGCCAGCGCGGGATCGTCCAGCGCGCGCTCGCGGTACATCGGCGCGAAGCCGGCCGCCACCAGCAGGGCATTGCGTTCGCGCAGCGGGATGTCCAGCCGCTCGGCCAGCCGCAGCACCATCTCGCGGCTGGGGCTGGCGCGGCCGGTTTCCACAAAGCTCAGGTGCCGCGTGGAAATCGCGGCGTCACTGGCCAGATCAAGCTGGCTCAGGCGGCGGCGCTGGCGCCACTGGCGCAGGTGTTCGCCGAACGGCTGCGGGGTGCTGGTTCGGGATAGTGGGGAGGCATCGAAGGTTGCGCTCATGCGCGAATCGTAGTGCCAACGGCGCCGAAAAACCATGACGTGGCAGGTCATCGACGCCACGCGGGCGGTTGCCGACCAGCAGGAACGTTTTAAGCAGTATTTATCGTTAAAGCCGCCAGTAGTCCTCATCGAATGGTCATAGTATGCTATAAAAATAATAGCATTTAAAATGCCCGGACGAAGCGCTCAAAAACTCGGCAGGGTCGCCAGCGACAGGCGGCCCGCCTGCGCATCGGCCGCGATCTCGTCGCGCACGGCCCAGCCGCGCAGCTTTCCGGGATTGAGCAGCCCCTGCGGGTCGAAGCGCATCTTGGCGGCCACCACGTCGGGGTTGACCTGGCCCTGTTTGCCGTCTTCGACCTGGTACACGTGCGGGTTGGCGATGTAGACGCCGTGGTCGCGGTGCATCTGCATGATCTCGTTGAGCCGCGCCTCGGTGCTGTAGCGCACCAGCTGCAAGCCGCT
>JANOBJ010000395.1:0-11244 GCA_031411575.1 Betaproteobacteria bacterium | reverse complement strand
GCCGTCAAGGTTTTGAACGTTCTGGACCTGAAATTTGAAACTGAAACAGCGCTGGTCGGCGGTGCTGCGTTTGAAGCACACGGCCACCCCTTGCCTGACGCCACGTTGAAGCTGGCCAAAGACGCCGACGCGGTGCTGTTCGGCGCGGTCGGCGACTGGAAATACGACACGCTCGACCGGCCGCTGCGCCCCGAGCAGGCGATTCTGGGCTTGCGCAAAAACCTCGGCTTGTTCGCCAACTTTCGCCCGGCCATCTGCTACCCGCAATTGGTGGATGCATCGAGCCTGAAGCGTGAGCTGGTGTCGGGCCTCGACATCCTGATCATTCGCGAACTGACGGGCGACATTTACTTCGGCCAGCCGCGCGGCCGCCGCGTCTCGCCTGACGGGCACTTCCCCGGCGCTGAAGAAGCGTTCGACACCATGCGCTATTCGCGGCCGGAGATCGAGCGCATCGCGCACGTCGCGTTTCAGGCCGCACGCAAGCGAAGCAAACGTGTCACCAGCGTGGACAAGGCCAACGTGCTGGAGACGTTTCAGCTCTGGAAAGACGTGGTCACCGAGGTCGGCCAGCAGTACCCGGACGTCGAGCTCGACCACATGTACGTGGACAACGCCGCCATGCAACTGGTGCGCGCGCCCAAGCGCTTTGACGTGGTGGTCACCGGCAACATGTTCGGCGATATCCTGTCCGACGAGGCCGCCATGCTCACCGGCTCGATCGGCATGCTGCCCTCCGCCAGCCTGAATGCCAGCAGCCAGGGCCTGTACGAGCCGAGCCACGGCAGCGCGCCCGACATCGCGGGCAAGGGCATTGCCAATCCTTTGGCTACAATATTGTCAGTTGCCATGATGTTGCGCTTTTCACTCCAACAGCCCGAAGCCGCCGACCGTATTGAGTCCGCGGTGAAAAACGTGCTTGCGTCCGGTCTGCGTACGGCTGACATCTGGTCGGAAGGCACCCGCAAGGCCGGCACCCTTGAGATGGGTGATGCCGTCGTGGCGGCCCTGACCGCAACGATGACCAAGAAAACCACCAAGGGCTAGCAAGCTCCGGTTCGTCACGCCCTCCCCGGCCAGACGAGCCGGGAATCCAGGATTTTTGAAAGGGCGATGTGATGAAAGTGGGTAACCTGACAGGACTCGTCGGCTGGCGCGGTATGGTCGGCTCCGTGCTGATGGACCGCATGCAGGCCGAAGGCGATTTCGGACTGATCGAACCGGTCTTCTTCTCCACCTCCAACGCGGGCGGCAAAGCCCCGGCGATGGCCAAAAACGAGACCACGCTGAAAGATGCGCTGGACATCACCGCGCTGAAGAAGTGCGACACCATCATCACCGCCCAGGGCGGCGACTACACCAGCCTGGTCTACCCCAAGCTGCGCGCCGCTGGTTGGAAAGGCCACTGGATCGATGCCGCGTCCACCCTGCGCATGAAGGAAGACGCCGTCATCATCCTCGATCCGGTGAACCTGCCGGTGATCCAGAACGCGCTGGCCAAGGGCGGCAACAACTGGATCGGCGGCAACTGCACGGTCAGCTGCATGTTGATGGGCGTGGGCGCGTTGTACAAGGCGGGCCTGGTCGAGTGGATGAGCACCCAGACCTACCAGGCGGCGTCTGGCGGCGGCGCCCAGCACATGCGCGAACTGCTCACCCAGTACGGCACGCTGTATTCCGAGGTCAAGGCGCTGCTGGACGACCCGCGCAGCGCGGTGCTGGAGATCGACCGGCTGGTGATCGCCAAACAACGCAGCCTGAGCGAGGCCGAAACCGCCAACTTCGGCGTTCCGCTGGGCGGTTCGCTGATCCCGTGGATCGACAAGGATCTGGGCAACGGCATGTCCAAGGAAGAATGGAAAGGTATGGCCGAGACCAACAAGATCCTGGGCCAGGGGCCGGTGTTTGGATCGGCGGAAATCCCGGTCGACGGGTTTTGCGTGCGGGTCGGCGCGATGCGTTGCCACAGCCAGGCGCTGACCTTCAAGCTCAAGCGCGACGTGCCGCTGGCCGACATCGAAGCGCTGATCGCCGCCGACAACGACTGGGTGAAAGTGGTCCCCAACACCCGCGAAGCAACGGTGAAGCACCTGACGCCCGTGGCCGTGACCGGCACCATGACGATTCCGGTGGGCCGCATTCGCAAGCTGGCCATGGGGCCGGAGTATGTGGGCGCCTTCACCATTGGCGACCAACTGCTGTGGGGCGCGGCCGAACCGCTGCGCCGTATGCTGCGCATCCTGCTGGATGCCTGACGCGAGGCTCGACAAGCGGATGCCGCACACAACGCCCTGTAACGTGACGTTACAGGGCGTTGTCCATTGACGACAAAAGCACAGGTGTAACTACGGGTCACAGCCAGCACAAGAAGGTTAAGCACCGTCTTAGCTTGTCAGCCTAAACCGTTGATGTTAATGTCGTTTACGTTATCAGGAGCCGAGGCATTCGTTCGAATGATGAGAAAAAATCTGACCGTTGGTCCCGCCAAAAATGCGGATAAGTTGCCGCACGGCAAGCGGGGTCAAGCGTTGACCGGGCTGGCGGCTGCCGTGGCTCTATCCTTGGGCCTGTTCAGCATGGGCGCACAGGCGCTGTCGCTCGGGAGGGTCAACGTGCTGTCGGCCCTGGGCGAACCACTTCGAGCCGAAATCGAGGTGCCCGAGATCAACGCCGAAGAGGCTGCCAGCCTGCGGGCGTCGGTCGGCACGCCGGAAGCTTTTCGCGCGGCTGGCCTCGAGTACAACCCGGCGCTGGCCGGCGTGCAGATCACCCTGCAAAAGCGCCCTGACGGCCGCTCTTACTTGCGACTCACCAGCGATCGGCCAGTGACCGACCCGTTCATCGATCTCGTGCTGGACACCCGCTGGTCATCGGGCCGGATCTCGCGTGACTACACCATGCTGTTCGACCCGCCTAACCTGCGTCAGGCGCAGCCCGTGGCACCAACAGCCCCGCAAATCATCGCCGCCCCGGCGCCACGGCCAGCCGCATCGGTGACCGCACCCGTCGCAACCCCGGTTCCGGCTGCTCCGCCGCCTGCCCCTGCCGCTGTGGCCGTTGCGCCCACACCGCGGGCTGCGCCAGCGCCCCGCCCGGCACCCGCGCCGCCTGCGGCAGTGGCTGTCAAGCCCGCTGCGGCGCCGCAACCCGCCGGGGACAAGCAAGTCAAGGTCAACGTTGGCGATACCGCCGGCAAAATCGCCGCGGCCAACAAGCCAGACAGCGTCTCGCTGGACCAAATGCTGGTGGCCATGCTGCGCGCCAACCCCGATGCGTTTATCGGCGGCAACATCAACCGCATGAAGGCGGGCTCGGTGCTCGACATGCCGACCAGCGAACAGGCAGCCGCCACGCCAGCGGCCGAAGCGTCGCGCACGGTCACCGCGCAAAGCAAGGATTTCAACGAATTCAGGCGCAAGCTGGCCGAAGGCGCCCCCAAGGCGCAGGTGGCTGCCGCGGATCGCCAGGGCGGCGGAAAGCTGCAGGCCAGTGTCGAGGACAAGAAAACCGCCACTGCCTCGCCAGACAAGCTGACGCTGTCCAAGGGCGCCGTGCAACCCACGGGCAAGGAAGCGCAGATCGCCGCGGGCAAGCAGGCACAAGACGCGAGTACCCGCGTGGCCGAGCTGTCCAAGAACATTGGCGATCTGGCCAAACTGGAAGCCGCGTCCAGCCCGGTCGGCTCGGCCGTGGCGGCCAGTGCTGCCAAGGGCTCCAGTGCAACACCGGCAAGTCCGGCCGCAAAACCAGCCGCGTCCGGCGCCGCTGCCGTGCCAGCAGTGCCCGTGGCCACGCCTGCCGTACCGGCACCAGCCGCCACCATCGCCAGCGCGGCCAAACCCGCTGCGTCGGCTGCACCAACCATGGCAGCCACTCCGGCCAGCGCCCCGGCGGCCGTGGCGAAACCGGCCGATGCCGCAGCCAGCGCAGCCGTTGCAACCGCGACACCGGCTTCGGCTCCAGCCGCCACAACCCCCGCTCCCGCGCCGGCAGCACCTGTCGTGGCGGCAACGCCGGCTTCTGCTCCGGCGCCCGTGACAGCTGCGTCCGCTGCCAAACCGGTCGTCCAGCCCGCTACCCCAGCGCCCGAATCCGGCCTGCTGGCGGATTTGATGGACAACCCGATGGTTCCGGCCGCCGCCGGTGGCCTGATCGCGCTGCTCGCGGGCCTGGGCCTGTACCGGGCTCGCCAGCGCAAGAAATCGTCGCAAGTCGACAGCTCTTTCCTTGAAAGCCGCCTGCAGCCCGACTCGTTCTTTGGCGCCAGCGGTGGCCAGCGCGTGGACACGGCCGAGGCGGCCGCGACCGGCTCGTCCATGGTGTATTCGCCAAGCCAGCTGGATGCGGCCGGCGATGTCGACCCGGTCGCCGAGGCCGATGTCTACCTGGCGTACGGCCGCGATTTGCAGGCCGAGGAAATCCTCAAAGAAGCCATGCGGACCAACCCGACGCGGGTGGCGATCCACGGCAAGCTGCTGGAAATCTACGCCAAGCGCCGCGATATCAAGGCGTTTGAAGTCGTGGCCACCGAGGCCTACAACCTGACCCAAGGCACCGGTTTCGAATGGGAACAGATCTGTGGTCTGGGGCGCGATCTGGACGGCACCAACACGCTCTATCAGGCGGGCGGCCATCCGGCCAACCGCGTCAGTGCCGCCAAGGCGATGGCGCCTGGCTACAGCGGTGCCAGCACCCTGCCGCAGAGCGGCCTGCCTGAAGACGATAACGCGGTCGACCTCGACCTCGACTTGGATTTCTCGTCCAGCCAGGCTCCGCTGACCCCCAGCACGCGCTCGTCCGCGCCGGAAAAAACCTCGGCGTTCAACGTCGCGCCAGCCGTCGCCTTGAAGCCCTCGTCGTTCACACCGTCGCGCGCAGTGCCGCTGGCAGCGCCAATGATGGATTTCCAGCCGGCCACCATCGATGTGTCCGAACCTGTCCCGCTGAACAGCCGCCCCAGCGCGCTCGACCTGTCGTCGCATGATCTGCCACCGTCCGACGAGGGCGACTCCACGCAGGCACCGTCTGACTCCGGAATGATGGAGTTCGACATGGGTTCGCTGTCGCTGGACCTGACTTCGCCCTCCGAGCAACCCAAGCTGGTGGACGGCTCCGGTGCGGACGAGCCGCTGGCTACCAAGCTGGCGCTGGCCGAGGAGTTTCGCGCCATCGGTGACGAAGACGGCGCCCGTGCGCTGGTCAAGGAAGTCATGGCCGAGGCCTCAGGCGGCCTCAAGACCAAGGCGCAGCGCCTGTTGGCCGAGCTCGGCTGAGCACGGCTGACCGCAGCGGCGACGCGCGCCCTCCCCGAGCCATGCCCAGCGTGCGGTTGGCGCTCGGCATCAGCTACAACGGCCAGGCGTACGAAGGCTGGCAAAGCCAGCCTTCGGGGCGTACGGTGCAAGACAAGCTGGAGGCGGCGCTCGGGCAATTCGCCACCCAGCGCGTTTCGACCCTGTGTGCTGGCCGCACCGATGCAGGCGTGCATGGCCTGATGCAGGTCGTGCACTTTGACACCCCCCTCACGCGCGACCCGTTTTCATGGGTACGTGGCACCAATACCTATCTGCCACCCGATATCGCGGTTCAGTGGGCGCAGCCCGTGCCGGATGCGTTCCATTCGCGCGCCAGCGCCATCGCCCGGCGCTATTGCTACGTGCTGCTCGAGTCACCCGTGCGGCCGAGCGTGGAAGCCGGACGGGTGGGCTGGGTGTTTCGCCCACTGGACGGTGACGCCATGCGCGAAGCCGCCGCGATGCTGCTGGGCGAACACGATTTCTCCTCGTTTCGCGCGGCTGCCTGCCAGGCCAAAACCCCCGTCAAGACGGTCAACCGCATTGCCATTTCGCGGCGCGGTGAGGGCGTCACGGCGTACTGGCGCTTTGAATTCGAGGCCAGCGCGTTCCTGCACCACATGATCCGCAACATCATGGGCTGCCTGGTCTACATTGGCCAGGGCAACCACCCCCCGGGCTGGATGGCCAAGGTGCTGGCCGCGCGCAACCGCGATGCCGCCGCGCCCACGTTCTCGCCCGATGGGCTGTACTTCCTCGGGCCGGTGTATGACGCGACGTGGGGATTGCCCGACCGCACGGCTGCGTATGATTGGTTACCATGAACAATAAGGCCCCCACGCTCCCCGCTTCGCGTGGTTCGCTGCCCCCCGAGGGGGCGCAATCCGCCTTGGGACGGCCCGGCGGCGGATCATCCGCTTCTGCGCTCGTGAGCGTCCGTACGCGCATCAAAATCTGCGGGCTCACGCGCGAGCAGGATGTGGACGCTGCCGTCGAGGCGGGGGCCGACGCAGTCGGTTTTGTGATGTACGAGCAAAGCCCGCGCTATGTCAGCCCGGCACGGGCGGCCGAACTGTCGCGCCGGTTGCCACCGTTTGTCACCCCGGTCTTGCTGTTCGTCAATGAGAATGCTACTAAAATAATAGCAATTAATGACCAAATGACGCGGACATTGCTGCAATTTCATGGTGAAGAGAGCCCCGAAGAGTGCCGTGCGGTGGCGCAGGCCGCGAAAAGCCCCTACCTGCGCGCGGCGCGCATTCCGCTGGATGGTTCCACACCGTTTGACTTGGTAAAATTCGTCAACGATTACCCGGACGCCCAAGCCATCCTGCTCGATGCCCATGTCGAGGGGTATGGCGGCGGCGGAAAGACATTCAATTGGTCACGCATTCCACTAAACGTCAACGCTCACCTCGTTTTGTCTGGTGGATTGACGCCTGCAAATGTGACCGATGGCATTCTGCAAGTACGGCCGCGCGGTAAATCGCTGGCCGTCGATGTGAGTTCCGGCGTCGAGGTTTCCGCCCCCGGGGGAGGCACCCGGAAGGGAATCAAGGACGCGCAGAAGATCAATCAGTTTGTCGCCGCTGTGCGCGCGGCAGACGCACAACTTGCAGGTTCCAACCATGTTCCCCTACCAACAACCTGACCCGACAGGCCATTTCGGAATTTACGGCGGCAGTTTTGTGAGCGAAACGCTCACGCACGCGATCAACGAGCTGAAAGACGCCTACGCGAAGTACCAGCACGACCCGGCGTTTCTGGCCGAGTTCAACTACGAACTCAAGCACTTCGTCGGTCGCCCTTCGCCCATCTACCATGCCGCGCGCATGAGCCGCGAGCAGGGCGGTGCGCAGATCTACCTCAAGCGCGAAGACCTGAACCACACCGGCGCCCACAAGGTCAACAACACCATCGGCCAGGCCATGCTCGCCCGGCGCATGGGCAAGCCGCGCGTGATTGCCGAAACCGGCGCCGGCCAGCATGGCGTGGCCACCGCCACCATCTGCGCACGCTATGGCCTGGAATGCGTGGTCTACATGGGCAGCGAGGACGTGAAGCGCCAGAGCCCCAATGTCTACCGCATGAAGCTGCTGGGCGCCACGGTGGTGCCCGTCGAGTCGGGCAGCAAAACCCTGAAGGACGCGCTCAACGAGGCCATGCGCGACTGGGTGACGAACGTGGAGAACACCTTCTACATCATCGGCACCGTGGCCGGGCCGCACCCCTACCCAATGATGGTGCGCGACTTCCAGAGTGTGATCGGCACCGAATGCATCGAACAGATGCCGCAGATGCACAACGGCCAGCAGCCGGATGCAGTGGTGGCCTGCGTGGGTGGCGGTAGCAATGCCATGGGTATCTTTCACCCCTACATCGGCTATGAGAACACGCGCCTGATTGGCGTGGAGGCGGCTGGTGAAGGCCTTGACAGCGGCAAGCATTCAGCCTCGCTGCAGCGCGGCAGCCCGGGCGTGCTGCACGGCAACCGCACCTACATCCTGCAGGACGACAACGGCCAGATCACCGAAACCCACAGCGTCAGCGCCGGGCTCGACTATCCCGGCGTCGGGCCCGAGCACGCCTTTCTGAAAGACATCGGCCGAGCCGAGTACGTGGGCATCACCGACACCGAGGCGCTGGCGGGGTTTCACTACCTGTGCCGCACCGAGGGCATCATCCCGGCGCTGGAATCGAGCCATGCGATTGCCTACGCCATGAAACTCGCGAAAACCATGCGCGCCGACCAGGCCATCCTGGTCAACCTGTCGGGCCGTGGCGACAAGGACATCGGCACTGTCGCCGATCTGTCGAACGCCGACTTCTACTGCCGCCCGTCGTGCCGCGGCCAGTCGGTCAAGGGCGGTGAAGCCGTGATCGAGGTCAGGAGATGAGCCGCATCGCCGTCACCTTCGCGGCCTTGAAGGCGCAGGGCCGCAAGGCGCTGATCCCCTACGTCACCGCCGGCTTTCCGTTTGTCGACATCACGCCCGAGCTGATGCACGGCATGGCGGCGGCGGGGGCTGATGTGATCGAGCTCGGTGTGCCGTTTTCCGACCCGTCGGCCGACGGCCCGGTCATCCAGAAATCTGGCGAGAAGGCGCTGGCGCTCGGCATTGGTACGGTGCAGGTGCTGACCATGGTGCGCGCCTTCCGCCAGACCAACAGCACGACGCCCGTGGTGTTGATGGGCTATGCCAACCCGGTGGAACGCTACAACCTCAAGTACGGGCCGGACAGCTTTATTCGCGACGCGGCAGCAGCCGGCGTGGACGGCGTGCTGATCGTCGATTACCCGCCCGAGGAGTGCGTGGAGTTTGCGGCCAAGCTGCGCTCGAACGGCATCGACCTGATCTTTCTGCTGGCCCCCACCAGCACCGACCAGCGCATGCAGCAGGTGGCGCGCGTGGCCAGTGGCTATGTGTACTACGTGTCGCTCAAGGGTGTGACGGGCGCTGGAAACCTCGATACGGACGCGGTGGAGGCGATGCTGCCGCGCATTCGCGCACATGTGCGCGTGCCGGTTGGCGTGGGCTTCGGCATCCGCGATGCCGCGACGGCACAGGCGGTGGGCCGGGTCGCAGACGCGGTGGTGATCGGCAGCAAGATCATCCAGTTGATAGAAGACCAGCCGCGCGAACGGGTGGTCCCGTCCGCGGCCGAGTTTTTGAGCGGCATCCGTTTGGCGCTAGACTCGCCTCACCGTTGAGGAGCCCCGAAGATGTCCTGGCTTGAGAAACTGCTTCCCCCGAAGATCCAGCAGAAAAGCGACTCGGCCGAGCGCCGCAGCGTGCCCGAAGGCCTGTGGATCAAGTGCCCCAGCTGCGAAACCGTGCTCTACAAGACCGACCTGGAGCAAAACCAGAACGTCTGCCCGAGTTGCAGCCACCACCACCGCATTGGTGCGCGTGCACGCCTCGATGCGTTCCTGGATGCCGAGGGCCGCTATGAACTCGGCCAGGAGGTCATTCCGGTCGACGCGCTCAAGTTCAAGGACAGCCGCAAATACCCCGAGCGGCTCAAGGAAGCGCTGGAAAACACCGGCGAGACCGATGCGCTGGTGGTGATGGGCGGTGCGGTGCACAGCATCAACCTGGTGGTCGCCTGCTTCGAGTTCGAGTTCATGGGCGGCAGCATGGGCAGCGTTGTGGGCGAGCGCTTTGTGCGCGGTGTGGAAGCCGCGGTAGAGCAAAAAGTGCCTTTCCTGTGCTTCACCGCCACCGGCGGGGCGCGCATGCAGGAGGGCCTGCTGTCGCTGATGCAGATGGCCAAGACCAACGCTGCGCTGACGCGCCTGGCAAAGAAGGGCCTGCCCTACATCAGCGTGCTGACCGACCCCACCATGGGCGGCGTGAGCGCAGGCTTTGCGTTCGTGGGAGATGTGGTGATCGCCGAGCCGAAGGCGCTGATCGGTTTTGCCGGGCCGCGGGTGATCGAATCGACCGTTCGCGTGACCTTGCCCGAGGGCTTTCAGCGCGCGGAATTCCTGCAGCAAAAAGGCGCGGTGGACTTCATCTGCGACCGGCGCGACCTGCGCAAATCGGTCGCCAGCACGCTGGCGATGCTGCTGCGCCAGCCGGCCGACGCCGTCGCCTGACGGCTGGCCTCAGCGCAGCAAGGCGGCTTGCGCCGCGCTGAGCAGCATGGCGGCGATTTGCAGCACCACCAGCAGTGCCAGTGGCGACAAATCGATACCGCCTACCAGCGGCAACACGCGACGCACCGGGCGCAACAGTGGGTCGCACAGGCGCTCCAGCACGCCCGACAAGGGCGAATCGGATTGCACCCACGACAGCACCGCGTAGACGATCAACATGGCCATCACGCCGGAGATCGCCAGTCTCAGCAAACCAAACACCGCCATGACCGGCAACACCGCCAGACTGGCACCGGCACCCGCGATCAGCCAGAGCAGGCCGAACTGGGCCAGTTCCAGCAAGTAGGCGCCCAGCAGGCTCGCCGCGTCCCAGCGGCCAACGGCGGGCAGCAGGCGGCGCAGCGGCAGCACCAGCCAGTCGGTCAGCGCAAACACCAGCCGCCCCACCGGGTTGCCAAACGGCACCCGCTGGTGCTGCATGTACAGGCGCAGCAGGCAAGCCCCGCCCAGCAGGCCGGTGACGACATCGAGCAGGAAGGCAATGATTTGGTACAGCATGAATACGGGTCAATCAGGTCATGGGATGATAGCGGCGAAGGACGATGTGCCGATGACCTCCAACCTCACCCTGTCTTCGCTGCCGCTGTTTCCGCTGGGAATGGTCCTGTTTCCTGGCGGCCTGCTGCCGCTGCGCATCTTCGAGGTGCGCTACCTCGACATGATTGCGAAGTGCCACAAGGCCGGCGCGCCGTTTGGCGTGGTGGCGCTGACGCAAGGGTCCGAGGTGCGGCAAGCGGGCGCTGCGCAGGAAGCCTTCAGCGCGGTGGGCACGCTGGCCACCATCGTCTCGCTGGAGAACCCGCAGCCAGGCCTGATGGTCGTGCGCTGCAACGCGGCGCAGCGCTTTCGGGTGAGTTCAAGCCAGCGCCTCAAGCACGGGCTGTGGGTCGCGGATGTGGAGCGCCTGAACGACGACATGGTGGTGCCGGTGCCCGACGATCTGGTGGAAACGGCGCGCGCGCTGGAGCGGCTGGTGGTGTCGCTCAAGATGCGCCTTCCCGACAACGAGGCGCTGCCGCTGGCCGAGCCTTACCGGTTTGACGACTGCGGCTGGGTGGCCAACCGCTGGTGCGAACTGCTCCCACTGCCGCTGCCGCTGAAGCAGCGCCTGATGGAACTGGACAACCCGCTGGTCAGGCTTGAACTGGTGAGCGATGTGCTGTCGCGCACGGGGATATCCAGCAGCTGAGTTCGCGTGGCGTTTGCTATAATATTTATAGCAAACTATGACCATGGGGTGCGGACAAGGGGCGCTTTTCACTATAAATTTTGTGCTGGAGCGTATTCCGG
>JANOBJ010000394.1:0-6195 GCA_031411575.1 Betaproteobacteria bacterium | reverse complement strand
GCGGCGCTGCCCCTGGTCGGGGGCCTGCGAATCGCGGGGGTCGCCACCGCCCTGCGCGTGCGCGGCCAGCTGGTCGGCCAGCGCACGGCCGTCAATCAGGGCCTGCGCCGAGCCGTTGGAACCGCGCGGGTACATCGGGTGCGCGGCGTCGCCCAGCAGGGTGACGCGGCCGAAGGTCCATTGCGGAATCGGGTCCTTGTCCACCATCGGGTACTCGAGGATCTGCTCGGCACCGCCAATGAGCGCGGGCACGTCGAGCCAGTCAAAGCGCCAGTCCTGGAAGATGTCGATGAAGTCACCGGGCTGGCCGCTGCGGTTCCAGTCGTTCATGGCGTCGCCTTCACGCTGGATTTCGGCCACCCAGTTTATGAGCTGCGTGCCGTCGCCGTAGTCCTGGATCGGGTAGATCACCATCTTGCCGGTGTCGATCGAGCCGATGCGCAGGTAACTCTTGCCGGTGAGGATGGGCCGTTGCCGCGTCACGCCGCGCCAGGTGTTGATGCCGGCAAACGCCACCGTCTCGTCCGGGTAAAACTGGCGCCGCACGGTAGAGTTGACTCCGTCGCAGGCGATCACAACGTCCGCGCGCACGGGGGCCAGTTGCGCGCCGGTCGAGGTTTCGATGAAGTGCACGCTGGCGCCGGTGTCGTCCTGCTCCACCCGCACGCAACGGTGGTTGGTGTGCACCTTGGCAGCGCCCAGTCGTTGCAGCGCCGCGTCCAGCAGGATGCGGTGCAGCTTGCCGCGGTGCGCGCCGATCTCGGGCAGCGCGTAGCCCGCGTGGCGGCCGCGCGGCTCGCGGTAGACGTACTGGCCGAAGCGGTTGAAGAACACGCTTTCCAGGTTCTCGATACCGGCGGCCTCGACCGGTGCCAGTACGCCCAGGTCAGCCAGTTCGCGCATGGCGTGCGGCAGCAGCGTAATGCCCACGCCGATCTCGCGCACATCGGGCACGGTCTCGTACACCTCGCAGGCCACGCCACGCTGGTGTAGCGCCAGCGCCAGGGCCAGGCCTCCGATGCCGCCGCCGATGATCGCTATCGTCATGCTGGCGCCCTGCTCGCCATCATTCAGCGGTGATGCCCTGCGACTTGATGAGCTGGGCCCAGCGCACCGCGTCTTTTTCGACCAGCGCCTTGAACTCTTCGGGCGAGCTGCTGGCCGGGTCCATGCCCTGCGCCTGAAAGGCACGCTTCACGTCGTCGCTGGCCAGGATCTCGCGCAGGTCGCGGTTCAGTCGCGTCACCACATCGGGGGGCGTGCCGGGCGGCGCGAAGATGCCAAACCACATGTCCACATTGACCCGGCCCGCGCGCGCCTCGGCGATCGTGGGCACGTCGGGCAGCAGCGGATGGCGCTTGTCGCTGCCGATGCCCAGCGCCAGCAGCTTGCCGGCCCGGACGTGCGGCAGCGCCACATGGATCGGCAGGAACATGGTCTCGACCTGCCCGCCCAGCAGATCGGTCAGGGCCGGGCCGGTGCCGCGGTAGGGGATGTGCGTGAGGAACACGCCCGCCGTGTTCTTGAACAGCTCCATCGACAGGTGGTGCGGCGTGCCGACGCCCGGCGAGGCGTAGTTGATCCGCCCCGGCTTGGCCTTGGCAGCGGCCACCAGATCGCCCGCGGTCTTGAAGCCGGACTGCGGGTGCGCCACCAGGATCAGCTGCCCCCAACTGGTGAGCGACACCGGCGTCAGGTCCTTGACCGGGTCAAACGGCAGCTTGGGGTAGAGGCTGCGGTTCATCACCAGCGTGTTGACCGACACCAGCAGCGTCGAGCCATTGGGCGCCGCGCGCACCACGGCCTCGGTGCCGATGTTGCCGGAGGCGCCGACACGGTTGTCCACCACCACCGGCCGCCCCAGCCGCTCGGCCAGCTTCGGCCCGACGGTGCGGGCCACCAGGTCGATGCCGGTACCCGGCGTGAACGGCACGATCAGGCGCATGGCATTGGCTGGCGGTGCGGCGGCTGCCCCCGACGCCGGCGGCGTGGCCTGTGCCCAGACCGACGCACTGCCGAGCAGCAACGGCGCCGCCAGCAGGACGGCCATGCTGGCAAGTTGCATGCGGACCTGGCGCCGCAGGTTCGTGGCATCGCGTGCTTCATGGCTGGACGACATGGTCACACTCCTTTAGTTTGCATGCTAACTATTTTCAACGCGACTGGGCAAGGCACAATTCACGGTTTCCCTAATCCGACGGTTTTTGCCTGTCGGTTACCCGCTGTGCCTATCCAGAGTCTTGCCCGCCTGTACGCCCGCCCTGGCTTCCTGCTGCGCCGTGCCCACCAAATTTCGGCCGCCGTGTTCGAGGACGAATGCAAGAGCGTGGGCCTCACCCCGGCGCAGTTTGGCGTGATGACGGTGCTGCGCGCCACGCCGGGGCTGGATCAGTCGCGCCTGGCGCGCGCACTCGGCTTTGACAAGGTGACGGTGCTGCGGGTACTGCGCGGGCTGGAGACGCGCGGGCTGGTCGTGCGTGCGCCAGCACCCACGAGTCGGCGCAACCTGTCGGTGTCGCTGTCCGCCGATGGGGAGGATCTGCTGGAAAAGGCGCAAAAACCCGCCGAGCGCGCCTACCAACGCCTGATGGCGCCGCTGGCGCCCGAGCAGCAGGAACAACTGGTGGCGCTGCTGCAGCAGCTCACCGAGGGACTGGAAGACCATGCCCGCGCGGTGTTTGTGCCATCGGGCTTGCCGGAATAGCGGGCTGCAAGACGGGTGCGACAGACGGCTTCAGGCGTTGCTCGCCTGAATGCCCCACTTGGCCAGCGCGGCGTCGTCGGCCACGCGCGCATCGACCCAGCGGGCGCCGGTGGGCGTCTGCTCCTTCTTCCAGAACGGCGCCTGCGTTTTCAGGTAGTCCATCAGAAACTCGCAGGCCTTGAAGCTCTCACCGCGGTGGCCGGACGTCACCGCCACCATCATGATCTGGTCGAGCGGCTGCAGCAGGCCGACGCGGTGGATCACACGTGCGCCCTGGATGTCAAAACGGCGGTGCGCCTCGTCGATCATGGCCTCGATCGCCTTCTCGGTCATGCCGGGGTAGTGTTCGAGTTCCATCGACGCGACCGCGCTGCCGTCATTGCGGTCACGGACGGTGCCAATGAAACTGCAGACTGCGCCGACTTGCGGGTCATGTTGCCGCAGCGCGGCCACTTCGGCCGCCAGGTCGAAGTCTTCGGTCTGGATGCTGACGCGTGCCGTCATGGTTTCAGCCTCCGGTGACGGGGGGAAAGAAGGCGACTTCGCAGCCGTCAGACAGCGCCGCCGTCTCGTCGCCCATCACCTGGTTCAGCGCCACCCGCAGCGCCTTGCCACGGGCCAGCGCCTGCGCGTGGGCGCCACCGCGCGCGATCAGTTCATCGCGCAAGCCGGCCAGCGTGGAGGCCGAGGTAGTGAGCGATTCACTGCCCTGGCCGATGGCCTCGCGGGTGGAGGCGAAGTAACGCACGGTGACCTTCATGTTGGTTCCGTCATGTCAGTTCCGAGAACGGGATGTAGCGCACCGTGTCGCCGTGGGCAATTGCGCGCCCGGGCGGGTTGTCCACCACACCGTCGCCCCAGACGGTGGAGGTCAGCACGCCCGAACTCTGGTTGGCAAACAGCTCCAGCCCACCCGCGGCATTGCGCCGCACGCGCAGGAATTCACGGCGTTTGTCGGCCCGGGTCCAGCTGAAATGGGCATTCATCGCAATGGATTCAGGAGCAACGCGGGTCGCGCCCTGCAGCCTGAGCAGAAACGGCCGCACCAGCAGCACGAAGGTGATGAAGCTCGACACCGGGTTGCCGGGCAGCCCGATGAAGTGGCTGGCGCCCACGGTGCCATACGCAAAGGGCTTGCCCGGCTTGATGGCGATCTGCCAGAGGTTGAGCACGCCCAGCGCCTGCACGGCCGGCTTGATATGGTCTTCTTCACCCACCGATACGCCACCGCTGGTGAGGATCAGGTCATGGCTCGTACTGGCATCGCGCAGCGTGTCGATGGTGGCGTCCAGCCGGTCGGGCACGATGCCCAGATCGGTCACCGCACAGCCCAGCCGGGCCAGCAGCGCGCGCAGAAAGAAGCGGTTGGAGTTGTAGATGGCGCCACTTGGCATGCGCTCGGGCGGCACGGTACCGGGCATCACCAGTTCGTCGCCAGTGGAAAACAGCGCCACCCGCGGACGACGCGCCACCGGCAACCGGTCCATGCCAATGCTGGCCGCCAGGCCCAGCGCAGCGGGCGTCAGGCGCTCACCTTTGGCGAGCACCACGGCACCGCGCGTGACGTCTTCGCCGGCGCGGCGGATCCACTGGCCGGGTGTGGGCACCGTGCCTATCCTCACACCGCCCTCGCATTCATTGACCGTTTGGGTGTCTTCCTGCATCACGATGGCATCCGCCCCCGGCGGCACCGGCGCGCCGGTGAAGATGCGCGCGGCGGCCAGCGGCTCCAGCGCGTGGCCGGTCGCGCCCGCGGGGATGCGCTGGGTCACCTGCAGCACCACGCCAGCCTCGCGCACATCGGCGCAGCGCACCGCGTAGCCATCCATCGAGCTGTTGTCCTGCGGCGGCACCTGCAGGGCCGACACCGCATCCTGGGCCAGCACGCGGCCATCGGCGTCAAAGACCGAGACCGTCTCAGGGCCGGCCAGCGGCGTGGCATGCGCCAGCAGGTCGGCCAGGGCCGCGTCCAGCGCCAGCAAGGGCGCGCGGGCGGGTGGCGAAGCCGGCGCGGGTGGTGGCATTGGAGTGGCGGAGGTCATGCGAACAGCTCGGCGCGGTAGACAAACCGCTCCTGATTGTCAGTCAGCCATTGGGCGACCGAGTTGGCGTCGTTCAAATCCATCACCGGACGCAGGGTGGCTTCGGGCAGCTCAGTCGGCGAATCGGTAGCGATCGCGACAATGAAATCGTCATGCGGGTAGCGCACGGGCTGGGCCGAGGCGGCGCGCCAGACTTCAATCTTGTGCAGGTCACTGTCCTTGAAGCCCTCGACCAGCACCCAGTCCACGCCGTCGTACAGCTCGGCCAGCAGCTGGTGCACGGTGAGCTTGGCGGGCTGCTCGAATTCGCGGATCAACGCCAGCCGCTTGCTGGACGCCACCACCACCTCAAAAGCACCCGCTTCACGGTGGCGGTGGGTGTCCTTGCCCAGGTGGTCGATGTCAAAACTGTGGTGCGCGTGCTTGACCACCGAGACCCGCAACCCGCGGCTCTTGAGCGCCGGTATCAGCCGCTCGACCAGAGTGGTCTTGCCCGAACCGGAAAAGCCGGCGAAACCCACGACATTCATGCGACAACCTTTGGTACAAACACTTAAAAGCTATTATTTATATAGCAAACTATGACCGGTGGATGCGGACCACAGACCAATTTCATTCACAATTCAGTTCAATGAAGGCTTTGACGGCCGTGACATCCGGCGCCAGCAGCTGCACCCGTTTGGGCAGCGCCTCGATCCCTTCAAACTGCGCCGGACGGTCGGGCTCTCGCCCCAGCGCCTCGACGATGGTGGCGGCAAACTTGATCGGCAGCGCGGTCTCCAGCACGATCATCGGCACGCCGGGTTTGGTGTGCTCGCGCGCCACCTTTACGCCATCGGCCGTGTGGGTATCGATCACCACGCCAAAGCGTTCATAGGTGTCGCGGATGGTCGCCAGCCGGTCGGCATGGGTGCTCTTGCCGCTGGCAAAACCGTAGCGCTGCGCGGCGTCCTTGAACGCCGGATCGGTGCCCAGGTCAAAGCTGCCCCGCTGGGCCAGCGCCTCCCCGAACAGGGCCTTGATGCGCGTGCCGTCGCGCCCCAGCAGGTCAAACACAAAGCGCTCGAAGTTGCTGGCCTTGGAAATATCCATCGACGGGCTGGAGGTCTCGAACGTGTCGGCACTGCCGCGCACGCGGTACACGCCGGTACGGAAGAACTCATCGAGCACATCGTTTTCGTTGGTCGCCGCCACCAGCGTGTCAATCGGCAGGCCCATCATGCGCGCCACGTGGCCCGCGCAGATGTTGCCGAAGTTGCCGCTGGGCACAGTAAAACTCACCCTGGGAAGCTGGCGATTCGCCGCCGGGCCGCCCCAAGGCGAATCAGCCCCCTCGGGGGGCAGCGAACCACGCGCAGCGGGGAGCGTGGGGGCCTGGGTTCCGCCGCCGGGCCGCCCCAATGCGGAACGCTCCCCCTCGGGGGGCAGCGAACCACGCGCAGCGGGGAG
>JANOBJ010000393.1:0-5444 GCA_031411575.1 Betaproteobacteria bacterium | reverse complement strand
TGAGAGTTTACACGAAATTCGTGGAACACGAGATTCGTGTTATTGGAGGCGCTTGTGCTGTGCTGTTGGCAGGCACTACGACGCTTCCGAAATGCGCCACTTTGCTATTTATTTGATAGCCAAAGATGACCCGTTGACGTGGACTCAGAGCGGATTTTGTTTTGAAACTTGGGTTGTGACTTCGCAATGGAGGCGGTGACCCACATGGCTACGAGCCCACTTCAGATGCCCGATATCCGACTGCACGCGTTCCCCGATAGCCAGAACTGTTGGTCAGTTTCTTGCCGTTGAGGGGGAGTGTGTACAACACGGGCTAGGCTTCACCGTCAAGAAGTACCTCTCGAACTCTATGTAGTCTCCAATCGCTCACAGCACCGGCCAGCAAAAGTGAAACGCCCAGCAGGACGAGCGGGAGGTATACCGGCTCAGGATGCGCCACCAACGTATGCGAGACTGCGCCAGCTCCGATTGCAATCGCAGAGGCGTACTGCAGGTGCGCATAGTCCGCCCAGGCAGCGAAGTGCTTTGAATACTCTTGCACCTCCTTTCCCGGTTCAGCAGACGCCGACCATTGTCTTCTTAGAACTTCAATTGTTCGAAGGCTTATGAGCGGCACCCTGCATCTGACCTGAACTGCTCGGCCGGAGTTCAGAAGCCATTCAAGACATGGGTAAATGACAGACCGATGAATTCCATAGAGGTTCACCCCGGCTATGAGCGCTATGGGCAGACCTGTCGACAACAAGGACGAAATTTCCAGCTTGAGCAACGCAGTTGGGCCAGCAGAGGCAAGCTTGAAGGAGAGAGGAAAGAAGGCGCCAGCGAAGATGCTCCGTAGCAAGAACGGGAAAGAAAACGACTTGAGGATTGAGTCCATCAAATAAAGCCTGACGTAATTTCCACTGCAAACCGCGCGAGATACACCGGCGGCTGCGGGATAAGCTGAGCATCAAACACAGAATTCAGGACAGGCTCTCGCGGGCTCACGACCTGCACAGAACCACAGAAATAAGGCCGACCGTGCCACCCCACACCCACAGTTCCACGCAGCCCGCGCCTAACACGGCCCCCGGCTCAGCGCTTCAACCGCATCTCCGCCGCCCGCGCATGCGCCTGCAAGCCTTCGCCGTAGGCCAGCTCGGCCGCGATCGGACCGAGTTTCTGCGCGCCCGCCTCGCTCACTTCGATGATGCTTGATCGTTTCTGGAAGTCATACACGCCCAGCGGCGACGAGAAGCGCGCGGTGCCGCTGGTGGGCAGCACGTGGTTCGGCCCGGCGCAGTAGTCGCCCAAAGACTCGCTGGTGTAGGCACCCAGAAAGATGGCGCCGGCGTGTTTGAGCAGCGGCTCCCAGCGGTGCGGGTCGGCGCTGGACACTTCCAGGTGTTCGGGCGCGATGCGGTTGCTGATGGCGCAGGCTTCTTCCATGCTGCGGGTGTGGATGAGCGCGCTGCGGCCATTGAGTGACGCGGCGATGATGGCCGCGCGCGGCATGGTGGGCAGCAGGCGGTCGATCTCGGCCTGAACCCGGTCGATATAGCCTGCGTCGGGGCACAGCAGAATGCTTTGGGCCAGCTCGTCGTGTTCGGCCTGTGAAAAAAGATCCATCGCCACCCAGTCAGGCGGCGTGGTGCCGTCGGCCAGCACCAGAATTTCGCTGGGGCCGGCGATCATGTCGATGCCCACGGTGCCGAACACGCGCTTCTTGGCGCTGGCCACATAAGCGTTGCCGGGGCCGGTGATCTTGTCCACCTTGGGGATGGTGGCGGTGCCGTAGGCCAGCGCCGCCACCGCCTGCGCGCCGCCGATGGTGAAGGCGCGGGTCACGCCGGCCACGTAGGCGGCGGCCAGCACCAGCGCGTTCTTGACGCCCACGGCAGCGGGCGAGCTGCCGTCACGGCAGGCTGGCGTGGGCACCACCATGATGATCTCGCCCACGCCCGCCACGTGCGCGGGAATGGCGTTCATCAGCACGCTGGACGGGTAGGCCGCCTTGCCGCCGGGCACGTAGATGCCCACACGGTCGAGCGGCGTGACCTTCTGGCCCAGCAGGGTGCCGTCTTCGTCGCGGTAGGTCCAGGTTTCGCCACCGTGCTTTTTTTGCGCCTCATGGAAGCTGCGCACGCGCCGGGCCGCGGCCTCCAGGGCGCTGCGCTGCGCGTCGGGCAGGCCGTCGAACGCCAGCTTCAGTTCGGCCTGCGTCAGCTCCAGCTCGTGCATGGAGGTGGCGTTCAAGCCGTCAAAGCGGTTGGTGTAGGCGATCACGGCGGCATCGCCATGCTGGTGAACGTCGGCCAGGATGTCGGCCACGCGCTGCTCGATCGCGGTATCGGTCGCGGCCGACCAGTGCAGCCGCGCCTTGAATTCAGCCTCAAAAGTGGCGGAAGTGGTTGTCAGGCGGACCGGAGTAGCTACTAAATTCATAGCAATTGCAGGGTGAGCAGAAGAAGGGTCAGTCGCGCGGAACAGCCGCTGCAAACGCATCGATGATGCGCCGGATCGGCTGCTGCTTGAGCTTGAGCGCGGCCTGGTTCACCACCAGGCGCGAGCTGATGTCCATGATGCGCTCGACCTCGACCAGGTGGTTGGCTTTCAGCGTGCTGCCGGTGGACACGAGATCGACGATGGCATCGGCCAGGCCAGTGAGCGGGGCCAGTTCCATGCTGCCGTAGAGCTTGATCAGGTCCACGTGCACGCCCTTGGTGGCAAAAAACTCGCGCGCGATGCCGACGTACTTGGTGGCCACTTTCAGGCGCGACCCCTGCCGCACGGCTGAGGCGTAGTCAAAATCGGCGCGCACCGCCACGCTGATGCGGCACTTGGCAATCTTCAGATCCAGCGGCTGGTACAGGCTCTGACCGCCATGCTCGATCAGCGTGTCCTTGCCGGTGATGCCGAGATCGGCGCCGCCGTATTCGACATAGGTGGGCACGTCGCTCGCGCGCACCAGCAGCAGGCGCACCTCGGGTTGGTTGGTCGCCAGGATCAGCTTGCGCGATTTTTCCGGGTCTTCCAGCACCTCGATGCCGGCGGCTTTGAGCAGCGGCAGGGTTTCGTCAAAGATGCGGCCTTTGGACAATGCAAGCGTGATCACTTCGTTTGCTCCATGCGGGTCTTCATTCCCGGGACACCGCGGAACCGGCTTCGCCGGGCCGCTGGTGTTGCCCCCCTTGGGGGGAGGCGGGCGCCAGCCCGCTTCGGGGGGAAATTCGTTGTACATCGGCGCCGATGCCGCGCAGCTTGGCTTCCATCTGGTCGTAGCCGCGATCGAGGTGGTAGATCCGGTCGACGATGGTTTCCCCGTCGGCCACCAGGCCGGCGATCACCAGGCTGGCCGAAGCCCGCAGGTCTGTTGCCATCACCACCGCGCCGGACAGCTTCTCGACACCCTCGATCACGGCGAACTTGCCGTCGACCTGGATGTTGGCGCCCCGCCGCACCATCTCGTTGACGTGCATGAAGCGGTTCTCGAAGATCGTCTCGGTGACCTTGGACGGTCCCTCGGCGATCACGTTGAGCGCCATGAACTGCGCCTGCATGTCGGTCGGAAAGCCCGGGTATTCCGTGGTGCGGAAGCTCTGCGCCACCAACCGGCCCTGCGACTTCACATGGATGCCATCCTCCACCGCTTCCACGGTGGCGCCGGCATCGCGCAGCTTGTCGATCACCGCTTCGAGGTGGTCGGCCCGGCCGTGGCGCAGCACCACATCGCCCCCGGTGGCGGCCACCGCGCACAGGAAGGTGCCGGCTTCGATCCGGTCGGCCACGACGCGGTGCGTGCAGCCATGCAGCTTCTCGACGCCCTGGATGTGGATCCGGCCGGTGCCGTGGCCTTCGATCTTCGCGCCCATCGCGATCAGCATTTCCGCCAGGTCGGTGATCTCCGGCTCCTGCGCGGCGTTTTCCAGGATCGTCTCGCCTTCGGCCAGGGCCGCCGCCATCAGAAAGTTCTCGGTGCCCGTCACCGTGATCATGTCCGTGCGGATGTTGGCGCCCTTGAGCCTCGTGCGGCCCTTGGGCAGCCTGGCGATCATGTATCCGTGTTCGACCACGATGTCCGCGCCCATCGCCTGCAGGCCCTTGATGTGCTGGTCGACCGGACGCGAGCCGATCGCACAGCCGCCGGGCAGCGACACGGTGGCGTCGCCGAAGCGCGCCAGCAGCGGCCCCAGCGCGAGCACCGAGGCGCGCATCGTCTTGACCAGTTCGTAGGGCGCTTCCGGCGAGCTGAGCTTGCTGGAATCGATGCGCACGCCGCCTTCGACCTGGTCGATCGTGACGCCCATGTTGCGGATCAATGTCAGCATGGTGGCCACATCCTGCAGCCGCGGCAGGTTCAGCAGCGTGACCGGCTCGGCCGACAGCAGCGCAGCGCACAGTTCGGGCAGGGCAGCGTTCTTGGCGCCGGAAATCCGGACCTCGCCGTGGAGCTGGCGCCCCCCGCGAATCAGCAATTTGTCCATGAAATGCTCAGTGTGAAGTGGATGCGGCCGCCCATTCGGCGGGTGTCAGGGTCTGCATCGACAAGGCATGCACCTCGTCGGTCTGCATTCTCGCACCCAGCGTGGCGTACACCCGCTGGTGCCGCTGGATCAGCCGCTTGCCTTCGAACTGCGCGGAAACAATCACGGCCGACCAGTGGCGGCCGTCGCCGTCGACCTCCAGGTGGGTGCAGGGAAGGCCGGCGGCGATGATGGACTGGAGTTCAGCTGCGGTCATGTCTGGATTGTCGATTCATCCGCGGATCTTGTAGCCGATGCGCAGCAGGTGGACAGCGATGGCGCCCACTACCAGCAGCGCCGAGCTGACGATCGCCAGGCTCAGCCAGGGCGAGACGTCGCTGACTCCGAAGAAGCCGTAGCGGAAGCCGTCGATCATGTAGAAAAACGGGTTGAGGTGGCTCACATCCTGCCAGAAGGCGGGCAGCGAGCGGATCGAATAGAACACGCCCGACAGGAAGGTCATGGGCATGATGACGAAGTTCTGGAAAGCCGCCATCTGGTCGAACTTCTCGGCCCACAGGCCGGCGATCACGCCCAGCGCGCCCAGCATCGAGGCGCCCAGGATGGCGAACACCAGGATCCACAGCGGCGCCACGAAGTCGGGCCGGGCGAAGAACGCGGTCACGGCGAACACGCCGAGGCCGACGACCAGCCCGCGCGCCACCGACGAGCCGACATAGGCGAAGAACCAGCCCCAGTGGGATAGCGGCGCCAGCAGCACGAACACCAGGTTGCCGGTGATCTTGCTCTGGATCAGCGACGACGAACTGTTGGCGAAAGCGTTCTGCAACACGCTCATCATCACCAGCCCCGGCACCAGGAAGGCGGTGTAGGGAATGCGGTCGTAGACCTTCACGTGGTCTTCCAGCACGTGGCCGAAGATCAACAGGTACAGCATCGCCGTGAGCACCGGCGCGGCCACGGTCTGGAAGCTCACCTTCC
>JANOBJ010000392.1:0-28538 GCA_031411575.1 Betaproteobacteria bacterium | reverse complement strand
CACGCATGGTCAGCGAAGAACTGGCGAAGGCGTTGAAGCAGCCGGTGATCATCGAGAACGTCGGCGGTGCCGGCGGCACCACCGGCACTGCGCGGGCGCTGAAGCTGCCGGCCGACGGCTACACCATCATCCAGACGGGTGTCGGCCAGAACGCCGTTGCGCATGGTCTCGACCCGAAGCTGGCGTACGACTCGGTGAAGGACTTCACCCACCTCGCGCAGATCCACAGCGGCCCGAACGTGCTGGTGGTGCATCCGGACCGTCCGACCAGTTCCTGGAAGGTCTTGATCGGGCGGTCGGGGTGCACCACCAGCACGTTGGGGCCGCTGTGGATCTGCGCCAGGTGGGTGAAGTCCTTCACCGAGTCGTACGCCAGCTTCGGGTCGAGCCCGTGCGCGACGGCGTTGGATCCGACACCCGTCAACAGCAGCGTGTAGCCGTCGGGCGCCATCTTGGCTGCGCGCTCGCTCCCGATCACGCCGCCCGCACCGCCGATATTCTCAATGATGAATGGTTGCTTGAGGATCTTGGTCAGCTCGTCGGCCACCATTCGGCCCATCACGTCGCTGGTGCCGCCCGGCGGGAATGGCACGATGATTTTCACGGGCTTGCTCGGGTAGTCGGACTGCCCCAACGCAGCCAAGGGGCGACCGAGGCCCAGCACCGCCATCACGGCCAGGCGGGTGAGTTGTCTGCGAATCATGGGGATGTCTCCTGCGTGTAGGGAGTGGCAGCCAGGGGAGCCGCGACACGATGAAATCCGTGCCGAGGTTGCCGGCTCGCCTGTCTTCATTCTGCCGCCCAAGCGCGGTCGGCTCAATCAGGACAAGCCCGCAACCGGCGCAGGGCATCCCACATGTGGGAGCGGTGGTCTACCGGATCGGCGCCCGCGGCAGAACAGCGTCGCCGGGCTCCATGGTGTAGGTGTAGTCCAGGCTGTACCACGGTGAGCCGACGTCAGAAGCATCGGGATGTGGCTCCGCATGCGCCTTGTAGTGGCCCACGGTCATGCGCGTCACGCCAAACTGCACATCGGTGCCCAGGTGCGGGTCGTCGTCGGCGTACACCTGCGACACCAGCGTCTTGTAGCCGGGCTGGAAGATCAGCGCATGCAGGTGAGCCGGTCGCATCGGGTGGCGGTTCTGCGCGGCCAGCAACCGGCCCACCACGCCGTCGGTGGGAATCGGGTAACCCGCGGGCTTGACCGAGCGAAACCAGAAACGCCCTTCATCGTCCGTGGTGAACTTGCCGCGCAGGTTCATGTCGGCCTGGGTCGGGTCCTGCTGCTCGTACAAACCCACCGGGGACGAGTGCCAGATATCAACCTCGGCGCCCACCACGGGCCGCCCCGCCTGATCGACCACCCGCGCCTGCACGAACAGCACCGACCCTGGCGTGGGCGAGCGCACGATGCTGCCGCCGTTGTCGGTGCGCGGCGAATGCAGGCGCCAGAAGGGCCCCAGCAGGTTTTGCGAGGTCGGCTGGCGCCCTTGGTCGCCGTTGTTGAGCAGGCAGACCAGCTGCGACACACCCAGCGAGCCGGCCATCAGCACCACTTCGTTGTGCGTGTCGGTACCAAGTTTGCCCATCTCGTTGAGCAAGGCCGCAGCGCTGCGGAACTCGGCTTCCGTCAGGTGCACATCGCGCACAAAGCCATGCAGATGCGTCACCAGGCTCACCATGATGTCGCGCAGGCGCGCGTCCGTGGTTTGCTGCATCACGGCCAAAACCGATTCCGTCACACCGTCCGCGCTATCAATCATGGGTATCTCCAGCATGCTGGCGGGTGAACGCATTTCGTTTCAAGCGCTGCGCAGCCGAGCACCGGGCAGAGGCGCCGCTGCAAAGTTCTCCAGCGAGCGGTTTTGATGCCAAATATGGCCGTGGTCCGCATTCAGGGGTCGTTTCTTGCTATAACTTATATAGCATCCAATGAATCTTGGCACCGTTCGCCGGTTCACGTCCGGAACTTCTCGCAGAGCGCCTTGGTCGCGGCCCGGAAGGCGCCCAGGTCGCTGCCAACGCCGACAAACGTCGCGCCCATCTCGAGGTAACGCCGCGCATCAGCTTCCACCGGCGCCAGCGTGCCAGCGGGTTTGCCGCAGGCCTTGGCATCGGCAAACACGGCGGCAATGGCCTGCTGCACCTCGGGATGGGTCGGGTTGCCAATATGGCCGTAGGTGGCCGCCAGATCGGACGGGCCGACAAACAGGCAATCCACACCATCAATCGCCGCAATCTCGCGCGCGGCGGCAACGCCTGCCGGACTCTCGATCTGGATCAGCACGCTGATCTGTTCGTTGATGCCCATGAAGTAGTCGGGAACAGTCGCGTAGCGGTTGCTTCGCTGTGACACCGACACGCCGCGCAGCCCCTGCGGCGGGTAACGCGTGGCAGCCACCGCGCGGCGCGCATCGGCCGCACTTTCGACGTAAGGAATGAGAAGGTTGTAAAAGCCTGCGTCCAGCATGCGCTTGATCTCCACCTCGTTGTTGCTGCCGGGGCGACCCACGGGTGCGCTGGGGCTGTCCTTCAACGCCATCAGTTGCGCCACGAACGTGCGGATGTCGTTGGGCGCATGCTCGCCGTCCAGCAACACCCAGTCAAACCCGGCCAGGCCGAGCACTTCGGTGGTGATGGCACTGGCCAGCGACGACCAGCAGCCGATGAGGCGCTTGCCAGCGAGCAGGTCGCGACGCAGGGTGTTGGGGTAGCTTTGGTAGGGTGCAGGCAAAGTCATGTTGGTCTCGTGGTCGGTGGGGTGACTGGGCAATGAGCGGGTATCGGCCGCCCGACACAGACTGAATTGCTTCGGGCAGTATCAGAAGCGCCAATGATCAGGCTGCCGGTCAGGGCATCGTACGCAGGCATTCTCGCGATCATTCGAACGGCCCGGTGCGCACGAAGACGCCGCCCTGAAACTGCACCGCCGGATCGTTGAGGTCTGGCGGCGCGGTGCGCGCGTACACCGCTTCGCGAAACACGTCCGAGCTGTCCTGCGGCACATAGCCCACGTGGCGCGCCCGCGCGTTGTCCCACCAGGTCACGGCGTTGTTGGACATGCCGAAAATGATGGTGTGGCCCAGCACCGGCGTCGCCAGGCAGGCGCTGATCAGGCGGTGCAGGTCGTCGAAGCTGAGCCAGGTGGCCAGCATGCGCCGATCTTTCGGCTCGGGAAACGAGGAGCCGATGCGCACACAGGCGGTCTCGATGCCATAGCGGTCAAAGTACAGGCGCGCCAGGTCTTCGCCAAACGCCTTGCTGACGCCGTACATCCCGTCCGGCCGCGGCGCGTCGTCGGCGGTGATCGTTTCGCCCTGGCGGTAGAAGCCGGTGACGTGGTTGGAGCTGGCAAACACCACCCGCTTGACGCCGTTCTTGCGCGCCGCTTCATACAGGTTGTAGGTGCCCAGGATATTGGCCTGCAGGATCGGGCCGAACGGGCCTTCGACCGACACGCCGCCCAGGTGAACGATGGCGTCCACGCCCGCGACGGCGCGGTGCACGGCCTGGGCATCGGCCAGATCGGCCAGCACCACTTCTTCGTTCGCGCCCGACGGGCCAACATCGGCCAGATCAGACAGGCGCAGCACCGTGCAATTGGCCTTGAGCCGCTCACGCAGCGCCTTGCCCAGCCCGCCCGCAGCGCCGGTCAGCAGCAGTTTGTCGTGTGTCTTGATCGTCATGGCCGCCTGAATACGGGTTGGAGTGGTCAGTCGAATTCTAGTGACCAGACAACGGGTGTGCCCGGTATCGCCCCTGGCTTTCTTTTGTCACCTGCTCCATCGTTCACCACCCGGCGCAGCTTCTGACGGCCCCAGATCTGTTCCAGAGGCGGTTTATAAAGCACAATAGTCCGTATGTCCTTATCCCATGGTCATAGTTTGCTATCAATACTATAGCTTTTGCTCAAACCGCATTCTGCGCAACCCCGTACCCCATGGCCTCTCCTCGCTCATCGCTTCAGTTCTATTTCGACTTCATCTCGCCCTACGGCTATTTCGCCTCGATGCGGATCGACGAACTGGCGGCACGGCATGGCCGCACGGTCGAGTGGCACCCGATGCTGCTGGGCGTGTCGGTGATGAAGGTGATGGGCCTGAAGCCGTTGCTGGACACGCCGCTGAAGGGGCCGTACGTCAAGCGCGATGTGCTGCGTTACGCACGGCGCCACGGCATCACACTGGGTCTGGACCTCGAGCGGCCCCAGATGAACCCGCTGACCGCGGCCCGCGCCTATTGCTGGACGGCCCGCCACCAGCCCGGCAGTGCCCGCGCGCTCGCTCGCGCCCTGTTCCATGCGCACTGGCACGACGGGCGCGACTTGTCGGCCCCGGCCACGTTGGCCAGCCTCGCCTTGCCACCGACCCTGCCGGCGGTGACTCTGATTGCAGCTGCGCAAGGCGAAGAAGCCGCCCGGCTGCTGCGGGCCGACGTGGAGGCATCGCTGGCTGCCGGCGTGTTCGGATCGCCGACGGTGGTGGTCGATGGCGAGATGTTCTGGGGCATCGACAAGTTTGATGAACTGGAGCACTGGTTGGCTACCGGCGGCTGGTAGGCCCACACGCCGCCGCCCCCGCCGACTGCGCTGTCAGGCGCCGAACAACAGTTCGGTCCGCACCGCAATCGCCGTCAACCGCTGGCGCACCACGTCGCCGATCTGGACAGTGGGCGCGCCTGAAATCCTGATGGTCACCTTCACCGTGCCGGCAACCTCCTCGCCCGCCACGCTGACCGTGCGCCCCGGCGCCACGCCCACCAGCATCTCCGTCAGCTTCGTTTCCATCGCGCGCAACCGCAGCGCCGGTTTGTAGATCTTGCCGATGGCCGTCATCGGCATGGCGTCCAGCACGGTCAGTCGCTTGGGCACCGCCGGTCGCTCATGGACCTTCGGCGCAACCGCCTGCAGCAAGTCGTGCGGGTCCATCGGCACGCCGGGCTTGAGTGTCACAAACGCCACCGGCAACTCGCCCGCGTAGGCATCGGGCTCGCCCACCACCGCGCACAGTGCGACGGCCGGATGCGCCAGAAAAGCGTCCTCCACCAAGCCCGGATCGATGTTGTGCGAGCCCCGAATGATCACGTCCTTGGCCCGCCCGGTGATATGGATGGTGCCCTGAGGGTCCAGATGCCCCAGGTCACCTGAGACCAGCCAGCGGCGGCCCGTCGCGTCATCCTGAAACATGCCGGCATCGCGTGAAGACTCGGAATAGCCGGGGCTGACATGCGGCCCACGCAACACAATCACACCGGTTTCGTTCGCCGCGCAGCGTTCATCCAGGTGCGCCATGCCATCGCGCCAGGGCACGGCATGCACTTCGGTGTACGGCAGGCGCAACCCGGTCGATCCCGCCACGCGTGGCGCGCCCGCAGGCTCGATCGACACCAGCCCCGCGCATTCCGTCATGCCGAGGATGTTGCGAACGGGAATGCCCAACTGTTGCTCGAATTTCGCGGCAAGCTCACCCGGCAGAGGCGAGCCGCCGGTGTAGGCGACGCGGATGCGCGAGATGTCGGCGTTCACCGGCGTGTTGAGCAGTGTCGAGAGGATGGTGGGCACGCACGCCAGCGCCGTCACCTGCTCGCGCTCGGCAAACTTCCAGTAGTTCGCCATGAAGCCCGGGTTGCGCAAGCCGCTCAACGTGGGCAACACCTGTGTGGCCCCGACGCCGAGCAAAGCCAGTCCATAGACAAAGGCGCCAGCCACATGGAACAGCGGAAAGCCGTTGATCTCGACAGTGGTTTCGTCGAACCCGTAATACAGCGGCGCAAACCCGCTGGTATGGGCCTCGTTGCCATGGGTGTGCAGGGCCAACTTCGGCGCGCCGGTGGTGCCGCCGGTATGAAAGCACGCGGCCACGCGGCTAGGGTGCAGGTCGGGGCCGAAGTTCAGGGCTTCCGGCTGTTCGGCCAGTGCGTCGTGGAACACCGGCAGGCCGGGTCCGCGCTGCGGCCCGACTTCGATCTGAAGCACCGGCAGCGGGCACAGCGCCAGAACCTTCTCGATCGTTGGCCACAGGTTCAGTTCAGCGTTCGGCCCGAGCGCGACGACCAGCCTGGCACCCGACGCCACCAGCAGCGCCGCGATGTGGTCGGGCTGCAGCAGATAGTTGATGGGGCACACACGCCCGGCCACCTGCGCGCCCCAGAACGCGAACTGCGTCTCGGGGATGTTCGGCGCGAGGATGGCCACAGCGTCGCCGGGGCCGATGCCCATCGAGCGGAACAGATTGGCAGCGCGGTGGATCTGCGCCAGCAGATCGCAGTACGTGACCCGATGTGGCGGCGTGGCCAGATCGCCATCGGGCAGGTAGCGCAGGGCATCGCGATGCGGGAAGCTCGCCGCTGCGTGGGCAATCAGCCCGTAGGTCGTGTACGCCGGCAGCGCCGATTCGTACGGCCGGGACTCCAGCGCTTCGATGTCGGTCAGCGACGCGATTCGGCCCATCAGGTGGCTTGATCCAGCTTCAGCAGCCGCACCGCGTTGCCCTTCAGGATGCCGGGCATCACCTCGGGCTTGAAACCCGCTTCGTCAAAGTCTTTCATCCAGCGGTCGGGCGTGATCAGCGGGTAGTCGCTGCCGAACAGGATGCGGTCCTTCAGCAGGGTGTTGGCGTACTGCACCAACTGCTTGGGGAAGTACTTGGGGCTCCAGCCGGACAGGTCGATCCACACATTAGGCTTGTGGGTTGCCACACTCAGCGCTTCGTCTTGCCACGGAAAGCTGGGGTGCGCCATCACGATCTGCATGTCGGGGAAGTCAATCGCCACGTCGTCCAGGTGCATCGGATTGCTGTACTCCAGCCGCAGCCCGCCGCCGCAGCGCATGCCGCTGCCAATGCCGCTGTGCCCGGTATGAAAAATGGCGGGCAGCCCGTGCGCGTTGATCACCTCGTAGATCGGCCATGCCATCTTGTCGTAGGGGTGGTAACCCTGCACCGTGGGGTGAAACTTGAAACCCTTGACGTTGTGCTCCTTGATCAACCGCTCGGCCTCGCGGGCGCCCATCTTGCCCTTGTGCGGATCGATGCTGGCAAAGGCCTTCATCATGTCGCTGTTCTTCTGCGCCGCTTCGGCAATTTCCTCGTTCGGGATGCGGCGCCGGCCCATCTGCGTCTCGGCATCCACCGTGAACATGATCAGGCCAATCTTGCGCTCGCGGTAGTAGGCAATGGTTTCCTCTATGGTCGGCCGGCGGTTCGAGCGGAAGTATTTGTCTGCGGCGCGGTCGTACTCCTCGCCATAGCTGTCAAACGGGTTCCAGCAGCTGACTTCAGCGTGCGTGTGGATGTCAATGGCGATGAGATTCTTATGGTCCATGGCAGTCTCCGGGGCGGGCCGGCGGGCCCTAGGGAAAACACTGATTAAAGTGCGACAGAAGGGCTTGAGTTAGTTATGATTCATAACAATAATGGATTCTTGGACAAAACGCAACCATGAGCAACACAGACCTCCAACTCGACATGCAGGGCGACGTCGCCGTCATCCGCCTGACCCGTGCGCCCAAGCGCAACGCCCTCAATGACGCCCTTATTCTGGCCCTGCGCGACCTGTTTGAAAACCTGCCCGCCGCCGCCCGCGCCGCCGTGATTGCTGGTCAGGGCGAACACTTCTGCGCCGGCCTCGATTTGAGCGAGCTCAAGGAGCGCGACGCCGGCCAGGGCCTGCAACACTCGCGCATGTGGCACGCCGCACTCGAACGCGTGCAGTTCGGCCCGGTGCCGGTGATCGCCGCGCTGCATGGCGCAGTGGTCGGCGGCGGCCTCGAATTGGCCAGCGCCTGCCATATCCGGGTGGCCGACGAGTCCACGTTTTATGCGCTGCCAGAAGGCTCGCGCGGCATCTTCGTGGGCGGCGGCGGCTCGGTTCGCATTCCGAAACTGATTGGTGTGGCCCGCATGACGGACATGATGCTGACCGGCCGTGTCTACAACGCGCAGGATGGCGAGCGTTTCGGTTTTGCGCAGTACCTGGTGCCCCAAGGCCGGGCGCTGGACAAGGCGCTCGAACTGGCCCACCGGGTAGCGCAAAACGCCCCGCTCACCAACTATGCCTTGATGCACGCGCTGCCGCGCATTGCCGAGCAGAGCGCCGATCATGGCTTCTTCTCCGAAGCCATGATGGCTGCCATTGCCCAAAGCGCACCTGAAGCCAAGGAACGCGTGCGCGCCTTCCTCGAAGGCAAGGCTGCCAAGGTCCAGAAAAACTGACACGCGGCGCGGTCGCGGCACCCAACACCCCCCATCCATGAGCGAGACCAACGCCCCCACCACGACACCCCGCTACCGGGCACTCACATTCGGAGTGACCCGCGTCACCTTGCGTGACGGCGCAGCTGGCAACCGGTATTTGCAGGCCGACCAGCCACTGGCCGACTATGCACACCGCATCACCGACCGGCTGGTCCACTGGGCCGAGGTCGCACCCCAGCGCAGCTTCATGGCGCGAAGGGTTCGCCACGCGGACGGGAGCACGGGCGACTGGCGCCACATCAGCTACGCCGAGGCTGTCGCCAGAGCGCGCAGCATCGGCCAGGCGCTGCTCGACCGTGGCTTGGGGCCAGAGCGGCCGGTCGCCATCCTGAGCGAGAACGACCTGGAGCACGCCCTGCTGGCACTGGGCTGCATTTACGCCGGTGTGCCCTACTGTCCGGTCTCGCCGGCCTATTCGACCGTAAGCCAGGACTACGACAAGCTGCGCCATGTGCTGGACACGCTCACCCCCGGCCTGGTGTTTGCCAGCGACGCGGCACGCTACGGCAAGGCGATCGCCGCCACCGTCGGGCCGGATGTCGAGGTTGCTATACATTCAGGAGCGATGAATGACCGTGCAACGAGCACGTTCGGCACCTTCCTGGCTACAAACCCGACACCGGCGGTGGATGCGGCGATGCAGGCCACCGGGCCGGACACCGTCACCAAATTCCTGTTTACTTCAGGATCGACCAAGCTGCCCAAGGCGGTCATCAACACCCAGCGCATGTGGTGCGCCAACCAGCAGCAGATGCGCCAGTCGATGCCGGTGCTGGCTGAAGAGCCGCCCGTACTGGTTGACTGGCTGCCGTGGAACCACACCTTTGGCGGCAACCACAATTTTGGCCTTACCGTCTACAACGGCGGCACGCTCTACATCGACGATGGCAAGCCCACACCCGCGCTGATGGCCGAGACACTGCGCAACCTGCGCGAAATCGCGCCCACGGTGTACTTCAACGTGCCCACCGGCTTTGAGGCGATCGCCAACGCCATGAAAACCGACGCGCAGTTGCGCCAGACGCTGCTGTCGCGCGTCAGGATGTTCTTCTACGCGGGTGCGGCATTGGCACAGCCGATCTGGGACAGCCTGCATCAGACGCAGGAAGCCGAAGTCGGCGAGCGCATCGTCATGGGCACGGGCCTGGGCATGACCGAATCGGGTCCGTTTGGCATTTTTGTGACCAACCCCAATGTGAAGGCCGGCGATCTGGGCGTGCCCACCCCCGGCCTTGAGCTGAAACTGGTCGAGTCCGACGGCAAGACCGAGGTGCGCTACCGCGGCCCCAACATCACGCCCGGCTACTGGCGCGCGCCCGAGGCCACCCGCGAAGCTTTCGATGAGGAAGGTTTCTTCTGCACCGGCGACGCGGTGAAGTGGATCGATGACGACAACATCCACGTGGGGCTCAAGTTCGACGGCCGCATCGCGGAAGACTTCAAGCTCGCCACCGGCACGTTCGTCAGCGTAGGTCCGCTCCGGGCCAAGATCATTGCGGCCGGCGCGCCGTACGTGCAGGACGCGGTGCTGACCGGTATCAACCTCAAAGAGGTCGGCGCCATGATTTTTCCGACCGGCGAGATCCGCGCCCTGAGCGGCCTGCCCGCAGGCGCAGCGCTGGCCGACGTGGTGGCCGCCGCACCGGTCCAGGCCTGGCTGCAGGGCCTGGTGGACACGCTGGCCAAGTCCGGCACTGGCAGTGCCAACCGGATCGCGCGTGCGGTATTTCTCGCCGATCCGCCCTCGATCGACAAGGGCGAAATCACCGACAAGGGATCGATCAACCAGCGCGCCGTGCTCAAGCACCGCGATGCCTTGGTCAACGCCCTGCACGCCGACGCGGCACCCCACATCGTGAAACCCCAAGGAGGCCACCCATGAACATCAGCGGACACGCCGCGCTCGTCACGGGCGGCGCCTCGGGCCTGGGCGAAGCCACGGCGCGCGAGCTGGCCCGCCTGGGCGCCCGCGTAGCCGTGCTGGACGTCAACCTGGCGCTCGCCGAAAAGGTGGCCGCCGAGATCAACGGCGTGGCCTGCGCCTGCGACATCACCAACACCGACAGCGTCACGGCGGCGCTGGCCAAAGCCACCTTTGCGCATGGCCCGGCCCGCATCCTCATGAACATCGCCGGCATTGGCAGCGCCAAACGCATCGTGGGCAAAGACGGCACGGCAGCACCGCTGGAAGACTTTGCGCGCGTGGTCAACGTCAACCTGATTGGCAGCTACAACATCAGCCGCCTGTTCGCGGCCGAGTGCGTGAAGTTGCCGCCGCTGGAAGACGGCGAGCGCGGCGTGATGATGTTCACCGCATCGGTCGCGGCGTTCGACGGCCAGGTCGGCCAGCAGGCCTACAGCGCGTCCAAGGGCGGGCTGGTGGGCATGACCCTACCGATGGCGCGCGACCTGGCCCAGCACGGCATCCGCGTCTGCACTGTGGCCCCGGGCCTGTTCGCCACGCCGCTCATGAAGCAGCTGCCCGAACCCGTGCAAGCCTCGCTCGCGGCTTCCATCCCTTTCCCACCGCGACTGGGCAAGCCCGAAGAGTTTGCCCAGTTGGCCTGTCACATCGTCACCAACTCACACCTCAACGGCGAAGTGATTCGCCTGGACGGCGCACTGCGCATGGCGCCGCGCTGAGACTCCACTTTCAATTTTTTGCTTTCACTTGTTCAGGAGACACACCATGACCACCCGCCGACACCTCATTCAATCCGCAGGCGCGATCGGCGCGCTCGCCACCCTGCACCCATTCGCCGCGCTTGCGCAGGCGCTGGACCAGGTCAAGATCGTGAACGGTTTCCCCGCAGGCGGCACCGCCGACGCCACCAGCCGGCGCGTGGGCGAGCAATTGCGCGGCAGCGCCTTCACCAAGAACGCGGCCGTGGTCGAGAACAAGCCCGGTGCCGGCGGGCGCATCGCCTGCGAGACCGTCAAGAACGCGCCGGCCGACGGCAGCACCTTGCTGCTGACGCCGTACTCTTGCACCTCGGTCTACCCGCACATCTACACCAACCTGGCCTACGATCCATTCAAGGACCTGACCCCCGTATCAATTGCTGCGGTCATGCACCACGGCCTCGCGGTCGGCCCCATGGTCCCGGCTACGGTCAAGAGCGTCAAAGACTATGTGGCGTGGGCCAAGGCCAACCCGGCGCAGGCCAGCTATGGCTCTCCCGCCGCAGGCTCGCTGCCGCATTTCCTGGGCGCCCTGCTCAGCAGCTATACCAGCGTGCCGCTGCAGCACGTTCCCTACCGCGGCTCGGTGCCCGGTGTGGCCGACATGATTGGCGGACAGATTGCCTCGATGTTCACGCCCCGCGGCGACTTCCTGGCCAACCACAAGGCCGGCAAGATCCGATTGATCGCCACCTCGGGGCCGGCCCGTTCGCCGTTTTCTCCGGAAGTCGCCACGTTCGCGGAGCAGGGCTTCCCGGAGCTCACCACGGAGGAATGGTTTGGCTTCTATGCGCCCGCCAAGACGCCAGCCAGCGTCATCGACAACGCCAACGCAGCCATCAACGCCGCGCTCAAGGCGCCCATCGTCGTCAGCAGCCTGGGTACTTTCGGGCTGGTGGCGCAGGGCTCCACCGTTCGCGAGATGGACAGGAGCCAGCGTGACGCATTTTTCCGCTGGGGCCCTCTGGTCAAGCACATCGGCTTCACCGGCCAGTCCTGATCAGGAGTTCAATCCATGCGAAACATGCTTCAGGCCGCCACCTGCGGCGCAGGATTGCTGTTGCTCGCGTCGTGCGCCAATCAGGCAACGAATCAGCCGACTGTCCCCGTGGAATGCGCGCAGCTGGCATCAAAATTCACTGCAGGCGGGACGCGCATCACCGCCGCTGAATCGGTGCCTGCCGGCCTGACTGTCAGCGGCATGGCGCAGCCCTACCCGATGCCCGCGCACTGCAAGGTCTCGGGCCGCATGGCCGAGCGCACCGGTGTCGATGGCAAGCCCTATGCCATTGGCTTCGAGATGCGGCTGCCCGCCAATTGGTCGGGCCGTTTCCTGTTTCAAGCCAATGGCGGCAACGACGGCGTGGTGCAGTCGGCGTTTGGCAACGTCGTAACCGGCGGCGCCACCACCAATGCGCTGATGCAGGGCTTCGCGGTGCTCTCCAGCGATGCGGGCCACGCCATGCTGCCGCCGCAAACGCCCGGCGCAGACGGCACGCCCGTCGGCCTGGTGGGCGGCAACCTGTTTGGCCTGGACCCGCAGGCACGGCTTGACTACGGCTACCAGGCCACGGCCAAGCTCGCGCCCATGGCCAAGCAATTGATCGCAACACACTACGGCCAGCCGGCCCGGCATGCGTACCTGATGGGCTGCTCCAATGGCGGGCGGCACGGCATGGTGGCGGCATCCCGCTACCCGGCCGAGTTCGACGGCATCATTGCCGGCAACCCTGGCTTCAACCTGCCCAAGGCGGCGGTGCAGCACGCCTGGGACATCCAGGCGTTCAGCAGCGTCAACCCCGACATCAAGGCCGCTTTTCCGCCAGCCGACATGAAGCTCGTGGCTGACAAGGTGCTGGAGAAATGCGATGCGCTGGACGGTCTGGCCGACGGCTTGGTGAACAACCTGCCGGCGTGCCAGAAAGCGTTTGAGTTGAAGGCCTTGCAGTGCAGCGGCGAAAAGACCGCGCAGTGCCTGAGCGCGCCGCAGGTCAGTGCGCTGCAAAAGGTGTTTGCCGGCCCGGTCAACAGCAAGGGCGAGCGGCTCTACAGCGACTGGCCGTGGGACGCAGGCGTGGGTGCCTCGCAGATCGGTTTCGGCAGCTGGCGCGCCTGGAAACTGCAGGGCCCGATTGCCGGGCTGCCGATCATCGGCGTACTGGGTGCCGGCTCGGTGGCCTACATCTTTTCGTCACCGCCGAAACCGGTGGCCGGCAATCCGCCAGCGCTGATCAAGTCGCTGCTCGACTACAACTTTGACACCGACGCGCCGAAGATCTACGCCTCGGACGCGACCTTCAAGGAGTCGTCCGTGCAGTTCATGACACCGCCATATGCCACCAGCCTGTCGGCCTTCAAGGCCAAGGGCGGCAAGATGATCGTCTACCACGGTAACTCCGACCCGGTGTTCTCGGTGAACGACACCATCAACTGGTACGAGGGCCTGGACAAGACGCATGGCGGGCAAGCGGCCAGCTTCACGCGCCTGTTCACCATCCCGGGGCTGAACCATTGCCAGGGCGGCCCGGCCACCGAGCAGTTCGACATGCTGAGCGCCATGGTCAACTGGGTCGAAAAAGGCCAGGCACCTGACGGCGTCGTGGCCACCGCACGGCCCGGCATCAACCCGGATGTACCCACAAGCTGGCAGACCAACGGCAAGCCGCGCAGCCGGCCGCTGTGCGCCTACCCCCGGCAGGCGATCTACAAGGGCTCGGGCGACATCAACGACGCGGCCAACTTCAGCTGCCGATGAAACCGCCTTCACGTGGGCCGGACGAAGCGTTCCGGCTGACACCCCGATTCGAGGAGACATCCATGAACCGTTTGGCCCGCAACTCCGCTTCGGCCATGGCCACGTGTATCGCCCCGCTGGCCTTCGGCCTGCTCGCCGTTGGCGGCAGCGCACTGGCCCAGCCGAGCGACTGCGCCGGATTTTCCTCGCAGGCACCCGTGGGCGTGGTGCTCCAGACCGAGGCGGTCGCGGCCGACGCCACCCGCCCGCCGGGCGTCACCGCCGGCCCGATGCTGGCGGGCCACTGCCGCATCACGGGGCGCATGGCCGAGCGCACCGGGCAGGACGGCAAGTCCTACCACATCGGTTTTGAGTTGCGCCTGCCGGTGCAATGGAACGGCCGCTTTCTGTACCAGGGCGGCGGCGGCAACGATGGCGTGGTGCGGCCCGCGGTCGGCCCGCAGGCGGCGCCCGGCTATGCGCTGAACCGCGGCTTTGCCGTGGTCACCACCGACGCGGGCCACCAAGGCCCGAGCGCCGACTTCGGCTTCGACCCGATCGCGCGCACCGACAACGCCTACAACGCGCACGACCGGGTGGCCGTGACCGCCAGGGAGTTGATCCGCCGCTACTACGCCAAGGCGCCCGACAAGTCGTACTTCATTGGCTGCTCGGGCGGTGGGCGACAGGGGATGATGTTCACGCAACGCTTCCCGTCGTACTTTGACGGCGTGATCGCGATCGCGCCGGCCATGCGCGTGTCCAAGGGCGCGACCATCGCAGCCGCGTGGGACACGCAGGCGCTGCAGGCCATCGCACCAGCCGGTGCCGACGGCAAACCCGTGCTCAGCCGCGCCCTGCCGCCTGACGACCTGCAGCTGCTGCGCAAAGGCATCCTGGACGCCTGCGACGCGCAGGATGGCGTGGCCGATGGGCTGGTGTCCAACCCTGCGGCCTGCAGGTTTGACCCCGCCGCGCTGCAGTGCAAGGGAGCGAAGGATGCAAGCTGCCTGGCCGCGCCGCAGGTCGACGCGCTGAAGAAGATTTTCACGGGTGCCAAGAACGCCGCTGGCCAGCCGCTGTACTACTCCTGGCCGTGGGACGCCGGCGTCGGCCACCCGCAGAACGACTGGCGCGCTTGGAAGCTCGGCACGTCAGACACGGCCAAGGCCAACTCGCGCCATGTGTTCCTGATGGAAGACGCGCTGCAGGGCTACTTTGTCACGCCACCTGACCGGTCACTGAGCATCTACAGCTTCAATTTCGACAAGGACCCGCCCCGCATGGACGCGCATTCGTGGATCTTCAACACCGGCGACGACGTGCAGCTCACCGGCTACAAGGCGCGCGGCGGCAAGCTGCTGTTCGCTCACGGCATGGCCGACCCGATTTTTTCGCCGCACGAGATGATTGATTACCACCAGCGGCTGACCGCGGTGCACGGCGCTGCAACGCCTGACTTCGCGCGCCTCTTCCTGATCCCCGGCATGGCGCACTGCTCGGGCGGCGCGGCCACCGATTCGTGGGACGGCCTGGGCGCGCTGGTGGACTGGGTCGAAAAAGGCACCGCCCCCGAACGCATCACGGCGCGCGGTACGGCCGTCTTCCCCAACCGCTCGCGGCCTCTGTGCGCCTACCCGAAATACGCGCACTACAACGGCAGCGGCGACGTGGAAGACGCCGCCAACTTCAGCTGCCGCTAACGCCCACCCGGCACCGCCATGAACTACCAGCCCCGCCCTGAAGACACCCGGTTCCTGCTGTTTGATGTGCTGAACGCACCGGCGGTGCTGCAGGCATTGCCACCGTTTGCCGAGGTCGATGCCGACCTGATGCAGCAGGTGCTGGATGAAGCGGGCAAGTTCGTCGGCGAGGTCGTGGCCCCGCTCACGCGCGGTGGCGACGAGATCGGTTGCCGCCACGAGACCGTGGAGGGCACCGGCAAGGTCACGATGCCGCCGGGCTTCCGCGATGCCTACCAGGCGTTCTGGCAGGCGGGTTGGCCGGCGCTTGCGTGTGCGCCGGAAGACGGCGGCCAGGGCCTGCCCGCGGTGCTGGACTCGGTTCTCTACGAATGGCTGAGCGCCGCCAACCACGGCTGGACCATGGCGCCAGGCATCCTGCATGGCGCCTACGAATGCGTCAAACACCACGGCAGCGACGAACTCAAGGCCCGCTACCTGAGCAAGATGGCCAGCGGCGAATGGCTGGCCACCATGTGCCTGACCGAACCGCACGCCGGCAGCGACCTTGGCCTGGCGCGCACCAAAGCCGTGGCACAGGCGGACGGCAGCTTCGGCGTCAGCGGCACCAAGATCTTCATCTCCAGCGGCGAACACGACCTGACCGACAACATCGTGCACCTGGTCCTGGCGCGCCTGCCCGATGCGCCCGCAGGGCCCAAAGGCCTGTCGCTGTTCCTGGCGCCCAAGTGGCTGCCTGACGGCCAGCGCAACGCGGTGCACTGCGACCGCATTGAAGAAAAAATGGGCCTGCACGGCAGCGCCACCTGCGTGATGCGCTTTGACGACGCCACCGGCTGGCTGATCGGCGAACCCGGCCGCGGGCTGAACGCCATGTTCGTCATGATGAATGCTGCCCGCCTGCATGTGGGCCTGCAGGGCGTGGGCCTGCTCGATGCGGCCTGGCAGAAGGCCGACGCCTACGCACAGGAGCGGCGGCAGATGCGGGCGCCGGGCGGCACAGGTACTGCCCCGCACCTGATCAGCGAACACCCGGCCATTCGCCGCATCCTGGACACGCAACGCGCCTGGATCGACGGCGGGCGGCTGCTGGCCTACCAGACCGGTCTTGAACTCGACCTTGCCCGCCACCACCCCGACCCGGCGCGCCGCGCCCAGGCGACGAACTGGTGCAGCCTGGTGACGCCGGTATTGAAGGCCGCCATGACCGACCAGGCGTTCCACGGCGGCAGCGACTGCCTACAGGTCCTGGGCGGCCACGGCTATGTGCGCGAATGGGGTATCGAGCAGATCGTGCGCGACTCGCGCGTGGCGATGATCTACGAGGGCACCAACGAGATCCAGGCCATTGACCTGCTGGTGCGCAAGGTGCTGCCCGATGGCGGGCAGGCGCTTGCCAGCCTGCTGCTGGGGCTGCGGCGCGAGCTGGACGTGAACCGCCCTGCCGATGCCGAGGCGCTGCGGCGCCTGGCCGAGCTGCGCTACGTGACCACCTTGCTGGCCGACGGCGCCGGCGCGCAGCCCAAATTGCCGTACTGGATTGCCGGTGACTACCTGCGCGCGGTGGCGCTGGTGCTGCTGGCCTGGGCCTGGTCCAGGATTCTGGCCACGCTGCCGGCCGATGCCGCCGCCGTGCGCTGGCGGGCGCCGGCCCTGGCCTTTCACACCTGGGTACTGCCCGAGCTGGACATGCGGTTCGGCTTGATCAAGGCGCAACTGGCGCGCAGCCGCGACACCGCGGACGCCGCCGCCAGCGCTATGCTGGAACCCCCGTCCCGCTAAAACGCCCCATGCCCGCACGCCGCAACGCCTCCGCACCCGCACGCGCCCCTGCACCCGCCCCTGCTGCCGCCACGGCCGAACCAATCGACACCCGCTTTCTGGAAACCCTGGTGGGCTACAACGCCCGGCGCGCAGCGGTGGCGATCATCGGGGTGTTTCTGCAGCGCATGGCCCCCTACGGTCTGCGGCCAGTCGATTTTTCGGTGCTGTCGGTGATCATGCACAACCCCGGCATCACCTCGCGCCAGCTGTGCAGCACCTTGAGCATCCTGCCGCCCAACCTGGTGGGCCTGATCAACACGCTGGAGAAACGCGCGCTGATCGAGCGCAAGCCGCATCCGCGCGATGGCCGGGCCATTGGCCTGCACCTCACCGCAGCAGGCGAAGCCATGATGGTGGATGCCGAGCTAACGGCCGCGACGCTGGAAAACGACGCCGCCGCGCACCTCACGCCGACCGAGCGCAAAACCCTGATCCGGCTGTTGCAAAAAGTCTATCTTTGAGCTGGTTTTCAAGCCTTTTTGCGGTCTGGTGCGCGCGCACTGGTCATAGTTAGCTACCAAACTTGTAGCATCCGCAAAAAACGGATATAGTCGCGACGCAGGTGCTGGCAAACCCACCGGGACGCACAGCACCGCTCAAGCCACCCCATCACCGCTTCGAGGAGAACACCGAATGAGTTCCAAGGAAAACGCCGCCGTCAGCCAACTGCTGGGCCTGCTCGAGTCGCGTTACGCGATGCGCACCCTGTGGGCGCTGCGCGACGGCCATGCCCAGACTTTCCGCCTGCTGCAAGACAGCGTGGGCGGCATCACCCCCAATACGCTCAACACCCGCATCAAGGAGTTGCGCGAAGCCGGGCTGGTGAACCATGGTTCTGACGGCTACTGCGTGACCACTTCGGGCGCCGACCTGCTCAAGCGCCTGTCCGACATTCAGGCCTTTGCCGGCAAGTGGGCCACCGCCCAGGCCAAGAACGGCGCCAGCAAAGCCGCACCGAAAAAGAAGTAACAACGACCGCGCCGCTGCACTCACGGCGCATCTGGGACGGGCTTGGCCCGTCCCTTTTTTTTGGGCGCTCGCTGCCGCATTGGCTGCGCCACCCGGACGGCTCGCGCGCCCCTCAACCAGGGCTTCCGTCGATAGAATCCCGTCACCCGCCCATCATGGCGGGACAGGAGACACACCACATGAAACGCTTCATCACCCTCGGAATCGGGTTCGCCATCGCAGCGCTGGCCCTGGTCAGCTGTTCCAGCATGCCCGGCCAAGCCTCATGGACCACGCTGGTGGACGGCGCCAGCGGCCTGGATAATTTTGACCGCGTGGGCGACGCCAACTGGCGCGCTGAAGACGGCGCCATCGTGGCCGACAAGGCCAAGGTAGCGAGCTACCTGGTCTCCAAGAACAGCTACCGCGACTTCCAGATCAAGGCCGAGTTCTGGGCCGACCACACCACCAACAGCGGCATTTTCATCCGCCTGTCCGACCCAAAGAAGGTGGCGGCCACGAATTCGTATGAGGTGAACATCTACGACCAGCGGCCCGACCCCAGCTACGGCACGGGCGCCATTGTCGATTTCGCCAAAGTCTCGCCGATGCCCAAGGCGGGCGGCAAGTGGAACACCTTTCTGATCACCGCCAAGGGCAGCAACCTGACGGTGGTGTTCAACGGCGTGCAGACCGTCAACGTGCAGGACAGCAAGTTCGCCAGCGGCCCGATTGCGCTTCAGTTTGGCAACGGTCCGAACGACGCGCCTGGCGGCGCGATCAAGTGGCGCAAGGTGCAGATCAGCCCGCTGTGAGCAGCAGGTTGGCCGCATCCGGACGGGCTGGTCACGCAGCCTAAATGCTATATTATTTATAGCAAACTATGACCAATCGGCGTGGACGTCCATGCAAAAACACCTGAAAAACGCCGCCACGCTGCCCTCCGACGCCGCCGATGCCGTGTTGATCGGCCGGGTCTGGGTGCACGGTGCCGGGCCGACGCTGGTACGCGTCACGCCTGACGCGGTGCACGATCTCTCCGCGCTTGCACCCACCTGCAGCCAGCTGCTCGAATTGCCCGACCCCGCGCAGGCGGTACGCCACCACGCGGGCGCGCGGCTGGCCGACACCGCCGCGGTGCTGGCCAACTCGGCGCATGACCAGCGCGACACCGCCACGCCGTGGCTGCTGGCGCCGTGCGACCTGCAGGCCATCAAGGCGGCCGGCGTGACCTTTGTCGCGTCGATGCTGGAGCGCGTGATCGAGGAACAGGCGCGTGGCGACGCGGCCCGGGCGGACAGCGTGCGCGCGGCGGTCGTGGCCGTGATCGGCGACAACCTCAAAAGCCTGAAACCGGGTTCGCCCGAGGCGGCGCGCCTGAAAGACGTGCTGATCGCGCAAGGCGTCTGGAGCCAGTACCTGGAGGTCGGTATCGGGCCCGACGCGGAGATTTTCACCAAGTCGCAGCCGCTGAGCGCGGTGGGCACGGGGGCCGAGGTCGGCATCCACCCGGGCAGCAGCTGGAACAACCCCGAGCCCGAGGTGGTGCTGGCCGTCAACTCGCGCGGCCACATCTGCGGCGCCGCGCTGGGCAACGACGTCAACCTGCGCGACTTCGAAGGCCGCAGCGCCCTGCTGCTCGGCAAGGCCAAGGACAACAATGCCAGCTGCGCGATCGGGCCGTTCATCCGGCTGTTTGACGCGCGCTTCGGCATCGACTCGGTGCGCCGGTGCAATCTCGCGATGGAAGTCACCGGCCCCGAGGGCTTTGTGATGCAGGGCAGCAGTTCGCTCAGCGAGATCAGCCGCGACCCGTTCGATCTGGCGGCGCAAACGCTCAATGCCAATCACCAGTACCCGGACGGCTTCATGCTGTTTCTGGGCACGATGTTTGCGCCCACGCAAGACCGCCCGCTGCCCGGACGCCCGCCGGGCCAGGGTTTCACGCATGTGGTGGGCGATATCGTCACGGTGTCAACGCCCGCGCTTGGCACGCTGGCGAACCGCGTCAGCACCTCGGATAAGGTGGCGCCGTGGACCTACGGCACGGCGGCGCTGATGCGCGATCTGGCGCGGCGCGGGCTGCTGTAGCCACCAGCAGGCCAGGCCTTCGGCGTGGCGCCACAGCCGTTTGTCGTCCAACAGGCATAATTTCAGGTCTTTTAGTGCCATCGTGCGCGTCGGATGGACATAGTTTGCTATATTTTTAGTAGCATCCGATTCAATACCACCAACATCTTTCCAAGGAACCTTCCCATGATCACCACCCCCAGCGGCCTGCAGTACGAAGACACCACGGTTGGCGGCGGCGCCGAGGCCAGGAAGGGCCACCATGTGCACGTGCACTACACCGGCTGGCTGTTCAACGACGCCGCCCAGGGCGCCAAGTTTGATTCGAGCGTGGACCGCAACGACCCGTTTGCGTTTTCGCTGGGCGCCGGCATGGTGATCCCGGGCTGGGACGAAGGCGTGGCCGGCATGAAGATCGGCGGCAAGCGCACCCTGATCATTCCGCCTCAGCTGGGCTACGGCGCCCGCGGCGCTGGCGGCGTGATTCCGCCCAACGCCACGCTCAAGTTCGACGTCGAGCTGCTGGACGCGCACTGAATCTGACGCCGGCAGGCCTCTCTCGGGCCTGAGCCACCACCGGCAGCGGGGGGCGAGCGGCCCGGCGGCCCGGCTTCCCGGCTGGCGCTGCCCGCGCCCCGCCGCCCCGGACTTTGGCGCGCGTCCGGGTTGCCGGCAGATCGGCAGCTGTTCTCTTTCCAAAAAAACCGCCCGCAGCGGCCTTGAAATGCACCCACATGGCCCAAGGTCTTAGCGGTCACTGGACCGTAGCGGCCGAACGGCCCTTTTACCCGCATGTCTGAAAATCAAAAACCCGAGCAAAATCAACTACTTGGCGAAGAAATGTCGCCTGAGGAACTGGAGGCCGCACTGGCTGCCAACGAAGCCGACCGCGCTGCCAAGGCCGCTGCCGATCCGGTGGGCGAGCTCACCGCCCAGCTCGCCGAGCTGAAGGCCCAGAACGCCAGCCTGGCCGACCAGTACCTGCGCGCCCAGGCCGACGTGCAAAACGCACGCCGCCGGGCCGACGACGAGATCGCCAAGGCCCGCCGCTTCGCGGTTGAAGGCTTTGCCGACAGCCTGCTGCCCGCGCTGGACAGCCTGGAAGCGGGCCTGGCCCACGTGGACGCCACGCCGGTGCAAATCCGCGAAGGCGCCGAGGCCACGCTGCGCCAACTCAAAAGCGCGCTCGAGCGCAACAAGGTGATCGAGATCAACCCCGCCGCTGGCGCCAAATTTGATCCGCACCAGCACCAGGCCATCAGCGTGGTGCCGGCGGCCGCGGGCAGCGCGCAAGACCCCAACACCATCGTCGCGGTGCTGCAAAAGGGCTACACCATTGCCGAGCGCGTGCTGCGCCCGGCGCTGGTCACGGTCTCGGCGCCAGGCTGAACATTCACGCGACGGCTTGAAATCGCTCAAGTTATCCACAAGTCATCAACATCTGAATCACCGAAATCGCAGGAGAACATCATGGGAAGAATCATCGGCATTGACCTGGGCACCACCAACAGCTGCGTGTCCATCATGGAAGGCAACACCACCCGGGTGATTGAAAACTCGGAAGGCGCGCGCACCACGCCGTCGATCGTGGCCTACCAGGAAGACGGCGAAGTGCTGGTCGGCGCCTCGGCCAAGCGCCAGGCCGTGACCAACCCGAAGAACACGCTGTACGCCATCAAGCGCCTGATCGGCCGCAAGTTCACTGAAAAGGAAGTGCAGAAGGACATCAACCTGATGCCCTACAAGATCGTGGCCGCCGACAACGGCGACGCCTGGGTCGAGGTGCGCGGCAAGCAGATCTCTGCCCAGCAGGTCAGCGCCGACATCCTGCGCAAGATGAAGAAGACCGCCGAAGACTACCTGGGCGAGCCGGTCACCGAAGCCGTGATCACCGTGCCAGCCTACTTCAATGACGCGCAGCGCCAGGCCACCAAGGACGCCGGCCGCATCGCAGGCCTGGACGTCAAGCGCATCATCAACGAGCCCACCGCCGCCGCACTGGCCTTTGGCCTGGACAAGCAGGAAAAAGGCGACCGCAAGATTGCCGTGTATGACCTGGGTGGCGGCACGTTTGACGTGTCGATCATCGAGATCGCCGACGTTGACGGCGAAAAGCAGTTCGAGGTGCTGTCCACCAATGGCGACACCTTCCTGGGCGGCGAAGACTTTGACCAGCGCATCATCGACTACATCATTGGCGAGTTCAAGAAAGAACAGGGCGTTGACCTGTCCAAGGACGTGCTCGCGCTGCAGCGCCTGAAGGAAGCCGCCGAGAAGGCCAAGATCGAGCTGTCCAACAGCGCGCAGACCGACATCAACCTGCCCTACATCACGGCCGACGCGTCGGGCCCGAAGCACCTGAACATCAAGATGACCCGCGCCAAGCTGGAGTCGCTGGTGGACGAGCTGATCGAGCGCACCATTGCGCCCTGCCGCACCGCCATCAAGGATGCTGGCGTGAGTGTGTCCGACATCCATGACGTGATTCTGGTCGGCGGCATGACCCGCATGCCCAAGGTGCAGGACAAGGTGAAAGAGTTCTTCGGCCGCGAGCCGCGCAAGGACGTGAATCCCGACGAAGCGGTGGCCGTGGGCGCCGCCATCCAGGGCCAGGTGCTCAGTGGCGACCGCAAGGACGTGCTGCTGCTCGACGTCACCCCGCTGTCGCTCGGCATCGAAACCATGGGCGGCGTCATGACCAAGATGATCGGCAAGAACACAACCATCCCGACCAAGTTCGCGCAGACCTTCTCGACCGCCGACGACAACCAGCCGGCCGTGACCATCAAGGTGTTCCAGGGCGAACGCGACCTGGCCGCGGGCAACAAACTGCTGGGCGAGTTCAACCTCGAAGGCATTCCGCCGGCCGCGCGCGGCACGCCGCAGATCGAGGTGTCGTTTGACATCGACGCCAACGGCATCCTGCATGTGGGCGCCAAGGACAAGGGCACCGGCAAGGAAAACAAGATCACGATCAAGGCCAACTCGGGCCTGAGCGAGGCAGAGATCCAGCAGATGGTGAAAGACGCCGAGGTCAACGCCGCCGACGACAAGAAAAAGCTTGAACTGGTGCAGGCCCGCAACCAGGCCGACACCATGGTTCACAGCGTGAAGAAGAGCCTGGCCGAGTACGGCGACAAGCTCGAAGCCGGCGAGAAAGAGAAGATCGAGGCCGCGATCAAGGATGTCGAGGAAGCCATCAGGGGCGACAACAAGGACGCAATCGAAGCGAAGAACAACGAGCTGATGACCGCCAGCCAGAAGCTGGGTGAAAAGATGTACGCCGACCAGCAGGCCAAGGAAGCGGCGCAAACCGCGGCCGCCGGCCCCGGTGGCGCGGAAAGTGCTTCTGGCAAACCGGCCGACGACAACGTGGTCGACGCCGAGGTGAAGGAAGTCAAGAAAGGCTGATGCCGGGGGGCACTGGTGGCCCCATCACCTCGCCGCGTTTGAAGCGTTCCGGCCGGAACCTTCAACGCGGCTTTTTGCCCATCTGAACGCTGCTTAAAAACATGGCAAAACGCGACTACTACGAAACGCTCGGTGTTCCCAAAAACGCCAGCGAGGAAGAGATCAAGAAGGCTTATCGCAAGCTGGCGATGAAGCACCACCCGGACCGCAACCAGGGTGACAGCGCCACCGGTGCCGAGGCCAAGTTCAAGGAGGCCAAGGAAGCCTACGAGATGCTGTCGGATGCGCAAAAGCGTGCCGCCTACGACCAGTACGGCCACGCCGGCGTCGACCCCAACATGCGCGGCCCCGGTGGCCCGGGCGCGGAAGGCTTTGGCGGTTTTGCGGAAGCCTTTGGCGACATCTTTGGCGACATCTTTGGTGGCCAGCGCGGCGGCCCGCAGCAGCGCGGCGGGCGCCAGGTGTTCCGCGGCAGCGATCTGAGCTATGCGATGGAAGTGAGCCTGGAAGAAGCGGCCAACGGCAAGGACGCGCAGATCCGCAGTCCCACCTGGGACAGTTGCGACACCTGCCACGGCACCGGTGCCAAGCCCGGCACCCAGGCCAAGACCTGCGGCACCTGCGCGGGTGCGGGCGCCGTGCAGATGCGCCAGGGTTTCTTCAGCGTACAGCAGACCTGCCCCACCTGTCGCGGCAGCGGCAAGGTCATCCCCGACCCGTGCAACACCTGCCACGGCCAGGGCAAGATCAAGAAGAACAAGACGCTGGAGGTGAAGATCCCCGCCGGCATCGACGACGGCATGCGTATCCGCAGCGCCGGCAACGGCGAACCCGGATCCAATGGCGGTCCGCCCGGCGACCTGTTCATCGAGATCCGCCTGAAGAAGCACGAGATTTTCGAGCGCGACGGCGACGACCTGCACTGCGCGGTGCCGATCAGCTTCACCACGGCCGCATTGGGTGGCGAGATCGACGTGCCCACCCTGGCCGGCAAGGCCGCCATCGACATCCCCGAGGGCACGCAGGCGGGCAAGCAGTTCCGCCTGCGCGGCAAGGGCATCAAGGGCGTGCGCTCCAGCTACCCCGGCGACCTGTACTGCCACATCTCGGTGGAAACCCCGGTCAAGCTCACCGAGCACCAGCGCAAGCTGCTCAAGGAGCTGGATGAGTCGCTGAAAAAAGGCGGCGTGAAGCACTCGCCTGATGAAGGTAGCTGGACCGACAAGCTCAAGAGCTTCTTCAACTGACGCTCAAGGCCCGTCGTCGGGCCAGAAGCCGATTCGCCGACAAACCGGGACTCCAACGCCATGGCGCCTTGATCTGGGTCATGGCGTTGCCATTGGCGCGCAGTGAATGAGCGATCGGCGCGGGCCTTCCGCGCTAGGATGGCACCGTTCCGCGGCACACGGCAAGGAAGGAGCCCGCCATGAGCGTCAACATCACCTTTCTGGGCGGCACGGGCACGGTCACCGGCTCCAAGTTTCTGGTGCAGCACGATGGCCACAGCGTCCTGGTGGATTGCGGGTTGTTCCAGGGCTACAAACTGCTGCGGCTGCGCAACTGGCGCCCGCTGCCGGTGATTCCGGGTCGGATCGACGCGGTGCTGCTGACGCATGCCCACCTGGACCACAGCGGCTATTTGCCGTTGCTGGCGCGTGAAGGCTTTCGCGGCCGGGTCTGGGCAACGCCCGCCACGCAGGATCTCTGCGGCATCCTCCTGCCCGACAGTGGCCACATCCAGGAGGAAGACGCAGGGTTTGCCAACCGCCATGGCTATTCGAAGCACACGCCCGCCCTGCCGCTGTACACGCGGCGCGATGCGCTTGATTGCCTGCCACTGATCCGGCCGGTGGGCTTCAACGAGCCATTCGAACCGCTTCGGCACTGGAAGGCCACGTTCTCCCACGCCGGGCACATCCTCGGCGCGGCCAGCCTGCTGCTGGAGGTGGGCGGGCGCCGCATCCTGTTCTCTGGCGATCTGGGCCGGCCCGATGACCTGCTGATGCGCGAACCAGCGCCCGCCCCTGCAGCCGATGCGGTCCTGATCGAATCGACCTACGGCGACCGGGTGCATCCGCATGAAGACCTGCTCGGCGAACTCGGCCCCGCGCTGCAACGCGTCGCGGCGCGCGGCGGCGTGGCCGTGCTCCCGGTGTTTGCCGTAGGGCGGGCGCAGGCCGTGCTGCATGCGGTGGCGCGGCTCAAGGCCACGCACGTGATTCCATCGTCGCTGCCGATCTTCCTGGACAGCCCGATGGCGGTGCACACCACGGCACTGGTCCATCGCCACCCTGCCGAATACCGCCTGACCGCCCGCGAGGTGGGCGAGATGGCGCATGTGGCTACCATGGTGGAGACGCCCGAGCAATCCAAGGCACTGGGCCGGCGCCACGGGCCGATGGTGATTCTGGCGGCCAGCGGCATGGCCACCGGTGGCCGCGTGCTGCACCACCTGGCGCTGCACGCGGGCAACCACCGCAACATGGTCGTACTCACCGGGTTCCAGGCCCCCGGCACCCGTGGGGCCACACTGGCCAGTGGTGCGCGCAGCGTCCGCATCCACGGCGAAGACGTGGCGGTCAACGCAGAGATCGTGCAACTGCAGTCTGCGTCAGCCCACGCCGACAGCAACCAGTTGCTGGCGTGGCTGCAGTCGATGCCACAGCCGCCCCAGCAGGTGTATGTGGTGCATGGCGAGATGGGCGCGTCCGACCAGCTGCGCCTGCGCATCGAACACGAACTGACATGGCGCGCCATGGTGCCCGAGCACGGCTCGGTCTGGCCGGCCTGAGGGAGGCGGGTTTGGCCGGCGCTTGTGCGGGCGTGGCGAGGCTATGGCCGGGGGCTGGTTCCTGCAGCCGATGGCATGCCAGTCGACCCAGCGCGCACGCCCCCGCGCCGCACGCGGCTCAGCAAAAACAGCACGATCACCATGTTCAGCACGTTCCAGCCGATGCCGTTGATGAACGCGGCCTGGTAAGAGCCGGTCAGGTCAAACACCTTGCCCGACATCCAGCCGCCCAGCGCCATGCCGAGCATGGTGCACATGATGACGGCGCCGACCCGCGCCCCGGCGCTGGCGGGCGAGAAGTACTCGCGCACGATGATGGCGTAAGACGGCACGATGCCGCCCTGAAACAGCCCGAACAGCCCTGCGATCAGGTACAGCGACACCAGACCGTTGAACGGCAGGAACAGCAGCAGCGCGATGCCTTGCAGCATCGACCCCAGCAGCAAGGTGCGCAGCCCGCCAATGCGGTCCGAGATCACGCCAAACACCAGCCGGCTCACCACGCCGCAGGCCAGCATGAGTGACAGCATTTCAGCGCCACGCGCAGCACCAAACCCGAGGTCAGTGCAGTAGGCGACGATGTGCACCTGCGGCATCGACATCGCCACGCAGCACGCGACGCCCGCCACGCACAGCAACACCAGCGCGTGACCAGCGGGCAGCCCGAACGGGCGATCGCCTGGAAAAGCGGCGCCGGGCCAGGCCCGAGCGGCTTGTCCGGCACCGGACGTCGCTGACGCCTGCACCGCGGCCGGCGGGCGCTGCCGCATCAGCAAGGCGAGCGTGCCCATCGACAGCGCGCAGAAGATGCCCAGCCCCAGGTAGGTCTGGCGCCAGCCCGCCACCTCAACAAAATGCTGCACGATCGGCGGCCAGATGGCGCCACCCACATAGTTGCCGCTGGCGCAGACCGCCACGGCGATGCCACGCCGCCGCGCAAACCACAGCGTGGTGTCGGCCATCAGCGGCGCGAACGTGGCCGAGCAGCCGAGCAGGCCCATCAGCACACCATGCGCCAGCGCAAACACCCAGATGCCCTGCGCCATGCTGGCGGCGATGTAGCCCACGCCAAGCCCGACAGCGCCCACCAGCAACGGCACCATCACGCCAAAGCGGTCGGCCAGGCGCCCCATCAGCATGCCGCCGACGCCAAAGCCGATCATCAAGAGCGTGTAGGGCAGCGAGGCGTCGGCGCGCGCCACCCCGAACTCCGCCTGCACGGCAGGCAACACCACTGGCACCACATACATCGCGCTGGCGCCAATGGTCATGATCACCAGCGTGACCAGCAGGCGCGTCATCGCATAGCGCGAATCCACCAGGTCGGGCGACGCGGCAGCGCGGTGAGGCCCGGCCGTCATGGCGTGGGGCGCGCGGCGCGCGGGGGGTGTTGCATGGTGGTGTCTCCTCGGGTACGGTTGCGCCGCCAACCCATCGGCCAGGGTCAGTCCGGCCGCAACGCCGTGGTCGGAAGCGTATCACCGCCAAAGACCGGCCGAAGCGCGGTGCATCGCCGGCTCGTCGGTTGGCCGGTTCGCTGGCGCTTATAGTGCTGGACTTCCTCCGCTCCACAGATTGTCCGCATGAAAACCAAAGCTGCCGTCGCCTGGAAATCGGGCGCTCCCCTGACCATCGAGACCGTTGATCTGGACGGGCCGCGTCACGGCGAGGTGCTGGTCGAGATCAAGGCCACCGGCATCTGCCACACCGACTACTACACCCTGTCGGGCGCCGACCCGGAAGGCATCTTCCCGGCCATCCTGGGCCACGAAGGCGCCGGCGTGGTAGTGGACGTAGGCCCCGGCGTGACGACGCTGCAAAAGGGCGACCATGTCATTCCGCTCTACACGCCCGAGTGCCGCACGTGCAAGTTCTGCCTGTCCCGCAAAACCAATCTGTGCCAGCTGATCCGCGGCACGCAGGGCAAAGGCCTGATGCCCGACGCGACCAGCCGCTTCTCGATCGACGGCAAGCCGATCTTTCACTACATGGGCACCAGCACCTTCAGCAACCACACCGTGGTGCCCGAGATCGCGCTGGCGAAAATCCGCAAGGACGCACCGTTCGACAAGGTCTGCTACATCGGCTGCGGCGTCACCACCGGCATTGGCGCCGTGATCTTC
>JANOBJ010000391.1:0-17173 GCA_031411575.1 Betaproteobacteria bacterium | reverse complement strand
AAGACGCCAGCAGCCGCTCAGGCGCTGAGCGTTTGCCGGTTGTCGGCGTGGGTGAAGTAGGCCACGCTGATGTCCTCAGACACGCCGTACGCGGCCTGCACGCACTGGTCCAGCAGATCGGCCAGCGCCGGGTAGTCGCCGCCCGTGTCCATTTCGCACAACTCGACCAGCGACCAGCTGCCCACATCGGGAATGCGCAGGGCCAGGCCATCGAATTCACCTGGCTCGCCGCCCCTGAGCTTGGCCATGCGGCCGCGCACGGTTTGCGCCACCCAGCCCAGCGCGCGCGGGTTGTCGCGGTCGAGCACCAGCAACTCGAGCAAGGCGGCGACGTCGCGGCTTTGCTGGAACTGCGCATGAAACGTGATGGTGCTGTCAAACAGCGCCAGCATGGATTCGAACCCGCCGTCATCGTTCACCGAGCGGGTCTCGAACCCGCACGCCAGTGCCGTCGCCAGGAAGCCGAGCCGCTCGATATGGCGCCCGATGCTCAGCAGCCGCCAGCCGTCATCGCGCGTCATGCGGTCGGTTTGCGCGCCGGTCATGGCGGCCATGTACTCGCTGGCGGCTTCCAGCACGCGCAGTGTTTCCAGTGACGAGTAGTCGCCGGCGCGCGCCTGCGCCGCACCGTGGCTGAAGAAAGCCGCCTCGGCCCGCACGATCACGTTCCAGTGCTCGGGCGACAGGCGCTCGCGTACCGCCGACGCCGAAGACTTGATCGCGCGCAGGTTGTAACCGACGCTGGTGCCCAGGTCGGTGTTGCACAGGCCCGCGATGACCGAACGCTCGAACACGCGCCGGGCCTGCAGTGCCGACGGCGCGCCCGGCAGCACCAGTGCATTGCGGACCGCCATTTCGGTCAGCCAGGCCATCAGCGGCTGCGAGGACTGGTCTTCGCCATTCAGCGCCTCCAGCGTCAGGCGCGCCAGCCGGATGGTGTTCTCGGCGCGCTCGGTGTACCGGCCCAGCCAGAACAGGTTTTCGGCCGCGCGGCTGGTGACCAGACGGCGGCGCTCCGCCAGCGTGGCGGCCGACAGTTGCGGCTGCAGCAAGGTGGTTGGGTCCACCTGGGCGCCGCGCGCGGCGTCCACCATCACCCAGGTGTCGGCGCTGCTGCCACCGCGCTGCATCGAGGTGATGTCGGCCTCGGCATTGGCCAGCCGCGTCAGCCCGCCGGGCAGCACGCGCCACGACTGCGGGCCGTCGGATACCGCGAAGACGCGCAGCATCAGGGAGCGCGGCGCGATGTGCGCGGGGGTGCGGGGGCTGGCCGGGTCGGCGTTCCAGGTCGGCATCTGCGACAGCGGCAGGTAAGCCTGCACGGTGTGTTCATCGCCCTGGCGCACCAGCCGGCCTGCCCACTCGTCCAGTTCGCGCGCCGACAGCGTGCGCCCCAGCACCGCGTCAAACGCGCCGTGCGCCAGCGAGCCGGGGTAGGTGGGCTTGATCACGCTTTCGGAGAGCTGCGGCAGGATTTCCTCCATCGCGGCGCGCTCTCCGCACCACCAGGTGGGCAACGCGGGCAGCAGCAGTTCTTCGCCGATCAGGTGACGCGACAACGCCGGCAGAAAGCCCAGCAGCGCCGTTGATTCGAGAAAGGCCGAGCCTGGCGCGTTGGCCACCAGCACGTTGCCCGCGCGGATGGCCTGCAGCAGACCGGGCACACCCAGGCGCGAATCCGAGCGCAGCTCAAGCGGATCGAGGTACTCGTCATCGAGCCGCTTGAGCAGGCCATGCACCGGCTCCAGACCATGCAGCGTCTTGAGGTAGAGCCGCTGGTCGCGCACGGTGAGGTCGCTGCCCTCCACCAGCGTCAGGCCGAGGTAGCGCGCCAGGTAGGCGTGCTCAAAGTAGGTTTCGTTGTACGGCCCGGGCGTCAGCAGCGCGATGTGGGCGCTGGCGCCAGCCGGGCTCATCTGCTTCAGGCCGTCTATCAGCGCGCGGTAGGTGGCGGCCAGCCGCTGCACCTGCATCGACTCGAACGCCTCCGGGAACAGCCGGGAGATGGCGAGCCGGTTCTCCAGCAGGTAACCCAGGCCCGAAGGCGCCTGCGTGCGCTGCGAGACGACCCACCAGTTGCCGTCGGGCCCGCGCGCCAGGTCAAACGCCGTGATGTGCAGGTGGGTGCCGCCGACCGGTTGCACGCCATGCATGGCCCGCAGATAACCCGGGTGGCCCTGCACCAGCGCGGCGGGCAGCAGGCCGCCCGCCAGCAGGGTCTGGGGGCCATAGACATCAGCCATCACGCGGTCGAGCACGCGCACCCGCTGCAGTACGCCGGTCTCGATCTGGCGCCAGCTTTTCGGTTCGATGATCAGCGGGAACAAATCCAGCGACCAGGGGCGTTGCGCACCGTGGCTGTCGGCATACACGTTGTAGGTGACGCCGTTGTCGCGGATCTGCCGGCGCAGGTTGGTGGTACGGCGGTTCAGGTCGTGGAAGCCTGGCGCCCCCAAATGCGTGAAGAAACTGCCCCAGGTCGGCGTCAGTTGGTCATTGGTTGCTATTAATTTAGTGGCATCCAGTGTGGCGGGCGGGCGGGGCGCGGCGGCCGCCCTGCCCGGCGCGTCGTCGGCCGAGCGGCCCCGCAACTCGTCGAAGTGGCCCTGCGCGGCCGGCGGGGCGAGCGCCGCCGCCAGCTCGGCCGGCGTCTGCGGTGCCTGGGTGTCAAAGAGTGAATCGGAAAAGGGTTCCACGTGTCATGCGATTGTTACATCCCGGCCGCCCCGAACCGGCCGGCTACGGCGAATCCCGGGGAACCCCCTGTGGTGGCGATGCGACTGTGCCGGCACCTGCATGGCCGAAATGCCCTCAGCGCCCTTAACGCCGCAGATCGCGCGTGAACGGAAACTCGCGGCTGCCCGGCACGTCGATCGTGGCCGGCGGCACATCCATCAGCCCTGGTGTGTGGCCAAAGCGGAAGAAGCGCGCCATGCGACGGCTCTCGGCCTCATAGGCGTTGACCGGGAAGGTGTCGTAGCTGCGCCCGCCCGGGTGCGTCACGTGGTACTGGCAGCCGCCCAGCGAGCGGCGCGACCAGGTATCCACGATGTCAAACACCAGCGGCGCCTGAACCCCGATGGTCGGGTGCAGCGCGGATGGAGGGTTCCAGGCGCGGTAGCGTACGCCGGACACAAATTCGCCAACGGTGCCGGTGGACTGCAGCGCCAGCGCCTGGCCGTTGCAGGTGATCACGTAGCGGCTCTGGTTCAGCCCGGTCACGCGCACCTCGATCCGCTCCAGCGACGAATCGACATAGCGCACGGTGCCACCGGGCGAGCCTTCCTCGCCCATCACGTGCCATGGCTCCAGCGCGTTGCGGAGTGTCAGTTCGATGCCGCGGGTCTGCAGCTCGCCCACCAGCGGGAAGCGGAACTCAAAATGCGGCGCAAACCACGACGTATCAAATGCGTAGCCGGCCTCGCGCATCTCGGCCATCACGTCATCGAAATCCATCTGCACGAAGCTGGGCAGCAGGAAGCGGTCGTGCAGCTCGGTGCCCCAGCGCGTCACGGGCGCCTGGTACGGCGCCTTCCAGAAGCGTGCCACCAGCGCGCGCAGCAGCAGCTGCTGCACGATGCTCATGCGCGCATGCGGCGGCATCTCGAAGGCGCGCAGCTCCAGCAGGCCGAGCCGCCCGGTGGCCGAATCGGGCGAGTACATCTTGTCGATGCAGAACTCGCTGCGGTGGGTGTTGCCGGTCACGTCCACCAGCACGTTGCGCAGGGTGCGGTCGACCAGCCAGGGCGGCATGTCGTGGCCGTGGATGGTGCGGTTGCGGCTGATCTCGCGCAGGGCGATCTCCAGCTCGTACAGCTGGTCGTTGCGCGCCTCATCCACGCGCGGCGCCTGGCTGGTCGGCCCGATGAACATGCCGCTGAACAGGTAGCTCAAGGACGGGTGGTTATGCCAGTACAGGATCAGGCTGGCCAGCAGTTCCGGCTTGCGCAGGAACGGGCTGTCGGCCGGCGACGCGCCGCCCATCACGAAGTGGTTGCCGCCGCCGGTGCCGGTGTGGCGGCCGTCGGTCATGAACTTCTCGGCCGACAGGCGGGTCTCGAACGCCGCCTGGTACAAAAACTCGGTGTGCGCCACCAGCTCGCCCCAGTTGTGCGCGGGGTGGATATTGACCTCGATCACGCCCGGGTCTGGTGTGACCTGCAGCACCTTGAGGCGCGGGTCGCGCGGCGGTGGGTAGCCCTCCAGCACGATCTTCACGTCGAGCTCGCGCGCGGTGGCCTCGACCGCGGCCAGCAGGTCGAGGTAGTCCTCCAGCCGCGCCAGCGGCGGCATGAAGACGTAGATCACGCCCGACTTGGTGCCCACGGCTTCGGCCTTGGGCCCATTGGCCCGGCGCGGATCGCGGACCTCCACGCACAGCGCGGTGCGCGTGGTGTCGCCGGCCGAGACGAATTTGGCCGGCGGCTGCACAAAGCTCGCGGGCTCGGGCTGCCGCGGCGTGCGGGCCTCGCCGGTGTCGCGCGCGGCGCCGGGGCCGGTTTGCAGGCGCTGGGTAGCGGGCTGCCGGGGCGGCGTGCCCGACAGGTAGGGCGTGGCGCTGCGGTCGTTGGCGCCGGGGGTGACCCCGGCGGCATAGCGCGCCTGCAGCCCGGTGGCGGTGGGCAGCCCGGCGTGCAGCGAGGCGTCGGGCGCAAACGGGTCGCGGTCGACCAGGTAGGGGTAGTCGGCCTTGCTGACCCACGGCAGCGAATCGAGCGGCAACCGGTAGCCCATGGGCGAGTCGCCGGGCGTGAGGTACATGCGTTCATCGCGCAGGAACCACGGCCCGGTGCTCCAGACCGGCCCGGCCAGCGGCGGGCCGTCGGTGGCGCCCAGCGGCAGCACGTAGCCGATCACCGTGTCCAGCTTCTGGTCGAACACGCGGCGCAGGCGCGCCCGCTCCAGCTCGTCGTCCAGTCGCGAATCAAACGGATCGACGTTGACCGGCAGCCGGCGTTCGCGCCACAGGTAATAAAAAACGTCCTCGTAGCCGGGCACGATGAAGCGGTCGGTGATGCCCAGCTTCGCGGCCAGCAGCCGGGTGAAGCGGCCCGCGTCCTCGCTGCTGTAGTGGCTGGCTACGCGCTCGTCGGCAAACAGAGACGGGTCGCGCCAGGCCGGCTGCTTGTCGGCGCGCCAGCAGATGCTGAGTGCCCAGCGCGGCAGCTGTTCGCCGGGGTACCACTTGCCCTGGCCAAAGTGCAGGAAGCCGCCCTCGCCGTATTCGGCGCGCAGCTTTTGCACGAGTTCGGTGGCAAAGCCGCGCTTGGTGGGGCCGAGCGCATCGGTGTTCCACTCGGCGGCGTCACGGTCGTTGACGGCCACGAAGGTCGGCTCGCCGCCCATGGTCAGGCGCACGTCGCCGGCCACCAACTCAGCGTCCACCGCCGAGCCCAGCGCCATCACGTCGGCCCATTGCTCCTCGGTGTAGGGCAGGGTGACGCGCGGCGATTCGAGCACGCGCGTGACTTCCATGTGGTGGCTGAACGTGACCTCGGCCTCGTCCATCAGGCCTTCGATCGGCGCTGCGCTGGACGGCTGTGGCGTGCAGGCCAGCGGGATGTGGCCTTCGCCCGCCATCAGGCCCGAGGTCGCGTCCAGGCCGACCCAGCCGGCGCCGGGCAGGTACACCTCGCACCAGGCGTGCAGGTCGGTGAAGTCGTGGGTGGTGCCGCTCGGGCCGTCGAGCGATTTCACGTCGGGCGTGAGCTGAATCAGGTAGCCCGACACAAAGCGCGCCGCCAGCCCGCAGTGACGCAGCAGCTGCACCAGCAGCCAGCCTGAATCGCGGCACGAGCCGGCCGCGCTTTTCAGCGTCTCCTCGGGCGTCTGCACGCCGGGCTCCATGCGGATCAGGTACTTGATGTCGTGTTGCACCTGCTGGTTGATCGCCACCAGGAAATCAATCGTGCGCTTTTCGGTACGGTCGATCTTGTTCAGGTAAGCGCTCAGCAGCGGTGTCACCGGCTCGGTGGCCAGGTAAGGCTGCAGCTCCTTGGACACCGAGGCCTCGTATTTGAACGGAAACTTCTCGGCGTAGGGCTCCAGGAAGAAATCGAACGGGTTGTACACCGCCATCTCGACCACCAGGTCCACCGTGACCTTGAATTCGCGGGTTTTTTCGGGAAACACCAGCCGCGCAAGGTAGTTGGCGAACGGGTCCTGTTGCCAGTTGATGAAATGGTTGGCCGGTTCGACCTTGAGCGAGTAGCTGATGATCTTGCTGCGCGAGTGCGGCGCTGGTCGCAGACGCACCAGCTGCGGCCCGAGGTTGACCAGCCGGTCGTAGGTGTAGTGGGTGATGTGGTTGAGCGCGGCGTGAATGGACATGGGCTTGTCTCTTGGTCGTCTGGCGGGTCAGGCAGGGCAGGCGGAGTTTGCCCGGTGCCCCATCCTAGCAAGTCCCGAGCCATGTCGGCAGGCGGGGCCACCAGCCCGTTAAGCATGAGGTTATGCAGAGTCTGGATGTTCAGGGTGGAAAAGTCGTGAAAGCAGTCGAGCTGGCGTGGGCGCGCCCGGCGCAGCCGCGCTCGGGGCTGGTCGCGGCCGGCCTTGGCTGGGTCGGCGGCACGGCGTTGCAGCTGCAGCAGCCAGAACTGCTTGCAGGGCCGATTTATGCGTGTTTTATGCTCTTGGTGCTTGTCGGGTGGTCATTTTCTGCTATTCAATTAGTAGCAATTGACGCTCGGCCGATGTTGCGCGCCTGCGTGGTCGCCGGGCTGGCCGCAGCCCTGGCGTTCGGCCTCACGGGCTGGCGCGCCACCGCGTACCTGGCCGGCGCGCTCGACCCCGCGCTGGAAGGGCGCGACGTGGCGGTGGTCGGCATGGTCAGCGCCATGCCCGAGCGGCAGGAGGGCGGCCAGCGCTTCCGGCTGACGGTCGAATCGGCGCAGCTGGACGGCACGCCGGTGGCCGTGCCGCGCCAGCTGCTGCTAGGCTGGTACGGCGGCGTCGCTACCTCGGGGGCCGACCGGGCCGAACTGCAGCGCCAGAGCGCCGACCTGATCGCCGGCGACCGTTGGCAGATCACGGTGCGCCTCCGTGCGCCGCACGGCACCGCCAACCCGCAGGGTTTTGACGCCGAACTCTGGTTCTGGGAGCAGGGCCTGCAGGCCAGCGGCTACGTGCGCGCCGGCCCGAACGACCCGCCGCCGTTGCGCCTGGCGCCAACCTGGCGCCACCCGGTGGAGCGGGCTCGCCAGGCGGTGCGCGATGCGATCTTTGAGCGGCTGCTGGCCCGCGAGCCCGCTGCCGGCGCTGCCGGGGCCACCGGCCTGGTCCGCGTGGCGGGCGTGCTGGCCGCGCTGGTGGTGGGCGATCAGGGCGCGATCGACCGGGCCGACTGGGACGTGTTCCGCGCCACCGGCGTGGCGCATTTGATGAGCATCTCGGGCCTGCACGTGACGATGTTCGCCTGGGCCGCTGCGCTGGTGATCGGGTTTTTGTGGCGGCGTTCGGCGCTGCTGACGCCGCGGCTGTGCCACGCGCTGCCTGCGCCCAGCGCGGCGCTGATCGGCGGTGTGGCGCTGGCTGCCGGCTACGCCGTGTTCAGCGGCTGGGGCGTGCCGGCGCAACGCACGGTGTGGATGCTGGCGACCGTGGCGCTGCTGCGCCTGTCGGGGCGGCGCTGGCCGTGGCCGGCGGTCTGGCTGCTGGCAGGCGCCGTGGTGCTGCTGATCGACCCGTGGGCGCTGTTGCAGGCGGGTTTCTGGCTCAGCTTTGTCGCGGTCGGCGTGCTGTTTGCTGCTGATTCAGGAGCAAAGAATGACCGTGCGACAAGCACCAGAAGCCGATTTCGTTCACTTTTTACTGAACAGGCGCTGATCACGCTGGCCCTGGCCCCGCTGAGTTTGCTGCTGTTCAACCAGGTCTCGCTGGTGGGTCTCCTGGCCAATCTGCTGGCGATTCCCTGGGTGACCTTGGTGGTCACGCCGCTGGCGCTGGCTGGTGTGCTGTGGGCGCCGGTGTGGGACGCGGCGGGCTGGGCGCTGCAGGCGCTGGGCTGGGTGCTGCAGCCGCTGGCGCAACTGCCATTCGCTACGGTATCCATAGCGTCAGCGCCCCTGTGGGCAGGCACAGCGGCGGTATTGGGTGGCATTTTGCTGGTGCTGCGGCTGCCCTGGCCATTGCGCGCGCTGGGCCTTCCGCTGCTGCTGCCGGTGCTGCTGTGGCAGCCGCTGCGACCGGCCGCGGGGGAGTTTGAGCTGCTGGCCGCCGACATCGGCCAGGGCAATGCGGTGATGGTGCGCACCGCCACCCACACGCTGCTGTACGACGCCGGCCCGCGCTACAGCACCGACAGCGACGCCGGCCACCGCATCCTGGTGCCGCTGCTGCGCGCCTTGGGCGAGCGCGTTGATACGCTGGTGGTGAGCCACCGCGACAGCGACCACGCGGGCGGCGCCGCCGCCGTGCTGGCGATGCAGCCGCAGGCGCAACTGCTGAGTTCGGTGGCGCCCGACCACGAACTGCAGCGCCAGCGCCCGGCCACCCGCTGCAGCGCCGGCCAGCGCTGGGCCTGGGACGGCATCACGTTCGAGGTGCTGCACCCGCAGCCCGAGGATTACGCGCAGCCCGCCAAACCCAACGCGCTGAGCTGCGTGCTGCGCGTCTCCAGCGGCACGCGCACTGCGCTCTTGACCGGCGACATCGAGCAGCCGCAAGAAGCCCGTTTGCTGGCCGCAGGCGCGCCGCTGGCGGCCGATGTGCTGCTGGTGCCGCACCATGGCAGCAAAACGTCGTCCAGCGCCGCTTTTCTGGACGCTGCCCGACCCGGCCTGGCGCTGGTTCAGGCCGGCTACCGCAACCGCTTCGGCCACCCGGCCGCCCCGGTGGCCGAGCGCTACCGCGAGCGCGGCATCCCCGTGGTGGAAACCGCGCGCTGCGGGGCGGCGCGCTGGTCGTCCACCACGCCGGCCGAAGTGGCCTGCGAGCGCCAGCGCGCGCCGCGCTACTGGCGGCACCGGGTGCCGTGAGGCTTGGCGGGCCGGGCTGAAACGGCCCCCAGCGCAGACCCGCGGGCCCGCTCTGCAGGCCGTTTCGGCCCGGAACTTGCTATGCTGTCAGCAGGAGATCCGGTCATGCAGAAATTCGACGAGATGTACACCGCGCTGCCCTACGAGTTTTTCTCCAAGGGTGCGCAGATCCGGGACCACTACAAGATCTACGACGAATGGCTGGCGCGCCAGCCGGGCGACATGATGCGCAACCGCCGCGAAGAGGCCGAGATGATTTTCCGGCGCGTCGGCATCACCTTCGCGGTCTATGGCGCCAAGGATGAAGACGGCTCGGGCACCGAGCGGCTGATCCCGTTCGATCTGATTCCGCGCGTCATTCCGGCGCACGAGTGGCAGACGATGGAAAAGGGTCTGGTGCAGCGCGTGACCGCGCTCAACCGCTTCATTCACGACGTCTACCACGAGCAGACCATCATCAAGGCCGGCCTGGTGCCGGCCGAGCAGATCCTGCAAAACGCGCAGTTCCGCCCCGAAATGATGAGGGTGGAGGTGCCCAACCAGATCTATTCGAACATCGCCGGCATCGACATCGTGCGCGCGCCCGACGCCAAGGGCAACGGCGAATACTTCGTGCTGGAGGACAACCTGCGCGTGCCCAGCGGCGTCTCCTACATGCTGGAAAACCGCAAGATGATGATGCGGCTGTTCCCTGACCTGTTTGGCTCGCACCGCGTGGCGCCGGTCATGCACTACCCCGATTTGCTGCTGGAGACACTGCGCGCCTCGGCCCCGCCCGCCACCGCCGAGCCGACTGTCGTGGTGCTCACGCCGGGCATGTACAACAGCGCGTATTTCGAGCACGCGTTTTTGGCGCAGCAAATGGGCATCGAGCTGGTCGAGGGGCAGGACCTGTTCGTCAAGGACAACTTCGTGTGGATGCGCACCACCCGCGGCCCCAAGCGCGTGGACGTGATCTACCGCCGGGTGGACGACGATTTTCTTGACCCGGATGTGTTTCGCCCCAGCTCCACACTGGGCTGCGCCGGGCTGCTGGGCGCCTACCGCGCGGGCAATGTGACGATCTGCAATGCGGTGGGCACCGGCGTGGCCGACGACAAATCGATCTACCCCTACGTGCCCAAGATGATCGAGTTCTACCTGGGCGAAAAACCCATCCTGAACAACGTGCCCACCTACATGTGCCGCAACGCGGATGACCTGAAGTACGTGATGGCCAACCTGAAAGACCTGGTCGTGAAGGAAGTGCACGGCGCGGGCGGCTACGGCATGCTGGTCGGGCCGGCCGCCACCAAGGCCGAGATCGAGGAGTTTGGCAAGGCGGTGCTGGCCAACCCGAGCGGCTACATCGCGCAGCCCACGCTGTCGCTCAGCAGCTGCCCGACCTTTGTGGAAAGCGGCATTGCGCCGCGCCACATCGACCTGCGGCCGTTCGTGCTGTCGGGCAAGGAGGTGCAGATGGTGCCCGGCGGCTTGACGCGCGTGGCGCTGAAAGAAGGCTCGCTGGTCGTCAACTCGTCACAGGGCGGCGGCACCAAGGACACCTGGATCCTCGAGGCCAATGCCGCGCCTGCCAAGCGGCCCGCCGCCGCGCAGACGCAGATGCAATCACAGACACCGGTGCAGGCACCGCTTCTGGTGCCGGCACCCAGCCTGCCCGTGGCCGCCCCGGAATGACCAAGACCTGATCGGAGCCACCCCATGCTGTCCCGCACCGCCGACCATTTGTTCTGGATGTCGCGCTACACCGAGCGCGCCGAAAACACCGCGCGCATGCTCGATGTGAACTACCAGACTTCGCTGCTGCCGCAGTCCACCGCCGTTGCGCAGCTGGGCTGGCAGGGGCTGCTGTCCATCAGCGAGTTGCTGCCCTCCTACAAGGAGCGGCATGCGGAAGTCATCGCGCAGGAGGTGATGGAATTCATGGTGAAGGACGAAGACAATCCCTCGTCCATCGTCTCGTGCCTGCGCGCTGCCCGCGAGAACGCGCGTGCGGTGCGTGGAACCCTCACCACCGAGGTCTGGGAAACGCAGAACACCACCTGGCTGGAGGTCAACCGCATGCTCAAGAGCGGTGCGTTTGAGGCCGATCCGGGACAGTTTTTTGAGTGGGTCAAGTTCCGCTCGCACCTGTCGCGCGGCGTCACGGTGGGCACCATGCTGATGGACGAGGCGCTGCACTTCATGCGGCTGGGTACGTTTCTGGAGCGCGCCGACAACACGGCGCGGCTGGTGGACGTGAAATTCCACACGCTGCAAAGCGATTTCTTTGGCACCGCCAGCGAGAAAGACCAGGAGTACGACTTCTACCACTGGAGCGCGATCCTGCGCAGCGTGAGCGGCTTTGAGATCTACCGCAAGGTGTACCGCGACGTGATCACGCCCGAGCGCGTGGCCGAGCTGCTGCTGCTGCGCCCCGACATGCCGCGCTCGCTGCACGCCAGCCTGAACGGCGTGGTGGAAAACCTGCGCCTGGTGGGCAACGACCAGTCGGCCGAAACCCAGCGCCGCGCCGGCAAGCTGCGCGCCGACCTGCAGTACGGCCGGATCGACGAAATCCTGTCCACCGGCCTGCACGCGTTCCTCACGCAGTTTCTGGACCGCGTGAACGAGCTGGGTGGTCGCATCAGCCGCGATTTTCTGGTGCCGGCGACGGCCTGACGCGCAGGCGACTGCGCCGGGCAGACCCGCGCGTACCATCGGCCGTTCGCAGCCGGTTGGCCGCGCACACCCACCACACGCAACGGAGGCACGATGCCGCAGATCGAGACTGATTACCTGGTGATCGGCAGCGGGGCCGTTGGCCTGGCGTTCGCCGACACGCTGCTGGACGAAACTGATGCGCGCATCACTCTGGTCGACCGGCACGGCAAGCCGGGAGGCCACTGGAACGACGCGTATTCGTTCGTGGCGCTGCACCAGCCGTCGGCGTTCTACGGCGTCAACTCGATGCCGCTGGGCGCCGACCGCAAGGACACGGTGGGCGTGAACCAGGGGTTTTATGAACTGGCTTCCGGCCCGGAAGTCAGTGGCTATTTCAACCGCGTGGTGCACCAGAAACTGCTGCCGAGTGGGCGGGTTGACTACCACCCGATGTGCGACTACCGGGGCGATTACGCGGGCGATCACCGCTTCGTTTCGTTCCTGTCGGGTGACGAAACGCAGGTCAAGGTGCGCCGCAAGGTGGTGGACGCCACCTACTACGGCACCACCGTGCCGTCGACCCACACGCCCAAATTCAGCGTGGCCGAGGGCGTGCGGCTGGTGGCGCCGAATGCGCTGCCGCAGCTGTGGCAGGCGCAGCAGGCGAGGCCCTCGCGGTTTGTCATCGTGGGCGCCGGCAAGACGGCCATGGACGTAGGCGTCTGGCTGCTCAACTGCGGGGCCGATCCGGCGTCGATCCAGTGGATCATGCCGCGCGATTCGTGGCTGTTGAACCGATTGAACACCCAACCCGGGCATGAGTTTTTCCACGCCTCGATTGGCGGCCAGGTCAACCAGATGGAGGCACTGGCCGAGTGCCCCACGGCCGACGCGCTGTTCGAGCGGCTGGAGTCACACGGGCAGATGCTGCGGATCTACCCCGATCACCGCCCGACCATGTTTCACTACGCGACGATCTCCGAGGGCGAGGTGGCGGTGCTGCGCCGGATCACGCAGGTCATCCGGCTGGGCCGCGTGCGCGCGCTGCAAGCCGATCGCGTGGTGCTGGAACACGGCGAGATGCCGGTCGCGCCCGGCACGCTGTTCATTGACTGCACGGCCACGGCGGTCGAGCGGCGGCCGGTGCAACCGATCTTCCAGCGGGGCAAGCTGGTGCTGCAGCTGGTGCGGATTCCGCAGCCGGCATTCAGCGCGGCGATGGTGGCCTACGTGGAAGCACACTACGCCGACGACGCGCAAAAGAACCAGCTCTGCACGACCATCCCGTTCCCCGATGGCATCGACACCTTCGCGCGTTCGACGCTGATCGGAATGGGCAACCAGGTCCGCTGGGCGCAAGAGCCCGCGCTGCGCGACTGGATACGCAGCAGCCGGCTCGACGGGTTCGGCAAGGTGATGGCCGCGATCGATCCGGCCGATAACGGCAAGCTCGCTGTGCTGGGCCGCATGAAGGCTGCCGCCAAGGCGGTGATGGCGGCTGCGCCGCGCTGGATGGCGGCGGCTTGACAGGCTGGTGGCGTTCAGCGCGCGCTCGCGAGCGCTGCCGCCACTTCCCGCCCCAGCTCGATCACCGCCATGGCGTAGTAGCTGCTCCAGTTGTAGCGGGTGATGGCGTAGAAGTTGTCGGTGCCGGCCACGTAGCTGGGCGCATCGCTGCCGTTTTGCAGTTCGATCAGCGCCAGCTGGCCGGGGTGCTGCAGGGCGTCGCCGCCCAGCACGGCGCCCTTGGCGGTGAAGCTGGCGACGCTGAACGTGGGAAGGATGTCGGGCGCGAGCAGGGCGTCCTTGTCGAGCGTGGCGGCGTCGAACTTCACGGGGTAGTGGGTCGGCTGGCCGGGCCGCCAGTCGAAGGCCTTGAAGTAGTTGGCGACTGAGCCGATCACATCGGCCGGGCTGCCCACCAGGTCGACCTTGCCGTCTTCGTCAAAATCCACCGCGTACTTCACCCAGCTGCTCGGCATGAACTGCGGCATGCCCATCGCGCCGGCGTAGCTGCCGCGCGGCTCGAGCGGGTCGACACCGGTGCGGCTGCACAGGCTCAAAAACTGCTCAAGTTCGCTCTTGAAGAACTCTTGCCGGGCGGCGGCGCGCGGGTGCGCGGCGGGAAAGTCAAACGCCAGCGTGGCCAGCGCGTCGATCACGCGAAAGCTGCCCATATCGCGGCCGTAGATGGTTTCCACGCCGATGATGCCGACGATGATCTCCGCCGGTACGCCGTATTCCTTTTCGGCGCGTTCCAGCGTGGCACGGTGCGTCTGCCAGAAGCGCACGCCCGCACGGATGCGCACCGGGTCAATGAAGCGGCTGCGGTAGACGCGCCAGTTCTTGGCCGTGCCGCTGGGTGGCGGCAACACGAGGCGCGGGATCACCGGTATGAGGTGGGACTGGCCGATGGCTTGCCGCACCCATTCACGGTCAAGGTTGCGGCGCTCGGCCAGGTCGTCGGCGGCACGCATCACCTCGTCGCGGCCGGCGTAGGCCGGGCCCTGGCGCGGTGAGGCCTGGCCATTGCCAGCAGGGCGGTTTTTGGAGTCTTTTTGCGCCCACGTGCTCGTTGGCAGGGCAAAGTTAGCTATCAATATAATAGCAAACGAGAAAGCGAGCAGGGAACGGGGACGGATCACTTGGGCCAGGCCAGTTGGTTGAATTCGCGCTTGAGTGTAGCGAGGCTGGCGCCCGCGTTTGGCGCGTAGCGCTGCGCCTCGAGTTTCAGCAGCCAGTCATGCACCGCGGCGGCCGCCGGCCCGAAGCGTTGCCGCACCGCCGCAGCCATCTGGCGCGGCGGGCTGGCCGGGCCCACCGGTACGCCCGCGCGCTCGAGGTGCTGGCGCACCCGCGCGTGCAGCCGCAGCCACGGGTCGTGCTGGGTGCGCTCCCACAGCGTCCACAAGGCGCCGACCAGGCTGGTCAGCACCACGATGCCGATCAGCACATAGCTCAGGTCTTCCCAGCTCGGCGACTGGAAGCCCAGGTTCTTGAGCAGATTCAGCTGCTTGCTTTGCGTGTAGTTCAGCACCCACTGGTTCCAGCTGTTGTTCATCGCCTCCCAGGCGGCGCGCAGGCTGGCCGCGAGGTTGGGGTTGACCGTGCCAATGGCCGCGGCGAACACCCCCTGAGGCGCCTGCAGCCGCTGGAACGAGCCGGTGCGCCCCGGTGCCACGGCCGAGGTCGGATCCACCCGCACCCAGCCACGACCGGCTTGCCAGACCTCGGCCCAGGCGTGCGCGTCGGCCTGGCGGATTGTCCAGTAGCCGTCGACGTTGTTGCGTTCGCCGCCCTGGTAACCGGTCACGATGCGCGAGGGCACATCCAGTGCGCGCATCAGCACCACGAAGGCGGAGGCGATGTGTTCGCAAAACCCTTCCTTGCGGTCGAACCAGAACTCATCCGCCGTGTTGGCGCCATAGACGCCCGGCTCCAGCGTGTAGCTGTAGCCGCCGCTGCGCAGCCGCTCCATCACCGCGTTGACCAGCACCTGCGCATCCGCCGTGGCGTAGCGCGGGTCGCGCCGCAGGTCGGCCGCCAGTTGCAAGGTGCGCGGGTTAAAGCCCGGCGGCAGTGCGACGAAATCGCGCAGCCCCAGCGTGTCGGTGAGCGGCCCGTGGCGGAACGCCGTGTGGCTTTCGGCGCGGTAGCGCGAAATGTCGGTCAGCGGCCGGTTGGTCAGCCACTGCAGCTCGGGCGTCATCAGCATCTCGACGCCGGGCAGATCGGGTGCTTTGGCGGCAGCGTCCAGCACAAAAATCCAGGGCCGGTTGTTGGGCTCCAGCGTGACCTCGTAGCGCAGCGGCGCGCCCGAGACCTGCAGGTTGGCCGGCGCCTGAAGGCGGCGCGGGAAGGTCGGATTCAGCGCTTTCCACTCGCGCCCGTCGAAGTTGGACAGCACCGGCCCGCGGAAGTACAGGTCGCTTTGCAGCGGCGGCTCGCCCTCAAAGCGGATGCGCATGGCCACGCTTTCATCGAGCGCCAGACTGGCGATGTTGCCCACCTGCATGTTGGCCGACAGCCCACTGCGCCCGGTCATCGCGTCGCTGGGGATGCCCCACAGCGGCGCCAGCCGCGGGAACAACAAGAACAGCACCAGCATGATCGGCGCGCCCAGCAGCGCCATCCCGCCGGCGGTGCGCGCAGCGGTCATCAGCGGCGGGTTGCCCACCGGCATGTGCGCGTTCACCAGCGCTGTCAACAAACCCAGCAGCGCCACCAACATGGCCGCCGCCGTCAGCAGCGACTGCGAGAAAAAGAAATTGGTGAGCATCGTGAAGAAACCCAGAAAAAAGATCACGAACGCGTCGCGCCGCGCCCGCAACTCCAGCGTCTTCAGTGCCAGCAGCACCACGATCATCGTCACGCCCGCGTCTCGGCCCAGCAGCGTGCGGTGCGTCCACAGCGTGGCAGCGATGGTGAACGCCAGCAGCGCCAGCAGCCACCATTTGCCCGGCAGCGGCCGGTTCTTCAGCGCCAGCCAGCCGCGCCAGACCAACACACAGGCAGCGAGCAGGCTGCACCAGATCGGCAGGTTGGTGATCTGCGGCAGCACGACCCAGCCGATCACGAACAGCAAAAACAGTGTGTCGCGGGCGTCGCGCGGCAGGTTTTTGAGGGAGGTCACTGGAATGGCCTCCCAAGTCTGATTTTCAAGCGTTTCAGGCCCGTGGTCGTCTTCCCCTGGTCATAGTTTGCTATCAAAAACATAGTACACAGGACCACCTCGCCAACGGGTTCGATGGGCGGCCTGGGTGCCCCGCGAACACAAGCATCGCAGTTCAACACAACGCCAACCCCTCCAGACACCGCCGCTTGTGCGCCTCGCCCGAAGCCGGCTTGATCTCGCCGCCCGGCAGCCGCAACCCGTAGTCCACACCCAGGCGATCCGCCTGCAGCACCCACGCGCACAGGCGTGAAATCTTGCCTTCGGTGCTGGCGATGCCTGCTTGCGCAAAATCCAGCCAGAGTTCGTAGCGCTGGGCCTGCTCGGCGTCGCGGCTGACCAGATCGTCCGAGCCGCTGGCCATGGCCTTGGCGGCTTTTTTCCAGACCACCAGTTTCATCGGGTCGCCGCGCCGGTAGGCGCGCACGCCGTCGAACTCGCCGGCACTGGCGGCCCGCGCGGCTGCCGCACCACCGCCACGCGGCTCGCCGGCGGGCAGCGGTGGGGCAAATGGTTCGGGCGCGGGGTAAATCATGGCCTGCGCCGCTGGCCGCCAGACGGTCCAGACGCGGAAGGTGCCGAGCGGGAAACGGGTCTCGGCGGTAAGCGGGGGCAGGCGGTGCAGGCCGCGCCGCTCGGGCTGCCAGGCCACCTGGACGGTGCTGGCGCCCTGGGCCGGCACATCGGTCCAGGCCCAGTGCCCGCCGCCCTGCACACTGAGCGCGATGGCACGCCGCGGACGGCGCGCCGGGTTCACGATCTGGATCGAGAAACTGGCCGCCGTCCCCATGAAATGGGCATCGGGCGCTACCAGATTCATAGTAAGGCCACGCAGCGTGGCATGGCACACATGCATGCCCACCACCGCGCTGCCAGCCAGCAA
>JANOBJ010000390.1:0-14182 GCA_031411575.1 Betaproteobacteria bacterium | reverse complement strand
TGGACCAGACCAACCCGCTGTCCGAAATCACGCACAAACGTCGCGTGTCGGCCCTCGGCCCGGGTGGTTTGACGCGCGAGCGTGCCGGCTTCGAAGTGCGTGACGTGCACGTCACGCACTACGGTCGTGTGTGCCCGATCGAAACGCCGGAAGGTCCGAACATCGGCCTGATCAATTCGCTGGCGCTGTACGCGCGCCTGAATGAATACGGTTTTATCGAGACGCCGTACCGCCGCGTGGTCGACAGCAAGGTGACGATGGATATCGACTACCTGTCGGCCATCGAGGAAGGCAAGTACGTCATTGCGCAGGCCAACGCCACGCTCGACAAGGACGGCAAGCTGACCGGTGACCTCGTCTCCGCCCGTGAAAAAGGCGAGTCGATCCTCTGCGGCGCCGAGCGCATCCAGTACATGGACGTGTCGCCAGCCCAGATCGTGTCGGTGGCGGCTTCGCTGGTGCCGTTCCTCGAGCACGACGACGCGAACCGCGCGCTGATGGGCGCCAACATGCAGCGCCAGGCCGTGCCGGTGCTGCGTCCCGAAAAGGCTTTTGTTGGCACTGGCATTGAGCGGGTATCAGCGATTGACTCCGGCACAGTCGTGACCGCCAGCCGCGGCGGCCTGGTCGATTACGTCGACGCAACCCGCATCGTGGTGCGCGTGAACGACGCTGAAGCCACGGCCGGTGAAGTGGGTGTGGACATCTACAACCTGATCAAATACCAGCGCTCCAACCAGAACACCAACATCCACCAGCGCCCCATCGTCCAGAAGGGCGACAAGATCGCCAAGGGTGACGTGATCGCTGACGGCGCCTCGACCGATATCGGCGAGCTGGCACTGGGCCAGAACATGCTGGTGGCATTCATGCCGTGGAACGGCTACAACTTCGAAGATTCGATCCTGATTTCCGAGCGTGTCGTGGCTGAAGACCGCTACACCTCGATCCATATCGAGGAACTCGTGGTGATGGCGCGTGACACCAAGCTGGGTGCCGAAGAAATCACCCGCGACATCCCGAACCTGTCCGAGCAGCAATTGAATCGTCTGGACGAGTCCGGCATCATTTATGTGGGTGCCGAAGTGCAGCCGGGCGACACGCTGGTGGGCAAGGTCACGCCGAAGGGCGAGACCACGCTGACGCCGGAAGAAAAGCTGCTGCGCGCCATCTTTGGCGAGAAGGCGTCCGATGTGAAGGACACCTCGCTGCGCGTGGACCAGGGCTCTCAGGGCACCGTGATCGATGTGCAGGTCTTCACGCGTGAAGGCATCCAGCGCGACAAGCGCGCCCAGCAGATCATTGACGACGAACTGAAGCGTTTCCGGCTCGACCTGAACGACCAGTTGCGCATCGTCGAAGCCGACGCGTTCGACCGGATCGAGAAACTGCTGGCGGGCAAAACTGCCAATGGCGGACCCCACAAGCTGGCCAAGGGCACCAAGATCGACAAGGCCTATCTGGCCTCCGTCGAGAAATTCCACTGGTTCGACATCCGGCCCGCTGATGAAGACGTGGCCTCGCAGCTGGAAAGCATCAAGAACTCGCTGGAGCAGACGCGCCACAGCTTCGATCTGGCCTTCGAAGAGAAGCGCAAGAAGCTCACGCAGGGCGACGAGCTGCCGGCCGGCGTGCTCAAAATGGTCAAGGTCTACCTGGCCGTCAAGCGCCGCCTGCAACCCGGCGACAAGATGGCCGGCCGTCACGGCAACAAGGGTGTGGTGTCCAAGATCGTTCCGGTCGAAGACATGCCCTACATGGCCGACGGTACGCCTTGCGACATCGTGCTCAACCCGCTGGGCGTGCCGTCGCGCATGAACGTGGGCCAGGTGCTGGAAGTGCACCTGGGCTGGGCCGCCAAGGGCATTGGTCACCGCATCGGCGACATGCTGCAGGCTGAAGCCAAAGTGGCCGAGTTGCGCAAGTTCATGGAAGGGCTGTACAACACGTCGGGCCGCAAGGAAGACCTGACCAAGCTGTCGGACGACGAAGTGCTGGAAATGGCGGGCAATCTGTCAAGCGGCGTGCCGTTTGCGACGCCCGTGTTCGACGGCGCCTCCGAAGAAGAGATTCGCGGCATGCTCAAGCTGGCGTATCCGGACGATATCGTCAAGGCCAAGGGCCTGACCGCTGCGCGCACGCAGGCGCACCTGTTCGACGGCCGCAGTGGTGAGGCGTTCGAGCGCCCGACCACGGTGGGCTACATGCACGTGCTGAAACTGCACCACCTGGTGGACGACAAGATGCACGCCCGTTCAACCGGCCCCTACAGCCTGGTTACCCAGCAGCCGTTGGGCGGCAAGGCGCAGTTCGGCGGACAGCGTTTCGGCGAAATGGAAGTGTGGGCGCTCGAGGCCTACGGTGCCGCCTACACCCTGCAGGAAATGCTCACCGTCAAGTCCGACGACGTGCAGGGCCGAACCAAGGTGTACGAAAACATCGTCAAGGGCGAACACTCGATCGATGCCGGCATGCCGGAATCATTCAACGTGCTCGTCAAGGAAATCCGCTCCCTCGGTATCGATATCGAGCTCGAGCGTTCGTAATTGCAGGAAGGACCAAGGATTTAACTCATGAAATCACTACTCGACCTGTTCAAGCAATTCACGCCGGATGAACACTTTGATGCCATCCGCATCGGCATGGCTTCGCCCGAAAAGATCCGCTCGTGGTCTTTCGGCGAGGTGAAGAAGCCCGAGACCATCAACTACCGCACCTTCAAGCCCGAGCGCGACGGCCTGTTCTGCGCCAAGATTTTCGGGCCCATCAAGGACTACGAATGCCTGTGCGGCAAGTACAAGCGTCTGAAGCACCGCGGCGTCATCTGCGAGAAGTGCGGTGTTGAAGTCACGCAGACCAAGGTGCGCCGCGAGCGCATGGGCCACATCGACCTGGCCGCGCCCTGCGCGCACATCTGGTTCCTGAAGTCGCTGCCGTCGCGTCTGGGCCTGGTGCTCGACATGACGCTGCGCGACATCGAGCGCGTGCTGTACTTCGAAGCCTACGTGGTCACCGACTCCGGCATGACACCGCTGAAGAAGTTCAGCATCATGTCCGAGGACGACTATGACGCCAAGCGCAAGGAATACGGCGACGAGTTCACCGCCAAGATGGGCGCCGAAGGCATCAAGGAACTGCTGCAGGGCATCGACCTCGACCTCTCTATCGAGAAGCTGCGCGGCGACCTGACCGGCTCTGAAGTCAAGGTCAAGAAGAACGCCAAGCGCCTGAAGGTTCTGGAAGCCTTCAAGAAATCGGGCATCAAGCCCGAGTGGATGGTGCTGGACGTATTGCCCGTGCTGCCGCCGGACCTGCGTCCGCTGGTGCCACTGGACGGCGGCCGCTTCGCGACCTCCGACCTGAACGATCTTTACCGCCGCGTCATCAACCGCAACAGCCGTCTTCGTCGCCTGCTGGAACTGAAGGCGCCAGAGATCATTGCGCGCAATGAGAAGCGCATGTTGCAGGAAGCGGTCGACAGTCTGCTGGACAACGGCCGTCGCGGCAAGGCCATGACTGGAGCCAACAAGCGCGCGCTCAAGTCGCTCGCTGACATGATCAAAGGCAAGAGCGGCCGTTTCCGCCAGAACTTGCTGGGCAAGCGCGACGACTACTCGGGCCGTTCGGTCATCACCGTGGGCCCGACGCTCAAGCTGCACCAGTGCGGCCTGCCCAAGCTGATGGCGCTGGAACTGTTCAAGCCGTTCATCTTCTCGCGCCTGGAAGCCATGGGCATCGCCACCACCATCAAGGCGGCCAAGAAGGAAGTCGAAGCCGGCACGCCGGTGGTGTGGGACATCCTGGAAGAGGTGATCAAGGAGCACCCGGTGATGCTGAACCGCGCACCGACGCTGCACCGCCTGGGCATCCAGGCGTTCGAGCCGATCCTGATCGAAGGCAAAGCGATCCAGCTGCATCCGCTGGTCTGCGCAGCCTTCAACGCCGACTTCGACGGCGACCAGATGGCCGTTCACGTGCCACTGTCGGTGGAAGCCCAGATGGAAGCCCGCACCCTGATGCTGGCCTCCAACAACGTGCTGTTCCCCGCCAACGGCGAGCCCTCCATTGTGCCGTCGCAAGACGTGGTGCTGGGCCTGTACTACACGACGCGCGAGCGCATCAACGGCAAGGGCGAAGGCATGATCTTCGCAGACGTCAGTGAAGTCATTCGCGCGCTGGAAGCCGGCCATGTGGAGTTGACCGCGAAGGTCAACGTGCGCCTGACCGAGTACACCAAGGACAAGGAAACCGGTGAGTTCACGCCCGTGACCAAAGTGGTGGAGACCACCGCAGGCCGTGCGTTGCTCAGCGAGATCCTGCCCAAGGGCCTGCCGTTCAGCAATATCAACAAGGCGCTGAAGAAGAAGGAAATCTCCAAGCTCATCAACGTCTCGTTCCGCAAGTGCGGCCTCAAGGAGACCGTGGTGTTTGCCGACAAGCTGCTGCAAAACGGCTTCCGCCTGGCCACCAAGGCCGGTATCTCGATCTGTATCGACGACATGCTGGTGCCCAAGGAAAAGCCCGGCATCATCGAGCGCGCCGAGAAGGAGGTCAAAGAGATCGAGCAGCAGTACGTGTCGGGCCTGGTGACCGCCGGCGAGCGCTACAACAAGGTGGTGGACATCTGGGGCAAGTCTGGTGACGAAGTGTCCAAGGTCATGATGGCCCAGCTGGCCAAGGAAAAGACCATCGACCGCCACGGCAATGAAGTCGACCAGGAGTCGTTCAACTCCATCTACATGATGGCCGACTCGGGTGCCCGTGGTTCCGCCGCGCAGATTCGCCAGCTGGCAGGCATGCGGGGCCTGATGGCCAAGCCGGACGGCTCGATCATCGAAACCCCCATCACGGCCAACTTCCGTGAAGGCCTGAACGTGCTTCAGTACTTCATCTCCACGCACGGCGCCCGCAAGGGCCTGGCCGACACGGCGCTGAAGACGGCCAACTCGGGCTACCTGACACGCCGCCTGGTGGACGTGACGCAGGACCTGGTGGTCACCGAAGACGATTGCGGTACCCACGACGGTTCGCTGATGCGCGCCATCGTCGAAGGTGGCGAAGTGATCGAATCGCTGCGCGACCGCATCCTGGGCCGTACCGCGGCTGAAGACGTGCTGCACCCCGAGTCGCGTGCGGTGCTGGCCACGGCCGGCGCCATGCTCGACGAAGACCTGATCGAAGAACTCGAGGCGGCGGGTGTGGACGAAGTCAAGGTGCGTACCGCGCTGACCTGCGCCACGCGCTTCGGTATCTGTGCCAAGTGCTACGGCCGCGATCTGGGCCGTGGTGGCCTGGTGAACCTGGGCGAGGCAGTCGGCGTGATTGCCGCGCAGTCCATTGGCGAGCCCGGCACCCAACTGACGATGCGGACCTTCCACATTGGCGGCGCGGCGTCGCGTGCGGCCATTGCATCCAGCGTGGAAGCCAAGTCCAACGGCATCATCGGCTTCAACGCCACGATGCGCTACGTGACCAACAGCAAGAAAGAGCTGGTGGTGATTGCCCGTTCCGGCGAGATCGTCATTCATGACGAGCATGGCCGCGAGCGCGAGCGTCACAAGGTGCCCTATGGCGCGACGCTGGCTGTCAAGGCCGACCAGTCCATCAAGGCTGGCACGGTGCTGGCCAACTGGGACCCGCTGACGCGACCGATCATCACCGAGTTCGCCGGCAAGTCCAAGTTCGAGAATGTCGAGGAAGGCCTTACCGTGGCCAAGCAGGTGGACGAAGTCACCGGCCTGTCCACGCTGGTCGTGATCGATCCCAAACGCCGCGGCTCGGTCAAGGTGATCCGTCCGCAGGTCAAGCTGATCGACGCGTCCGGCAACGAAGTGAAGATCCCCGGTACCGACCACTCGGTGACGATCGGCTTCCCGGTGGGCGCGCTGATCCAGGTGCGCGATGGCCAGGATGTGGGCCCCGGCGAAGTGCTGGCCCGTATCCCGATCGAAGGCCAGAAGACCCGCGACATCACCGGCGGCTTGCCACGCGTGGCCGAGCTGTTTGAAGCCCGCAGCCCGAAAGACAAGGGCGTGCTGGCCGAGATGACCGGCACCGTGTCGTTCGGCAAGGAAACCAAGGGCAAGATTCGCATGCAGATCACCGACCCGGAAGGCAAGGTCTGGGAAGAGCTCGTGCCCAAGGAAAAGAACATCCTGGTGCACGAAGGCCAGGTGGTCAACAAGGGCGAGAGCGTGGTCGACGGTCCGGCCGATCCTCAAGACATCCTGCGCCTGCTGGGCTCGGAAGAGCTGGCGCGCTACATCGTGGACGAAGTGCAGGACGTCTACCGCCTGCAGGGCGTGAAGATCAACGACAAGCACATCGAGGTGATCGTGCGCCAGATGCTGCGCCGTGTCGTGGTCGACAACGTGGGTGATGCGAACTACATCGCCGGCGAACAGGTGGAGCGCTCTGAAATGCTCAACACCAACGATGCCCTGCGCAGCGACGGCAAGATCCCGGCGACCTTCAGCAACCTGCTGCTGGGGATCACCAAGGCTTCGCTGTCCACCGACAGCTTCATCAGCGCCGCGTCGTTCCAGGAAACGACCCGCGTGCTGACCGAAGCCGCCATCATGGGCAAGCGCGACGAGCTGCGTGGCCTGAAGGAAAACGTGATCGTCGGCCGCCTGATTCCCGCAGGCACCGGCATGGCGTACCACAAGGCGCGCAAGGCCAAGGACGAGATGGACGACGCCGAGCGCCGCGCCATCGCGGACTCGGAGGCCGCTGAACTGGCTGCCATGACCGAAGGCGCGACGGGTACCGAAGCCAGCGAGGGTGCATCGGCCGAATAGGCATCGATTGCTCCTTAAATGATAGCGCTCCATGGCCGCCACAAGCGGACGTGGAGCGCTTTTTGCTTGTAAAGCTAGCCCAATGGGCTGGTCTGGACGTCAAGAGGTTGAAAAGCGATGGGTGGGTCGATGCTGCTGTGGCTGCTGCTCGGAGTCGGCGTGTTCTGGTCCGTCGGGGCCTACAACCGGCTGGTGCGGTTGCGCTCGGCTGCGCTGCAGGCGTTCACCGCGCTCGATGCGCTGATGGTCGTGCAGGGCGAGCTGCTGCGAAAGGTGCTGCCGTCCGCGGATGCGTTGTGGGCTGCGTCACGCCCGGCTGAATTGTCTGATTCCGTGCCCACGCGCTGGGCGGGCCTCGGTGGCGCCGCCGCTCAGTTCAACGCCTCGCTGGTGGCGGCGCGCACCCGCCCGCTGGACCCCGACAAGGCGGCCGCGCTGACGGCCGCCACCAAAGTGCTGGTCATGGCCTGGCAGCGGGTGCGCGACGAAGGCCACGACCTCGCCGGCGCCCCGATCCCCGAAAACCTGCAAACCCAATGGGACCAGCTGTCGCTGCAATGCGCTGCAGCGCGCGAGCGCTTCAACGACGCAGTGGGCGCCTACAACCGCGCCATTGCGCAGTTTCCGGCGGCGATGCTGGCCTGGCTGTTTGGCTTGCAGCCCGCGCGTCCGCTATAAGGTCATGACCGAACGTGGTGTGGCCGGCGCTGCTGCTCATGGATACTACGGAGCAGCCGTCGAGGTGCCTGCCGCCATACTTCCAGATGCAAACAGTTGTTCGAGGAGCCCGTATGAAACTCAAATGGTGGATCGTTGCCGCACTGCTGCCGTCAGCAGCGCCGGTCATGGCGCAGGGTGCCGATGCCCTGTATGTCAAAAGCGTGAGCGCGACCTGCGCCAACTGCCACGGTACCAACGGCAAGGGCGTTGACGGCTCCAGCGTGCCGTCGATTGCCGGCATGCCCAAGGACTACATCGTCGCGCAGATGAAGGCGTTCAAGGCGGGCACCCGCCCGGCCACTGTGATGCACCAGCTGAGCAAGGGCTACAGCGATGCACAGGTGGACGCCATTGCCGGCTATTTGTCGGCGCAAAAGAAGTGAGGCCAGCACCATGAACTCCCTCACTCACCATCATTCGCTGCCCCCCGGGGGGGCGCTCGCCTCGCTCGAGTCGGCTCGGCGCACCGGCTTGATCCAGCGCCGCTCGTTCCTCCAGTCTTCCGCCGCACTCAGTCTGCTGGGTCTGGGCGCCTGCGCCACCTCGTCGATTCCGTCCAGGGCCAAGGTGGTCGTGGTGGGCGGCGGCTACGGCGGCGCCACCGCCGCCAAGTACGTGCGCCTGCTGTCGGACTACAAGATCGACGTGGTCCTGATCGAGCCCAACGACAGCTTCGTGTCCTGCCCCATCTCCAACCTGGTGCTCGGCGGCAGCAAGCAGATGGCCGACATCACCTCGTCGTACGGCGGCCTGGGCAAGAACCATGGCGTCACCGTGGTGAAAGACATGGCCACGGCCATCGACACCACCAAAAAGACCGTCACCCTGAGCCGTGGTGGCAGCATCGGCTACGACAAGCTGATCGTCTCGCCGGGCATTGAGCTGATGATGGGCAGCATCGAGGGCCTGGCCGCGGCCAACGCGTCTGGCCAGGTGCTGCAGGCCTGGAAGGCCGGCCCCGAGACCCTGGCCTTGCGCAAGCAGCTCGAAGCCATGCCCGACGGCGGCGTGTTCGCGATCAGCATCCCCGAGGCACCCTACCGCTGCCCGCCCGGCCCGTACGAGCGCGCCTGCCAGGTCGCCTGGTACTTCAAGAACGCCAAGCCGCGCAGCAAGGTGCTGATCCTGGACGCCAATCCCGACGTCACCTCCAAGGGTGCGCTGTTCAAGAAGGTCTGGGCCGAGCAGTACTCGGGGCTAGTCGAGTACCGCGGCCAGCACAAGGCCACTGCGGTGGACGTGCGCAGCGGCACCCTCAAGTTCGAGGTGCAGGACGACGTGAAAGCCAATGTCATCAACGCGCTGCCCGCCATGCGTGCGGGCGCCATCGCGGTCCAGGCCGGCCTCAACAACCAGGCCAACAACCGCTGGTGCGGCGTCAACTACCTGACGTTTGAGTCCACCGCCGCCAAGGACGTGCACGTGCTGGGCGATTCGATCCAGATCGCGCCGGCCATGCCCAAGAGCGGCCACATGGCCAACAGCCACGCCAAGGTCGCTGCGGCGGCCATCGTGGCCGAGCTGTCGGGCTGGGCGCCCAACCCGGCGCCAATGCTCACCAACACCTGCTACAGCTTTGTGGACAACAAGAACGTCGTGCACGTGGCCAGCGTGCACGAGTATGTGGCAGCCGAAAAAACCTTCAAGACCGTCGCCGGTTCGGGTGGCCTGAGCCCCGCGCCGACCGAGCTGGAGGGCGTGTACGCCATGAACTGGGCTTGGAACATCTGGGCCGATACATTGGGCTGACCCCCCGAGGCGGCTTGGCGGCCGCCTCCCCCAGGGGGGGCGCCGCCAGCAGCCTCGGCAAAGCCGGTTCCGCGGCGGCCCACGACTGGATCTTGGCCAGCCTGCAACAATGGCGCCATGGTGATCCCGATTCCCCTTTGGCGGCAGCTTCAGGCTGCCGCTGCCGTTTTGGCTGCCGTGCGCGTTGGCCGGTCGCTCAACGACGCGCTGCCGGCCGTGGACGCTGCACTGCGTCCTGGTGTGCAGGCGCTGAGTTTTCACACGCTGCGCTGGCTCGGCCGTGCCGAGTCACTGCGCCGGCTGCTCGCCAAACGCGCGCCCCCGCCCGCGGCAGATGCGCTGCTGTGCACCGCGCTGGCGCTGGGCTGGCGCGAGGCCGACGCGCCGTACGAAGTGTTCACGCTGGTGGACCAGACGGTCGAAGCCGCCAAGCGCGATCCCGCCACCCGCGCGCAGGCCAGCTTCATCAACGCCTGCCTGCGGCGCTTTCTGCGTGAGCGCGACGCGCTGGTGGACTTGGCCACGAAAGACCCGGTGGCGGTATGGAACCACCCGCGCTGGTGGATCGAGCGGCTCAGACAAGACCACCCTCAACACTGGCAATCCATCCTGCGCGCCAACAATCGCCAGCCACCCATGATTTTGCGTGTTTTTGAGCAAAAAGTGCCTATGGTGCAGGTGCAGCGGTCATTGTTAGCTATTAATATAATAGCAAACAAGGTCGGTGAACATGGCCTGCAACTCGCGCGCCCGCTGCCCGTTCAGCAGATACCGGGCTTTGCCGAGGGTGCGGTCTCGGTGCAGGACAGTGCCGCGCAGCTGGCCGCACCGCTGCTGCTGCGCGGGATGGACCGCACCCAGCCCGCCCGCGTGCTCGACGCCTGCGCCGCCCCCGGTGGCAAGACCGCGCACCTGCTGGAACTGGCTGCCGATTGGCCGGGTTTTCAGGTCGCCGCGCTGGATATCGACGCCGCGCGCTGCAGCCGCATCCACGATAACCTGCAGCGCCAGGGCCTGACCGCGCAGGTGGTGGTGGCCGATGCGGCGCAGCCGGCCACCTGGTGGCCGCAACGGTGCGACAGCGAACCCTTCGATGCCATCCTGCTCGATGCGCCCTGCACCGCATCGGGCATCGTGCGGCGCCATCCCGATGTGCGCTGGCTGCGGCGCGAATCCGACATTGCGCAACTCGCGGTCATTCAGGCCGCGCTGCTGGGCGCGCTGTGGCCGTTGCTCAAGGACGGCGGGCGGCTGCTGTACTGCACCTGTTCGGTGTTTCGTGCCGAGGGCGAGCAGCAAGTCCAAACGTTTGTTGCGCACCACACCGACGCCGTTTTGCTGCCGTCGCCAGGCCATTTAATGCCCCAAACTGGCGCAAACGACGATGCCGTCCCGGACAATCTGTTGGGTGATCACGACGGTTTTTTCTACGCCCTCCTGGAAAAACGCGCGCCGCTGCAGCCTGCCCCAAATCTGCGGCCTGGCCAGGCTGCGCACGGGGCTTGAGCGCGCGGCGTGGCTGCTGGCCGTGTGTCTCGCCGTCAGCCTGGGTGGCGTGGCGCGGGCCGATGTGGCCCCGGCCGAGATCACCCAGTTGCGGATCGACCGCGCCGAAGACGGGGTGTTTTTGACTGCCACCATCAGGTTTGAGCTGCCGCCGGTGGTCGAAGACGCGCTGACCAAGGGCATCGCCATGTATTTCGTGGCCGAGGCCGAGGTCTACCGCGACCGCTGGTACTGGTATGACAAACGCATCGCCACCGCCACCCGCCACCTGCGTCTGGCCTACCAGCCCCTCACGCGGCGCTGGCGTCTCAACGTCTCGTCGGGCCAGATCGGCAACGCCACGCTGGGTGCCACGCTCGGGCAAAACTTCGACTCGCTGCCCGAGGCGATGGCCGCCGTGCAACGCATCGCGCGCTGGAAAGTTGCCGAAGCCGCCGAGGTTGACGTGGAGGCGCGCTATAACGTGGATTTCCGCTTCCGGCTTGACCTGTCACAGTTGCCACGGCCGTTCCAGATCGGCGCGGTCGGTCAGGCCGACTGGAACATTTCGGTTGGCCGCAACCAGCGGCTTTTCATGGAGAGCGCGCGGTGACACCCGCCCCCCGGCCGCCCCAAGGTGGCCAGTCGTCGATCCACATCCCCTCGCGCGCGGTGCGCTGGGCCGTGGGCGTGGGGGCCACCACGATGGTGGGCATCGGCCTCGTGCTGCTGTTCCTGCTGACCCAGGCCACCAACAACCGCGAACTGTACGAGCGCAACTATGGTCGCCTGTTCACCATCAACGTGGTGGTGGCAGCGATGCTGCTGGGCGTCATTCTGTGGATCGCGCTGCGGCTGGCGCTGCGGCTGAAGAGCGGCAAGTTCGGCAGCCGGCTGCTGGTCAAGCTGGCCGCGATCTTCGCGCTGGTCGGCTTTGCGCCCGGCGTGCTGATCTACACCGTGTCCTACCAGTTCGTTTCGCGCTCGATCGAAAGCTGGTTCGACGTCAAGGTCGAGGGCGCGCTGGATGCGGGCGTGAGCCTGGGGCGCACCACACTCGATACCCTGTCCAGCGACCTCACCAACAAGACCCGCTCGGCCGCGGCCCAACTGGCCGAGGTGCCCGACGCCTCGGCCGGCCTGTCGCTGGAGCGCATCCGGGAGCAGCTTTCAGCCACCGATGTGGCGCTGTGGAGCCCGTCGGGCCAGCTCCTGTCCAGCGCCGGCCAGTCGCGCTTTGACCTCAGCCCCGAGCGCCCGTCGGCCCAGCAGCTGCGTAATGCCCGCAGCCAGCGCGTGCTGACGCAGATCGAGGGGCTGGACGACACCGGCCTGAATGCGGTGAGCAACGCGCGCATCCGCGTGCTGGCGGTGGTGCCCACGTCCAACACCGGCCTGTCGGCCGAGTCGCGCATCGTGCAGGTGACGCAGGCGCTGCCCCCCGCGCTGGTGGCCAACGCCATCGCCGTGACCGAGGCCAACCGCGAGTACCAGGAGCGCGCGCTGGCGCGCGATGGCCTGCGCCGCATGTACATCGGAACGCTCACGCTGAGCCTGTTCCTCGCCGTGTTTGGCGCGGTGCTGCTGGCCGTGCTGCTGGGCAACCAGCTCGCGCGGCCGCTCTTGCTGCTGGCTGACGGCGTGCGCCAGGTGGCGGCCGGCGACCTGACGCCGAAGGCGGCCTTGCAAGGCAAGGACGAGCTCGGCGGCCTGACGCGTTCGTTTGCCGACATGACACAGCAGCTGGCCGACGCGCGCGCGGCGGTCGAGAAAAGCATGGACCAGGTGAGCTCTGCGCGGGCCAACCTGCAGACCATCCTGGACAACCTGACCGCGGGCGTGATCGTGCTCGACGCGCGCGGTGTCATCTTGTCCAGCAACCCAGGCGCCACCCGCATCCTGCGCCGCCCGCTGGCGGCCTGGGAAGGCCGGCCGCTGGCCGAAGTCGAAGGCATGGCCGATCTGGCGACCAACGTACAGGCCCAGTTCAACGCCTTCCTGGGCGAGCGCGAACAGCATGGCATCGACCACTGGCAACAGTCGTTCGAGCTCAACGCCAGCCAGCCCGACGGCCCACCCGACACCATCACCCTGGTGGCGCGCGGCGCCGAGATGCCGGGTACCGCGCGCCTGCTGGTGTTTGATGACATTTCCGAGATCGTCTCGGCCCAGCGCGCCCAGGCCTGGGGCGAGGTGGCGCGCCGCCTCGCGCACGAGATCAAGAACCCGCTGACCCCGATCCAGCTGTCGGCTGAGCGGCTGGAGATGAAGCTCTCCAACAAGGTGCCGCCGGCCGAACAGGCCATCCTCACCAAATCGGTCAAGACCATCGTCGACCAGGTCGACGCGATGAAGCGCCTGGTCAACGAGTTTCGTGATTACGCGCGCCTGCCTGCCGCAGAGCTGCTGCCGGTGGACCTGAACGCGCTGGTGTCCGACGTGCTGCAGCTCTACCCGCCCGAGAACGCGGTGGTGCCCGTCAGCATGGAGCTTGACGAACGCGCCCCGAAAATCCTGGGCGACGCCGAACAGCTGCGCCAGGTGGTGCACAACCTGCTGCAAAACGCGCAGGACGCCACCGAGGCCCGGGTTGATCCGCCCGCAAAACGGGTCAGTGAAACCGCTGGCGAAGCGCCCGTAGAAGGGGTCGACGAAGTAGCCCGCGCGCCGCGCCAGGTGGTCGTGCGCACCCAGTGGCAAGAAGCGTCCAAGCGCGTCCGACTGAGCGTGCTCGACACCGGCACCGGCTTTCCCGAGCACATCCTGAAACGCGCCTTCGAGCCCTATGTCACCACCAAGGCGCGCGGCACCGGCCTGGGCCTGGCCGTGGTCAAGAAAATCGCCGACGAACACGGCGCCCGGGTTGACGTTTCCAATCGAGTAACAAACGGTGTCGTGCAGGGCGCGCAAGTCTCGCTATCATTTACAGTTGCAACCTAGCAACAGCGTGGTTCCCACGCTACGCCAAAACAACGGGCAGCGAGGCACCATGGCAAATATTCTGGTAGTTGATGACGAATTGGGCATACGTGATTTGCTCTCCGAGATCCTGAACGACGAGGGCCACACTGTCGATCTGGCCGAGAACGCGGCGCAGGCCCGCGAGGCGCGCCAGCGATTGCGCCCCGACCTCGTGCTGCTCGACATCTGGATGCCCGACGTCGATGGCATCACGCTGCTCAAGGAATGGGGCGCCACGTCGCTGCTGACGATGCCGGTCATCATGATGAGCGGCCACGGCACGATCGACACGGCGGTCGAAGCGACCAAGTTCGGCGCGATGGCATTTCTCGAAAAGCCGATCACGCTGCAAAAGCTGCTGCGCGCCGTCGAGCAAGGGCTGGCCAAGCCGGCGGCGCCGCGCACGGCCGGCGCGCCGGTCCACGCGGCGGCGGCCGTCAGCTACCGCGTCGATGGCGTCGTGCCCG
>JANOBJ010000389.1:0-6713 GCA_031411575.1 Betaproteobacteria bacterium | reverse complement strand
CCGGGTGTCCAGGTGGGTGTGGCCAATGCGCCGCCCCAGCCGGTGTACTACCCGCAGCCCGTCTATGTGCAGCCGGCCCCGGTGTACGTACAGCCCGCGCCGGTGTATGCCCAGCCCGCCCCCATCTATTACCGCCCGGCCCCTGTTTATGTGCAGCCGGCACCCATTTACTACCGCCCCGCGCCGGTTTACCAGGCCGGTTACGTGGTGCCCGGTCAGTATTGGGGCCATGGCCACCGCGGCCACCGTGACGGCCATCGCGGCAACTGGGACCGCAATGGCAACGGCGTGCCAGACGGCTATGAGCGCGGTCACTGGCAGCGGTAAGCCGCTGGCCACGGGTTAAAACCCATCGAAAAAGCCCGCAGGTTTCGGCCTGCGGGCTTTTTTGATGGCGGGTGACAGCAAACTGATGCGGGCGGCTGCCCGACAATCCTTCCCCTGGTACAAAAAAAGAAGGCCCATAGATGAGCAACTATGGGCCCTGAGCTCTCAGCGGGTGCAGGAGCTTCACCTAAACAGGGGGAGGACAGGTGATTGAGGGAGCCAGAGCCCGACTGCTGCTCTGTTCAAACTCCATGCCTCACACTATCGCGGCTCCCGGCGCCTCGTCTGTGCGATACCGTACATAAAAGCGGTGTTTTCGTGTGACAGCAGGTGAAGGGTTATCCGGGCTCAGGCGGCTTTCCAGAAGATGTAGTCGGCCTGGTATTTGACGATCTGTTTCTTGCCCATGCCGGCGGCGTCGCAGGCCATGGCCGGCGCCACGCCGCCCTGGGTGGCCACCCGCTGGATGTAGGTGGTGCCGGTGACGGCGCCCATGCCCATGGCCGGGTTGGCCTTGACCAGCTGCAGCGGGATGCTGCCGGCGGCAGCCGGTGCCACGGCTACCTGCGCACCGGTGAGCTTGCTGCCGTCCATGCTTTCCCAGGTGGCGGGCGGGCCATAGTACTTGCCCACCTGCTTGCCGGAGCGGTCCATCAGCCGGGCGTCGGGGCCGACAAACACCCACTCAAACTGGCCGGCCATGTTGGCTTTGGCGCGGCATTCGTAGGTGATCTCGCCCACGCCCACCGTTTCCATGAAAACCTTGTTGCCGGCCGGCACCTGCACGGTGGCGGGCAGGGCGTCCTGCATGAAAGGCTTGGCCATCATGGGCGCGGGGCCGCTGGCGCAGGCGGCCAGCACGGCCACGGCGGACAGGGCAAGGGCGGTACGGATCGGGTGAAGACGGATGGGCATGGTGCGTTACTCCTGGGTTGGTAATGCCCGGTGTACGCAGCGCGGGGGTCGAGTGGATTCAACCCGGGGTCAAAATCCCCAAATCTGCCTCAAAAACTGCCCAAAACTTCTCAAAAACCGCCTACATGGCCCGAAACAGCTGCGCGTACAGGCGGCTCACGGCCAGCCGCTCGGCCCGCCCGCGCAGGCTCAAACTGAGCTTGCCGGCCTCGTCGCGCGTGACGGCGTCGATGGCGGCGGCCCGCACCACGGTGCCGCGGTGGACTTGCCAGAAGGCCTGGGTATCCAGCAGGGGCAGCAGTTCTTTGAGCGGGGTGCGGATCAGGTATTCATGCTGCTCGGTGAGCACCCGCACGTATTTGTCGGCGGCTTCGAAGTACACCACCTCGTCCACCGGCACCATGCGGATCGCCGTGCCCACACTGGCCTGGATCACGCTCAGCGGGGCTTGCGGGGTGGCGGGCGCACCCGGCGCGGAGCCAGTGCCAGCGCCCAGCAACTGGCGCAGCTGGCTGATGGTCGATTCAAAGGATGCTACTGAGTTAATAGCACCAGATGACCGTGCGACAAGCACCTCCTGCACTTTTGACACTGTTTTTGCCAACCGGACGGCTTGTACCGGCTTGAGCAAATAGTCAATCGCCTGGGCCTCAAACGCCTGCACCGCGTACTGGTCGTAGGCGGTTACAAACACCAGCGCCGGGAACGGCGGGGCGCCAGGAGACGCGGTATCCCAGGCGTCGGCCAGTTCGATGGCGGCGTCCAGCCCGCTCAGGCCCGGCATCCGCACGTCAAAAAACAGCACCTCGGGCTTGAGTGCGAGCGCCTGCTTCACGGCCGCGGCGCCGTCGCCCACCGTGGCCACGATGCGCAGCGCGGGCCAGGCGCGGGCCAGTTCGGCCTGCAGCGCGGCGGCCAGCAGGGGCTCGTCCTCGGCGATCAGGGCGCTGGCGGCGTTTTCAGGCATTTTGATAGGGAAATGTGATCAGGGTCGTTGCCCCGTGGTCATTGTTTGCTATCAATTTAATAGTAGCTGACGGGCCGTAGGCGGTCGACAGGCGCTCGCGCACCTGTGTCGTGCCAAAGCCGGTGGGCGCCGCCGCGCCGCCGTCGGGCACCGCCAGCTGGGTCGCCAGCCCGACGCCGGTGTCGCTCACCTCCAGCGCCAGCCGGTCGCCGTCGCGCCAGGCCCGCACATGGATGCTGCCGCCTTCCACCTTGGGCTCCAGCCCGTGGCGGATGCTGTTTTCCACCAGCGGCTGCAGCAGCAGTGGCGGCACGGGCGCGTCGCGCAGTGCCTCTGGCAGCTCCAGCGTGTAGGCCAGCCGCGGGCCCATGCGCACCGCCATCAGTTCCAGGTAGTCGCGCAGGCGGTCGAACTCGGCCGACAGCGGGTGGGTGGTGGCGCGTGAGGCGCTGAGCGTGGCGCGCAGGTAGTCGTTCAGGCGGTCCAGCATGGCCTGGGCGCGCACCGGGTCGGTGCCGATCAGCACCCGCAGGTTGGCCAGGGTGTTGAACAGCATGTGCGGCTCGAGCTGGGTTTCCAGCAGCTTCAGGCGCGCCTCGTTGGCCTGCGAGCGCACTTCGGACACCTGGGTTTCGAGGTAGCTGCTCTCGCTGCGCGAGTAGAAGTAATAGGTGGCGATCACGCCGGCGATGGCGGTGACGGTGATCGACACCCACAGTTGCGAGCGGGCCGTGGGGTGGCTGCTCCACGACCACCAGCCAAACCACAGGTCGCCAGCCAGCGTGCCCAGCACATAGCCGGCGACGATGCTGCCCATCGGCAGCAGCAGGGCGCCGATGCCCTTGGGCCAGCCGGTTTTGGCGGCCGAGGGGAACAGGTGGCGGCCGAAATCCATCACCGCCCAGGTGAAGGTGCCGATGCAAAGGGAATACACCAGCGGCAGTTCGTAAGGCTTGGCCGGCTGGAACAGGTACTGGATGGCCGACACCGCCAGGCAGAACGCCATGGTCTGCAGGAAGTACCGCAGCTTCTGGATCCAGTCGAACTTCATGGCGGGTCAGCGGCCGTCTTGCTGGCGCTGGATGCGATCGCGTTCTTTCTGCACCATCCGCTCGCGCAGGCCGCTCCCCGTGCCCAGCAGGAATACCGATACGCCGTGCAGCGTGAGGCCCAGCCCCCAGCCCAGCAGCGGCGCCACCGACCACGGGCGGGTGCCGAAACCGTAGGTCGACATGGCGAACACACCCAGGTTCACCAGCACATACACGGTGGCGTGGATGTACCAGCTCAGCTTGGCGCCAGCGCGTTTGCGTGCCAGGCGCTCAATGTCATCGGGATTCAGGGGGGTGTTCATCGGCTTCTGGTTATTTTAGGTGAGTGGTTTGCACGGCTGCGGTTGCGGGCGGGACGGGGGCAGGTCAGTGCGTCAGGTCATGGCGTCAGGGCATCAGGTGCTGGCGATAAAACGCCACCAGCCGGGCGTGGGCCTGTTCGCGCTGGCGCGGGTCGAACTCGGGGTTGGGCGAGCCGCCGCGCACCTGTTGCGCGGCCACTTCGCGCGCCACCTCGGGCGGCCACGGCCACAGCACGTCAAAGTGCCCGGCCTTGGGCAGATCGGCCAGGCTGGTGCAGGCGCGACAGTGCTGCAGCACGTGCCCTGAATGCAGGCGCGGCACCAGCACCTGGTCGTCCTGCGCGCTCACCACGCCGACCGGCACGCGGATGCGGGCCAGGCTGTCGGGCGTGAAGATGGCGGCCACCGGCACCATCAGCGTGACGGCGGCCACCCGTGGGTCAGGCCGCGGGTCGGGCCGGGCCGCGTCGGGCGTGCGGCCGCCGTGCAATACCTTGATGTCAGCGGGCAGGAACATCACCGGCACGTTTTTGGCGCGGTCGTAGCTGGCTTGCCGCTCGGCGCGCTGCTGGGGCTGGGTGGCACCGTTGAAGCAGAAACCCGGGTCTTCCTTGGCGTACTGGTTGCAGTGCTGCACCAGGTTGAGCGTGCTCCACTGCGCACCCGCCAGCGACAGCGCGGTGGTGCCGCCAGCCGACATGCCGTGCACGCCGACGCGGGTCAGGTCTACCGCGCCAGACCATCTGGCGTCGCGGCCCAACCCGTCGAGCAGCTGGGTGATCTCGACCGGGCGCTTGCGCCACGCGTCGGGGCCGGCCAGGCGCGTGTCGCGGTAGTTGTCGCCGGTGTGCAGGGGTTGCGCCACCACGAAGCCGGCGCGGGCCAGCGAGGCGGCCCACGCGTGGTCGGCCGCCTCGCTGCCACCGGTGCCGTGCGAAATCGCCACCACGGGATGGCGGCCCGGCTGCGGGGCCGCGTTCATCGCCACGTCAAACGTGAACGGCCCCATCGGAACCGGTCGGGCGGGGGCAGCGGTGGGGTACACCAGCGTCACCGGCAGCTCGCCAAAGGTGACGCTCGCCATGCCGACCTGGGCATGGGCCGACGCCGCAGCCAGCGCGGCCAGGGCGCAAACAAGCCACAGCAAGGTGGCGGAAGCCAGACGGTTAGCGGTTTGCATGATCGGAGCCTTTCGGGAGCGAGGTTGAATTTGGGATGAGTGGCGGGTGCGCCTGACGCGTCGCTTAGCGTGGCGAACGGGCTTCGGCGCTCAGGCGGTCGCGCTCTTGCTGCACCAGCCGCTCGCGCAGGCCGCCGCCATTGATCGCCAGCCACACCGCTGCGCCGTGGATCGCTAGCCCCAGGCCCCAGCCCATGGCCGGATACACCGCCCAGTGGTGTCCGCCGGCGAATGACAGCGCCGCCAGCCCGAGGTTGACGACGAGGTAGACCGCGGCGTGCAAGTACCAACCCATGCGGGCGCCAGCGCGCTTGCGGGCCTGCCGCTCCAGGTCGTCAGTCAGGCGGGGGGTGGACAAGGTGTTCATGGCGTTCTCCGGTGGGGTGAAAAATGGCGGGGTTCAGCGGGCGCCGATGGCCCGGGTCGGGTGGCCGGCGCGGCTGTCAGGCGCCAGCGCCAGCCGCACCAGGCGTGCGGCGCGGCCGACGAAGATGCCGCTGAACGCGCCGTACAGCAGGCTCACGGGGAGCGCCAGACGCGCATCGTGCGCCAGCGCGGGGTGCAGCGCGAGCGTCACGCCGACGGTGTACTTGGTGAAGAAGATGCCCAGGATCAGCAGCATGGGCAGCCAGCTGCCGGGGAGGTGAAACCGCTCCTGCCAGCTGTCCCAGCGCACGCCGGCCGGGACCGGGCGGCCCAGCACCACCAGTGCGGTGGCGCAAAGGCCCGCCAGCCACAGCGCCAGCGCCGGCCCGTGGCTGCCAAAGGTGCCGACGACGCCCCACGCGGCCAGGCCGGTCATGGCCAGCGGCAGCAGCAGTACCCGGGTGAGCGAGGCGCGGCGGTCGGCGGTTTGCAGCGCGCCCAGCACCAGCAGGGCGGCAAACAGACCCCACACCCACGATGGGGTGCCCTGGAGAATACGGATCAGCATCAACATGGCGGTGCTCCTGAGAGTGTGTGGGAGGGGGGTGGCAGGTCGGTCAGGCGCGGGGGCTCACAGCAGGCCCAGTTGCGTCCAGACCAGCTGGCCCAGAAAGCGGCCGGGCAGCAGCGTGAAGGCGCCGGCCACCACGCAGGCGCCGAGGTAGAGGTTTTGCATCGTCAGGCGGTGGCCGCGGATGTTGCCCCTGGCCAGAAAGCGGAAGGCGACGAACAGCATGAAAAACGTCAACGGAATCAACAGGTGGATCGCGCTGAAGCCGGCCAGTCGCGTGCCCCGGTCGCCCTGAATGAAGATGGCGGAGGTGGCGGCCACCACCATCAGCGTGACCCAGGCGTAGCCAAACGCGCGGTGCAGCCGGGGGTGTTGCTCGCGTCCCTTGCGGGCCCAGAGTGCCACCGGCCCGACGGCAATGGCGGCCAGTGCGGCGGTCATGTGAACAGCGATCAGGGGTGTGAGGCTCATGGCGGGCTCCTGGTGGGGGTGCGATGGGTGGACTTTGGACGACCGCCGGCCGGCTGGCGAGGCGGTTGCGACGAAACGCGGCTTGGCTAGCGCGAAATGCGGGGCGGCGGCGCCAGCGGCAGGCCGCCCGGCGCCGGCGGCGGCTAAGAAATGCCTTTGGCAGGCAAGTCGGCACCTGGCGACAGCCAGTTTCGCTCTCCCGCGGTGCATCCGGCGCGCCGGGTCATCCGTAAGGCAAGTGCCCGGCTGAAACCGGCGCCGGGCGTTCCTTCAACCTCAAGGAGACGCACCATGACACCTATCGAACGGGTCCAGCAGCTGTATGCCGCCTTCGGGCGGGGCGCGATCCCGGCCATCCTCGACCAACTGGCCAGCGACGTGGACTGGGAGTACGGCACGCTCGGCGCGCCGGTACCCTGGCTGCAACCGCGAAAAGGGCGCGCCGCCGCCGCCGGCTTCTTCCAGGTCCTGGCGGAGCAGCTGGAGATCACGCAGTTCGAGCCGAAGGCCATCCTGGGGCAGGGCAACCTGGTGGTGGCGGTGATCGACGTCCAGATCCGGG
>JANOBJ010000388.1:0-15168 GCA_031411575.1 Betaproteobacteria bacterium | reverse complement strand
ATCTTCCTGTGCCTGATGGCCGAAGCCTTCATGGGCTATTTGCTGCCGTGGGGCCAGATGTCCTACTGGGGCGCGCAGGTGATCGTGAACCTGTTTGCCGCCGTGCCGTTTGTCGGTCCCGATCTGGCGCTGCTGATCCGGGGCGACTATGTGGTCGGCGACGCCACGCTGAACCGCTTTTTCAGCTTCCACGTGATCGCGGTGCCGCTGGTGCTGCTGGGCCTGGTGGCCGCGCACATCATTGCGCTGCACGAGGTGGGCTCCAACAACCCCGACGGTGTCGAAATCAAGGGTCCCAACGCGCCCAAGGATGCGGCCGGCAAGCCGCTGGACGGCATTCCGTTCCACCCGTACTACACCGTCCACGACATCCTGGGCGTGAGCGTGTTCCTGATGATCTTCAGCGCGATCATCTTCTTCGCGCCCGAGTTCGGCGGCTACTTCCTCGAGTACAACAACTTCATCCCGGCCGACCCGCTGAAGACGCCCGCGCACATCGCGCCGGTCTGGTATTTCACGCCGTACTACTCGATGCTGCGCGCCATCACCAGCGAGATGATGATCGTGCTGTCGGTCATCCTGGTGGCGTCGATCGGTTTCGTCTTCGTCAAATCGAAGGGCTCGGCACTGGTCAAGGGCGCGCTGCTGGCGGTGCTGGTGGCGTTCCTGTGGATGTTCAATGCCTTTGGCTTCACGGGCGTTGCCATGCTGCAGGGTATTGATGCCAAGTTCTGGGGCGTGGTCGTGATGGGCGGCGCCGTGATCATCCTGTTCTTCCTGCCCTGGCTGGACCACAGCCCGGTCAAGTCGATCCGTTACCGCCCCGACTGGCACAAGGTTCTGTACGGCATTTTTGTCGTCAACTTCTTCGTGCTGGGCTACCTGGGCGTGCAGGCACCGTCGGCCATCGGCGAGCGTGTGTCGCAGATTGGCACCCTGTTTTACTTCGGCTTCTTCCTGCTGATGCCGTGGTGGAGCCGTCTGGGTGAGCCCAAGCCGGTGCCCGGTCGCATTACTTTCGCCGCGCATTGAGCCGGAGACTGCAAGACATGAAAAAACTGATCCTCACGTTGATGGCAGCGTTTGGCATCGCCACCGCCGCGCACGCCGCTGGCGGCGATTCGATTGCCTGGGACAAAGCGCCCAACAAGACCAATGACATGGCGGCGCTGCAAAACGGCGCCAAGCTGTTTGTCAATTACTGCATGGGATGCCATTCGGCGGCCTTCATGCGCTACAACCGCCTGACCGACATCGGCTTGACCGAGCAACAGATCAAGGACAACCTGCTGTTCACGACGGACAAGGTTGGCGACACCATGAAGGCGTCGATCAACCCGAAGGAAGCCAAGGAATGGTTCGGTGGCGTGCCGCCCGATATGACCGTGATCGCGCGTTCGCGTGCTGACGGCAGCAAGGGCAGCGGCGCGGACTATCTGTACACCTACCTGCGCACCTACTACCGTGACGAAACCAAGGCCACTGGCTGGAACAACCTGGCATTCCCCAATGTCGGCATGCCGCACGTGCTCTGGGAGCTGCAGGGCGATCGTCGGCCGGTGTTTGGCACCGTCAAGCAGCACGGCCACGATGTCCAGGTGGTGACCGACTGGAAGCAGGTGACGCCAGGACTCATGACGCCCTTGCAGTACGACCAGGCCATCGGTGACCTGGTGAGCTACCTGCAATGGATGGGCGAACCCGCCCAGAACAACCGCGTGCGCGTTGGCGTCTGGGTACTGATGTTCCTGGGTGTGTTCACCGTGATCGCATGGCGTCTGAACGCCGCGTTCTGGAAAGACATCAAGTAACAGATCAGCGAGGTCTGGCCATGGGCCAGATTCGCGTCCTTGTAGAGTGGGTCGCGTCAAGCGCCCACTCTTTTTGATTTTTAGGAGCCTCCATCATGATGGTGCTGTATTCAGGAACGACGTGCCCTTTCTCCCACCGGTGCCGCTTTGTGCTGTTCGAGAAGGGGATGGATTTCGAGATCCGTGATGTGGACCTCTACAACAAGCCCGAAGACATCAATGTCATGAACCCGTACGGGCAAGTGCCGATTTTGGTGGAGCGAGACCTGATTCTGTACGAGTCGAACATCATCAACGAGTACATCGACGAGCGCTTCCCGCACCCGCAACTGATGCCCGGCGACCCGGTGGACCGCGCCCGCGTCCGGCTGTTCCTGCTCAATTTCGAGAAGGAACTGTTTGTGCACGTGAGCACGCTCGAGTCGCGTGCCGCCAAGAGCAACGAGAAGGCGCTCGAGAAAGCCCGTTCGCACATCCGCGACCGGCTGACGCAGCTGGCACCGGTGTTCCTCAAGAACAAGTACATGCTGGGCGAGAACTTCTCGATGCTGGATGTCGCCATTGCGCCGCTGCTCTGGCGCCTTGATTACTACGGCATCGACCTGTCCAAGAACGCGGCGCCGCTGCTGAAGTATGCCGAGCGCATCTTCTCGCGACCGGCGTATATTGAAGCCCTGACGCCGTCTGAAAAGGTGATGCGCAAGTAAACTTCCGGTCAGGAGCAGCACGTTGTCATGATGAATGCCCTCGAATCCACCTCGACCCGCCCGTACCTGATTCGGGCGCTGTATGAGTGGTGCACGGACAACGGGTTCACCCCCTACGTGGCCGTGCTCGCGGACGACACCGTGCGGGTGCCCCGCGAGTACGTGAAGAACGGCGAAATCGTCCTCAACATCAGCTTTGACGCGACCAGCTCGCTCAAGCTGGGCAACGAGTTCATCGAGTTCAAGGCTCGTTTTGCGGGCACGGCGCGCGAGATCATGGTGCCGATCAGCCGAGTCATCGCCATCTACGCGCGCGAAAACGGCCAGGGTATGGCATTTCCAGTACCGGTGGCCACCACGGTCAACGACGATCCGCCCAAGTTGCCGGCGTTGACGAGCGTGGTGGAAAGCGGTCGTGGCGCTCCCGAAAGCGAGCCGCGCATCGTGCAACTGGTCCCTCCCGATACCCACGAGGGCGACGGCAACGATCCGCCGCGTCCGTCCGGCGGCAGCCGGCCGTCGCTCAAACGCGTCAAGTAGTAGCGTCTGCGGCACCGTCTGCGGGAGTCGCCCGGTAAAATACAAGAGATCGCCGATTTAGCTCAGTTGGTAGAGCAACCGCCTTGTAAGCGGTAGGTCGTCAGTTCGATTCCGACAATCGGCACCATTCCGCGCGCAGCGCAGGAAACATCTTGAAACTAGCGTTGCGCGTTGATTTGGACCTTCAGACGAATTGCGTTAACCTGCCAGCCGCGGCTTTGCAGGCAACTTTGAAATGCGGGCAGCAACTGCCTTAGCTTGGCTGCTACGGCATTGTTGTCCACCAGCAAGCACCATGTCGGGCCGTCAATGGGCCCTGCCCTGACGCAGGAGCGAAGCGCGTCGGGGATCAAGGGCTGTACCGCCTTGAGGCGATTTCCTGAATCCTGCGCCAGTTCGGCGAGCCTTGCCAGAGTTGGTGAGGCGAGCGCGGCTTCTTGTATAGGCACCGCGAGGTGACGGCGGTTAGGCGGAGCGGGTTTCACGGGCTTGAGTGCCAGACGGTCGTTGAGGAGACATCGAAGTGCATTTGATTATCACGGATGCCTGGCTGGCCAAAAGCCGGGCGGTCCACCTGAGCGGAACCAAACTGGTTCTGGCTGTCGTGGCGGCGTCCATAGTGCTGATGGTGGTCGCTGTTGGCATGTACCACTGGGTGTTCCTGAAAGGCGCACGCGAAGGCTGGCCGGTCATTGGCTCCCTCGTCCGGCTCGTCGTCAAGGATGAGTTTGACCAGCGCGACCGCTTCATGCGTGAAAACCTTGACGCCATGGCGCGTAAGCTCGGTGAGATGCAGGCCAAGATGGTGCAACTGGAGTCGCTCGGGGAGCGGGTATCCGGTCTTGCCGGCGTCAATCCGGCTGAGATCAAGGCCCCGCCGGGCCGCGGCGGTGTGCTGGTTGCTGGGCGCCCCCTGACGATGGAAGAGCTGCAGGGGGCCTTGGCCGATCTGGACAAGCTCGCCGACCAGCGGGTGGACCTGATGACGGTGGTCGAGTCGCGCCTGTTTGACCAGAAGATAGGCAGGATGATGGTGCCCACGCAGCAACCGGTTCCGACCGGCAATCTCGGATCGGCATTCGGCTGGCGCATTGACCCCTTCACCGGTCGCTCGGCCTTGCACACGGGCCTTGATTTCCAGGCCGACACTGGCTCCCCGATCCTGGCGGCAGCCGGCGGTGTGGTGGTCACGCAGGAGTACCACGCCGGCTACGGGAACGTGGTGGAGGTGGATCACGGCAACGACCTGATGACCCGCTACGCCCACGCGTCGAAGGTTCATGTGAAGAAAGGCGATCTGGTCAAACGGGGTCAGAAGATTGCCGAAGTCGGAACAACCGGGCGGTCAACCGGTCCGCACCTGCATTTTGAGGTCATGGTCCAAGGCGTGCAGCAAGACCCCCAGAAATTCCTCAGCGCGGGCCACAACGTTCCGGCGCTGGCTACCGCCAGGGCAGGCGGCCCGAAGACCGAGACCTCCGCACAACGCTAAAATGCGAGGTTGCCCCGCAGGCACGTCCGCATCGCCCCCTGTTGCATTTGTGTCCGTCGGCCCCATTTCGTCCTGATTGATCAAAGGATTGCGCTGCCTACCGGGCCATCGGGCTCGCCCGGCAGCATTGTTTTCATGGCCACCAACTTTCTCACCCAGATTTTCGGAAGCCGCAACGACCGGCTGCTCAAGCAATACCGCAAGACCGTTGACCGCATCAACGCGATGGAGTCTGAGTACGAGAAACTGAGCGACGACCAACTCAAAGCCAAGACGCAGGAGTTCAAGGACCGCGTGGCCAAGGGCGAGGCGCTTGACGCCGTGCTGCCCGAGGCCTTTGCGGTGGTGCGCGAAGGCTCCAAGCGCATCATGAAGATGCGGCATTTCGACGTGCAGTTGCTCGGCGGCATGTCACTGCACAACGGCAAGATTTCCGAGATGGGCACAGGCGAAGGCAAGACGCTGACCGCAACGCTGCCGGTGTACCTGAATGCCCTCACCGGCAAAGGCGTGCACGTGGTCACGGTCAATGACTACCTCGCCAATCGCGACGCGAAGTGGATGGGGCGGCTCTACAATTTTCTGGGCCTGACCGTCGGGGTGAACCTGCCCCAGATGCCGCGCGAGGAAAAGCAGGCCGCGTACCGGGCCGACATCACCTACGGCACCAACAATGAGTTCGGGTTTGACTACCTGCGCGACAACATGGTGTACGAGGTCGAAGACCGTGTCCAGCGGGGGTTGAACTACGCCATCGTGGACGAGGTCGACTCGATTCTGATCGACGAGGCCCGCACACCGCTCATCATCAGCGGGCAGGCTGAAGACCACACCGAGCTGTACATCGCGATCAACCGCATCGTGCCGCAACTGACCCGCCAGGAAGGCGAGGCCGACCCCCGAACTGGCGAAGGCATCATCAAACCGGGTGATTTCACGGTCGACGAAAAATCGCACCAGGTCTTCCTGACTGAGCAGGGCCACGAGAACGCCGAGCGCATTCTGAATGGGCTGGGGCTGATTCCGGAAGGGGCCACGCTGTACGACCCGGCCAACATCACACTGATGCACCATCTGTATGCGGCGCTGCGGGCCAACCACCTGTACCACCGCGACCAGCACTATGTGGTGCAGGATGGCGAGATCGTGATCGTCGACGAGTTCACCGGCCGGCTGATGGCCGGTCGCCGCTGGAGCGATGGTTTGCACCAGGCTGTCGAGGCCAAGGAAGGCGTGAATATCCAGGCCGAGAACCAGACGCTGGCATCCATCACCTTCCAGAATTACTTCCGTCTGTACGCCAAGCTGGCCGGCATGACCGGCACCGCCGACACCGAAGCCTATGAGTTCCAGGAAATTTACGGTCTGGAAACCATCGTCATGCCGCCGAACCGGCCCAGCCGGCGCGAAGACCAGCTGGATCGCGTCTACAAGACGACGCGCGAGAAATACGACGCGGCGATCAAGGATATCCAGGAGTGCTACGACCGGGGCCAGCCCGTGCTCGTGGGCACCAGCTCGATCGAGAACTCCGAGATCATCTCCGACCTGTTGACCCAGGAAAAACTCCCGCACCAGGTGCTGAACGCCAAGCAACATGCGCGCGAGGCTGAAATCGTGGCGCAGGCCGGTCGCCCGAAGATGATCACGATTGCCACCAACATGGCGGGTCGGGGCACCGACATCGTGCTGGGTGGCAACATCGAAAAAATCGTGGAAGCCATCGAGGCCGACGAAGCACTGGATGCGGGCGCGAAGGCCGCGCAGATTGAAAAGCTGCGCGCTGACTGGGCGAAAGAGCACGAGTTCATCAAGCAGCAGGGCGGCTTGCGCATCATCGCGACCGAACGCCACGAGTCGCGGCGGATTGACAACCAGTTGCGTGGTCGCTCGGGCCGCCAGGGCGACCCCGGCTCCTCGCGCTTCTACCTGAGCCTGGATGATCCGCTGATGCGCATCTTCGCGGGCGATCGCGTCAAGGCGATCATGGACCGCCTGAAAATGCCTGATGGCGAGGCTATCGAGGCCGGCATCGTGACCCGCAGCATCGAGTCTGCCCAGCGCAAGGTGGAAGCGCGCAATTTCGATATCCGCAAGCAGTTGCTGGAATACGACGACGTGTCCAACGACCAGCGCAAGGTGATCTACCAGCAGCGCAACGACATCCTGGATGCCAGCGATCTTTCGTCCCAGATCGCCTCGCTGCGCGAAGGCTGCTTCACCGATCTGGTGCGCCAGTACGTCCCGCCCGAGTCGGTCGAGGAGCAGTGGGACGTGCCCGGGCTGGAAAAGGTGCTGTCCGAAGAGTGGCAACTGGAGTTGCCTTTGCAGAAGGAAGTGCAGGGTGCCAGCGCGATCACCGACGAAGACATTCTGGAGAAAACCATCGCGGCAGCGAACACCGCATTTGCTGCCAAGGTGGAGCAGATCGGCAGCGAGAATTTCACGCAGTTTGAACGCATGGTGCTGCTGCAAAGCATCGACACCCACTGGCGTGAGCACCTGAGCGCGCTCGACTACCTGCGCCAGGGCATCCACCTGCGCGGCTACGCGCAAAAGCAACCCAAGCAGGAGTACAAGCGCGAGGCGTTCGAGCTGTTTGGCCAGTTGCTGGATTCCGTGAAAAATGAAGTCACGCGCATTCTCATGACGGTGAAGGTGCAGTCCAGCGAGCAGCTGGAGCAGGCTGCCGAGGAGCTGGAAAGTCGCGCCGAGAACATCGCCAACGTCACCTACACAGCGCCCACCGTTACAGGCGAGGTCGAGACGACAGTCGATGAAGAGACGCGCAACCGCCAGCTTGCCGGTGCCGGCGCGGCGCTGGCAGCCGGTATCCCGAGGGTGGGGCGAAACGACCCGTGCCCGTGTGGCAGCGGCAAGAAGTACAAGCAGTGCCACGGCAAGCTCGCCTGAGTCCGTTGCACCACCTGCAGACGGGCTTCGGCCCGTTTTCTTTTGGTGGACGCGTTTTTCGGATAATCAACAGATTCATGAAAGCCAGCCATGCCCGTCAATCTTTCCGCACCCGTCCCCGCTGACCTGCTGCCCGTTGCGGGCGTGCGCATGGGCATCGCCGAGGCCGGCGTTCGCAAGGCCAATCGCAAGGACCTCACCGTGGTACTGGTCGATGAGGGCGCCTCGGTCTCGGGCGTGTTCACCCAAAACCGGTTCTGCGCAGCGCCGGTCCAAGTCTGTCGGGCGCACCTTGCGTCGGGCCTGGGGATTCGCGCCATGGTCATCAACACCGGCAACGCCAATGCGGGAACAGGTGACGACGGCCTGGTCCGGGCCAACTCGGTATGCATTGCCCTGGCGCGCGAACTCGATCTGGCGCCCGAACAGATACTGCCGTTCTCTACCGGCGTGATCATGGAGCCGCTGCCGCATGAACGCATCATCGCGGGCCTGCCCAAGGCGCTGGCCGATGCGAAGCCGGACAACTGGGCGCGAGCCGCCGAGGGCATCATGACGACCGACACAGTTGCCAAGGCATTCAGCGCGCAACTGGTCATTGATGGCGCGACGGTCACCATCACGGGCATCAGCAAGGGCGCCGGCATGATCCGACCCAACATGGCCACGATGCTGGGGTTCATGGCAACCGACGCCTGCGTCGCTCCGGCGCTCATGCCGGCTCTGGCGCGGCAGCTGGCCGACGGCTCCTTCAACCGCGTCACCATCGACGGCGACACGTCCACCAACGATTCCTTTGTGGTGATTGCCACCAACCACGCGCGCCACGCACCCATCACCTCGCTGGACAGCGCGCAGGGGCGACGGCTGGCCGACGCCATGTTGGGTGTGGCCCGAAAGCTGGCGCAAGCGATCGTGCGTGACGGCGAGGGCGCCACCAAGTTCATCACCGTTCAGGTAGAGGGCGGCAAGACGCAGGCTGAATGCCGCCAGGTGGCGTATGCGATCGCCCACTCCCCGCTGGTGAAAACCGCTTTCTACGCCAGTGACCCGAACCTGGGGCGCATCCTGGCCGCCGTTGGCTATGCCGGCATCGACGATCTGGATCAGACCACCATCGATCTGTACCTCGACGACGTGCATGTGGCCGTCGCGGGCGGGCGCAACCCGGCCTACCGCGAAGAAGATGGCCAGCGCGTCATGAAACAGAGCGAGATCACGGTGCGCGTGGCGTTGGGCCGGGGCAGCGCTATCGACACCGTCTGGACCTGTGATTTCAGCCACGACTACGTGTCCATCAATGCCGACTACAGATCGTGACCGGCCATGAACGAGAAATTTGAACGCCTGCTCGACCGAGCCGACGCCTTGCTGGCGCGCATTGAGTCCGTCCTGCCGCAACCGCTGTCGGCGCCTGACTGGACCGCTTCCGTGGCCTACCGGTACCGCAAGCGTTCCAGCGGGCATGGCTCGCTGGAACCGGTGCGGCACATTGGCGCCATGCGGCTGGACGACCTCCAGGAAATCGACGGTCAGAAAGAGAAAATCGAGCGCAACACGCGGCAGTTCGTGACAGGCCAGCCGGCCAACAACGTGCTGCTGACCGGCGCGCGGGGCACCGGGAAATCATCGCTCATCAAGGCCTGCCTGCATGCCTACGCGCCTCAGGGGCTGCGCCTGATCGAGGTGGACAAGACCGATCTGACGGATCTGCCCGACATCGTGGACGTGGTCGCCGCGCGGCCCGAGAAATTCATTGTGTTCTGCGACGACCTGAGTTTCGAGGATGGTGAACCCGGCTACAAGGCCCTGAAGTCGATTCTCGACGGGTCGGTGGCCGCCGCGTCGCCCAATGTGCTGATCTATGCCACCAGCAACCGCCGCCACCTGCTGCCGGAGTACATGGCGGAGAACCTGACGTACAAGCACACGCCCGATGGCGAGGTGCACCCTGGCGAGGTGATCGAGGAAAAGATTTCCTTGTCGGAGCGGTTTGGCCTGTGGGTGAGCTTCTACCCGTTCTCGCAGGATGAATACCTGACCATCGTGGCGCAGTGGCTCTCGTCGTTTGGTGTCAGCCCGGCGGATATCGAGGCCGCGCGGCCGCAGGCGCTGGTCTGGGCGCTGGAGCGGGGCTCGCGCAGTGGCCGCGTGGCCTACCAGTTTGCGCGGGACTACGCGGGCCAGCACGCCGCATGAGCGGGAGCCGCCGTTGAGCGCACCGCTGGTGGCCGACGCTGCCTTGCCTCGCGAAGGCGGCAAGGACCGTGCGGTCGTCGATGTCGCCGTGGGTGTGCTGCTGCAGCCGGACGGGCGATTTCTGCTGACCTCTCGACCGGCCGGCAAGGTCTATGCCGGTTACTGGGAGTTCCCCGGCGGCAAGCTGGAGATGGGCGAGACTGTCGAGCAAGCCCTGCGTCGCGAACTGCACGAGGAACTGGGCATCACCGTTGGCGCGGTTGAACCCTGGAAATCAGAACTGGTTGACTACCCGCATGCGCTGGTACGGCTCAATTTCTGCAAGGTACGCGACTGGCAGGGCGACCTCCAGATGCGCGAAGCCCAGCGGTATTCGTGGGAGAACCTGCCTGTCCACGCGGTGCCGGTGCTGCCGGGAACGGTGCCCGTGCTGACTTGGCTGGCCGAAGAGCGGCAGTTTCAGGGTGCTACATATTGAATAGCATAAAATGACCAATTGGTGCGGACCAGAGGCCAATTAGACTCAAATTTACTGAATTTTGGGGTCGCCGAAAGGCTGGTCGTCGAGGGGCGCTTCAGTGGGCATCCTGAACGCCTCGCTGGCCCACGCGCCGAAGTCGATGTTCTTGCAGCGCTCGCTGCAGAACGGGCGGTACGGGTTGTCCACGGCGTAGACGCTGTCGCCCTTGCAGGCCGGGCAAACGACGATCTGGGGCTCGATATCAGGCGGGTTCATGGCCAGGGCCTTCAGGAGCACAAGGTCACTTCAAATGCCGCGTCTTCGGCGCTGGCGTGCAGCCGATCATCGTCGCCGTGGCGCATCAGCCGCACCGACACCATCAACCGGTTGCCGCTGATTTCCGGAACCAGGTCCTGGGCCGGATCGATCCGCAGGCGCATCAGGTGAAAAGTGCGGCCCTGGGGCAGGGTCTGCTGGAACTGCCCGCCACTGGTCATCACTTTCTGCGGGACGCCAGAATCGCGCAGCAGCTTGAGCAGCAGATGAACCGACTCGGCAAACGGCGCCAGGGTCGAGGCCCAGCGCTCGATGTCCGCGCGTCGGCTCGCCGCGTCGTGGTGCTGCCAGGCGAAGTAGGCCGGCAGATCGAACTCACAGGTGCCACCAGGGATGCCCACGCGGCTGCGGATGCTCATGAGCCAGTCGTTCTCGGTCAGCGACTGGCCGGCCTTGCCCGGCTGGCTGCTCAGGGTGGTGAAGCAGCCATCGAGTTGACCGATCACGCCGTCCAGCATCTCTTCTGCGATGGCCGGGTTGCCCCGGTAGCCGTTGAGCGCAAGCTTTTGCTTGTCCAGATCCTTGAGGACATCGGTTTTCAGGTCTGCGCGCATCGCCACGTCCATCACTTCGAACAGGGTGACGAGCGCGTAGTGATGGTCCAGCGGGTGGTCGCGCGGCACCAGTTCGCCGAGCCGGCGGAACAGGTGTTCCAGGCGCAGGTAGGTGCGGATGCGTTCGTTGAAGGGGTACTCGTACAGGATCACGCTGATGTTTCCAGACCGGCGAATCATAGCCCGAAGTTGCGCGCGACCTGGCCAATGGCCGAGCGCAATTCGTCCAGGCTGATGCCATCGTTGCAGATCACGATATCTGCCGCCGCCAGCCGCAGGAGCCGTGGCGCCTGGGCGGCGATGATGCGCTCCACCGATGCGGCCGTCATATCGCTGCTGCGCGCCATGACCCGCTGGACTTGCGTAGCGGACGAGCAATCCACCACCAGCACCCGGTCGAGTCGCTCACGCCAGCGGCCTGATTCCACGAGCAGCGGAATGTCGAAGACCACCAGTTGCTTGCCGGCCGCCACCGCGTTGCGCGCCTGCTGCTGGGTCTCCTGCCCAACCAGCGGATGGATGATCGATTCGAGCCGTTGCCGTGCGTTTGGATCGGCGAAGGCGAGTGCACGCATGCGGTCACGGTCCAGCGCGCCGTCGGCACGCACATAGTCATGGCCGAACGCCGTGGCAATGGCGCCCATGGCGGCACCGCCCGGCGCCGTGACGCTGCGGGCAATCGCATCGGCATCGATGATGGCCGCGCCAAGGTCCGCCAGCATCTGAGCGGCCGTACTCTTGCCGCTGCCAATGCCACCCGTCAGGCCCAGCCGGGTCACGGTTGACATGGCGCTACAGTCCGACCACCCGCAGGATGGACTCGGGCCCAAACAACATGGCGGTCAGGCCTGCCGCCGCCAGGAACGGTCCGAACGGCACATAGCCGCCTTCGCGCAGACCGCTGGAAAATTTCATCGCAATGCCCACCACCGCGCCGATCACCGATGACATCAGGATGATCGGGATCAACGCGGTGACACCGAACCAGGCGCCGAGCGCGGCAAACAGCTTGAAGTCGCCAAACCCCATGCCTTCCTTGCCCGTCAGCAGCCGGAAAGCCCAGTAAATCGACCAGAGCGACAGGTAGCCCGCCACCGCCCCCCACAGCGCGGTCGGAAGCGCCACGCCGCTCCAGCCCAGAACCGCTGCGATCAGCCCGGCCCACGTCAGCGGCAGGGTGATGTCGTCGGGCAGCAGCGTGGTGTCCCAGTCGATGAACGCCAGCGCCACGATGGCTGCGGCGAATCCGCACCATGCCAGCGCTGTCCAGGTCAGGCCCCAACGCCAGCCGCAAAAGGCGAACAGCGCGCCGGTAAAAAGCTCAACCAGCGGGTAGCGGATGCTGATCCGCGTGCCACAGGCAGAACACTTGCCGCGCAGAAACGCGTAACTCAGAACGGGGATGTTTTCGTACCAGCGGATGGCGTGGCCGCATTGCCCGCAGCGCGAACGTGGCACCAACAGGTTGAACGGCTCGGCCGTCGCCGGTTCCTTGCCCGCCAGATCCGCGCATTCGGCGGCCCATTGCCGCTCCAACATTTTCGGCAACCGGTAGATGACGACGTTGAGGAAGCTGCCGACCAGCAAGCCCAGAACACCGACCGCCAGCGCGTCCACCCACGCCACCACCCCCATCAGACGACCTGGCCGAGCTTGAAGATGGGCAGGTACATGGACACCACGATACCGCCGATGAGCACGCCCAGGAAAACAATGATGATCGGCTCCATCAGGCTAGACAAACCAGCGACCATGTCGTCCACTTCGGCCTCGTAAAAGTCGGCCGCCTTGCTCAGCATGTGGTCGATCGAGCCGGATTCCTCGCCGATGGCGCACATCTGGAGCACCATACTGGGGAACAGGTTGGCGTTGGTCATGGCAGACGTCAGGCTGGTACCCGTGGAGACTTCCTGCTGGATCTTTTCGGTCGCCATGGCATACACCGAGTTGCCGGATGCGCCGCCCACTGAATCGAGCGCCTCCACCAGCGGTACGCCGGCGGCAAACATGGTGGCCAGGGTACGTGTCCAGCGCGCGATGCACGACTTCTCGATCAGCGTGCCGAACACCGGGATCTTCAGCATCAGGCGGTCCATGAACATCTGGACTTTTTCATTGCGCTTCCAGGCCTGCATGAAAAAATAGAAGCCGCCGCCAATGCCGCCGAAGATCAGCCACCAATAGGCCACGAAAAACTCGCTCAGCGCGATCACAAACAGCGTAGGTGCCGGCAGGTCGGCGCCAAACGAGCTGAACACGCTCTTGAATGCCGGAATCACGAAAATCATGATCACGGCCACGACCACGAAGGCCACCACGACCACTGAAATCGGGTACATCAGCGCCGACTTGATCTTCGACTTGATGGCCTCGGTCTTCTCCATGTAGACCGCCAGACGGTCCAGCAACTGTTCCAGGATACCGGCCGCCTCGCCCGCTTCCACCAGGTTGCAGTACAGGTTGTCGAAGTACATCGGAAACTTGCGGAACGCGGCGCTCAACGAAGTGCCGGTTTCGACATCGGTACGGATGTCGTTGAGCAGTTTCGTGACGTTGGCATTCGGGTTGCCACGGCCAACGATGTCAAAGGCCTGCAGCAACGGCACGCCGGCTTTCATCATGGTGGCCAGCTGTCGCGTAAAGATTGCCATGTCCTTGGGCTTGATCGACTTGCCCGAGCGCATGCGGCGCTTCTTGATCCTGGTGGGCAGCACGCCCTGGCGGCGCAACGACGCCTGCACCTGGTTTTGACCGGCCGCGCGAACCTCGCCACGGACCTGTTTACCGTTGCGGTCCTTGCCTTCCCACTCGAAGACGAATTCCTTGATGTCCTTGGACGTTAAAGTCGCCATCGTTTTCCCCTGACTTCCCTGTTATTCGTTGGTCACGGCCAGCACTTCTTCGAGCGAAGTCAGACCTTGCCTGACTTTCTGCAACCCCGACTTGCGCAGTGACCTGACGCCCTCGCGTTCTGCCTGCTCGGCGATCTCGAGCGCGCTGCCATCGCGCAGGATGATGCGTTGGATCTCCTCGCTGATGGGCATCACCTGGTAAATGCCGACGCGGCCCTTGTAGCCGTTGTTGCAGGCCGAGCAACCCACCGGGCGGTAGGGCGTCCAGGTGCCGTCAACGTCTTCTTCGCTGTACCCGGCGTCAACCAGCGCTTCGTGCGGAATATCGGCTGGTGCCTTGCAGTTCACGCACAGCCGGCGCGCCAGGCGCTGCGCCGTGATGAGGATCACGCTGGACGCGATATTGAACGGCTGGATGCCCATGTTGCGCATGCGCGTCAGGGTGGTGGGAGCATCGTTGGTGTGCAGCGTGGACAGCACCAAGTGGCCAGTTTGCGCGGCCTTGATCGAGATATCGGCGGTTTCCAGGTCGCGAATCTCGCCCACCATGATGATGTCGGGGTCCTGGCGCAGGAACGATTTGAGCGCGGCGGCAAACGTCAGGCCCGCCTTGTCATTGACGTTGACCTGGTTGACGCCAGGCAGGTTAATTTCGGATGGGTCTTCCGCGGTCGCAATGTTCACGCCGGGCTTGTTGAGCAGGTTCAGGCAGGTGTAGAGCGAAACCGTCTTGCCTGAGCCGGTTGGCCCCGTCACCAGAATCATGCCGTAGGGTCGACTGATGGCGCTGAGCAGGCGCTCTTTTTCCACCGCGTCATAGCCGAGCGCATCAATGCCCAGCTTGGCGCTGTTGGGATCGAGAATCCGCACCACGATCTTTTCGCCGAACAAGGTGGGAAGCGTGCTGACGCGAAAATCGATCACGCGGTCCGGCCCGATCTTGAGCTTCATGCGGCCGTCTTGGGGCACCCGCTTTTCGGAGATGTCCAGGCGCGAAATCACCTTGATGCGTGAGGCCAGTTTTTCCTTGATGGCGGTGGGCGGCGAGGCGATCTCGCGCAACTCGCCGTCGATGCGAAACCGTACGCGGTAGGTGTGCTCGTAAGGTTCGAAGTGCAGGTCGGACGCGCGCATGCTGAAGGCATCGAGCAGCATCTTGTGCAGAAACTTGACGACCGGAGCGTCTTCGACCTCGGCCACCGCCGTGTCGTTGGAGTCGGCGGCTGCATCGACCGACGCTTCGTCGAACTCGAAATCTTCGCCGATGATGCTGTCCATGGCTTCCGACGCCGTGGTGGCATTGG
>JANOBJ010000387.1:0-8771 GCA_031411575.1 Betaproteobacteria bacterium | reverse complement strand
TGGGCGGTATCTACGGAGGTGTGTTCACGCCCACCGAGGCAGCCGCCGTTGCGGTGTTCTATGCGCTGATCGTCGGCATGGTGATCTACCGCGAAATCGGCATCAACGACCTGTTCCACATCCTGCGCAAGTCGGTGATGTCGTCGGCGGTGATCATGTTCATCATCGCCAATGCCGGGCTGTTTGCCTTCCTGATTACACGCGCGGGCGTGCCCGACGCGATTGGGCGCTGGCTCGAACTGGTGCTGCAAAGTCCGGCCATGTTCCTGCTGGGCGTGAACGCGGCCCTGTTCGTGATCGGCATGTTCATCGAAACCAGCGCCGCCATCATCGTGCTGGCGCCCATCCTGGCGCCGGTGGCCGTGCACTTTGGCATTGATCCGGTGCATTTCGGCCTGATCATGGTGGTGAACCTGGCGCTGGGCATGATCACGCCGCCGTTTGGCGTGAACCTGTTCGCCGCCTGCACGGTGGCGCGCATCTCGCTCGACCGGATCATCCCGTACCTGATCCCGTTTGTGCTCGTTGTACTGGGGTGCCTGATGGTGATCACGTACGTACCGCAACTGTCGTTGGGGCTGCGCGATCTCGTCTACGCGAAGTGAATGGCCCCCACGGTTGCGCACTTCGTGTCGCGCCCTGCCCCCCGAGGGGGCTGCGTTTCGCCTTGGGGCGGCCCGACGGCGAAACATGGCCCCCACGGTTGCGCACTTCGTGTCGCGCCCTGCCCCCCGAGGGGGCCGCGTTTTGCCTTGGGGCGGCCCGGCGGCGAAACATGGCCCCCACGGTCGCAGTAGAATTCGGGCTGTCAGGAGAGAGTTTCGCAGCAGCGAAGCCGCCGAAGGCGCAGGGTCCCCCCGAACGCTCAGGCAAAAGGACTGACAAGGCGCCTTGAAAAAGGCGTTTCCTTGCTGGAGAGAGACCGCAGCCGTGATGATCGCGCGCGGGTCCACCGAAGGAGCAACCCCCAAGCCATCCGGCCGGGCGAATCTCTCAGGTAAAGCGGACAGCAGGGGCAGCCCCATGGCGAAGGCCATGGTGTGACCTCGCCCCGGAGAATGCCATGCCCGATGCCGTTGACCCGCTGCTTCACGTCCCGCTGAATGCTCTGCACATCGAGCTCGGCGCCCGCATGGTGCCGTTTGCGGGCTATTCCATGCCGGTGCAGTACCCCGCTGGCCTGATGGCCGAGCACCACCACACCCGCACCGCCGCCGGCCTGTTCGACGTGTCGCACATGGGCCAGTTGCGCCTGGTCGGCCCCGATGCGGCAGCCGCTTTTGAAACCCTGATGCCGGTGGACGTGATCGACCTGCCGGTGGGCAAGCAGCGCTACGGCCTGCTGACCAACGATGAAGGCGGCATCATCGATGACCTGATGTTTTTCAACCGTGTCGACGATATCTTCGTCATCGTCAACGGTGCCTGCAAGGTCGGCGATATCGCCCACATCACGGCGCGCATCGGCCAGCGCTGCTCTGTGATCCCGATGCCCGAGCACGCGCTGCTGGCGCTGCAGGGGCCGCAGGCGGTGACGGCGCTCGCGCGGCTTGCCCCCGGTATCGACAAATTGGTGTTCATGACGGGTGGACGGTTCAACATTGCTGGCTGCGACTGCTTTGTCACGCGCAGCGGCTACACCGGCGAGGACGGATTCGAGATCTCCGTGCCCGCTGGACAGGCCGAAACCCTGGCCCGCGCCCTGCTGGCGCAGCCCGAGGTGAAACCCATCGGCCTGGGCGCGCGCAATTCACTGCGGCTGGAAGCCGGCCTGTGCCTGTACGGCAACGACATCGATACCACCACCACACCGGTGGAAGCGGGTCTCACCTGGGCCATCCAGAAGGTTCGCCGCACTGGCGGCGCGCGCGCTGGCGGATTCCCGGGCGCTACTAAAGTAATAGCACAACTTGACCATCTGGCGGGCACCAAAGGCATGAATCTGCCCAAAAAGCGGGTAGGACTGGTCGCGCTGGAACGCATCCCCGTTCGCGAGCACACCGCCCTGCACAGCCTGGATGGCGAGCCGATCGGCGACGTGACCAGCGGCCTGCTCGGCCCCACCCTCAACCAGCCGGTCGCGATGGCCTATGTGCGCCCGGAATTTGCTTCCATCGGAACCCGGGTGCACGCGATGGTGCGTGGCAAACCCGTGCCGATGGAAGTGACTGCCATGCCGTTTGTCCCCGCCCGCTACTACCGGGGCTGACGCCCTTTCTTTCGTTCACCCTTCTTTCACCCGGAGAACCCCATGACCATGAAATACACCGAAGACCACGAGTGGATCCAGCTTGAAGACCATGAAGCCGCGGTCGTCGGCATCACGCTGCACGCGCAGGACGCGCTGGGCGATGTGGTGTTCGTGGACCTGCCCGTAGTCGGCAGGCAGTACGGCAAGGGCGAAGTGGCCGGCGTGGTCGAGTCGGTCAAGGCAGCAGCCGATGTGTACATGCCGATTGCCGGCGAAGTGACCGAGGTGAATGAGGCGCTGCGCGCAGACCCGTCACTGGCCAACAGCGACCCGCTGGGCAACGGCTGGTTCTTCAAGATGCTCATCAAGGACATGGCCGAGTTCGACGTGCTGATGGACGAACCCGCCTACTCCGCTTTTTCCAAGAACGCCTGAACCGGACACCCCCGCCATGCTGATGCCATCCGCCAAGCCACTGGACGCGCTCGAAAACGCGTCGGAGTTCATCGCCCGCCACATCGGCATCGACGAGGCCGACGAAGCGCGCATGCTGTCGGTGATCGGCGAGGCCTCGCGCCGCGCGCTGATCGACAGCATCGTGCCACGCTCGATCGCACGCTCCCAGCCCATGCAGCTGCCGGCGCCCGTGACCGAAGCCGCCGCGCTGGCGGAGCTGAAGGCCATGGCGGGCAAGAACCAGGTCTTCAAGAGCTTCATCGGTCAGGGCTACCACGGCACCCACACGCCGGGCGTGATCCTGCGTAACGTGCTGGAAAACCCGGCCTGGTACACCGCCTATACGCCCTACCAGGCCGAGATTTCGCAGGGCCGCATGGAAGCGCTGGTGAACTTCCAGACCATGGTGTGTGACCTGACCGGCATGCCGATCGCCAACGCGTCCATGCTCGACGAAGCCACCGCGGCGGCCGAGGCCATGACGCTGGCCAAGCGCAGCGTCAAGAGCAAGAGCTCGGTGTTCCTTGTGGCCGGCGACTGCCATCCGCAGACGATCGAGGTGATCCAGACGCGCGCCCGGCCGCTGGGCATTGAAGTCAAGCTGGCCCATTCAGCCGCCGAATGGGAGGCCGCGCTGCAGGGCGACTACTTTGCCGCGCTGGCGCAGTACCCCAGCACCAGCGGGCGCATTGATGATCTGCGCGCCGACGTGGCCACCACCCACGCCAAGCACGCCGCCTTCATCGTCGCCGCCGATCTGCTGGCCCTGACCCTGCTGGTGCCGCCCGGCGAGTGGGACGCCGACATCGTGGTCGGCACCACCCAGCGCTTTGGCATGCCCATGGGCGCGGGCGGCCCGCATGCCGCCTACATGGCCTGCCGCGATGCGTTCAAGCGCTCGCTGCCGGGTCGTCTGGTGGGCGTGAGCATCGATGCGCACGGCAACCCGGCTTACCGGCTGGCGCTGCAAACGCGCGAGCAGCACATCCGCCGTGAAAAAGCCACCTCCAACATCTGCACCGCCCAGGTGCTGCCAGCCGTCGTGGCCAGCATGTACGCGGTGTACCACGGCCCGCACGGCCTCAAGCGCATTGCCCAGCGCGTGGCCAGCTACACCGCCATCCTGGCCAGGGGGCTGGAACAACTAGGCCATGCGCCGCGTCCCGGCGGCGCCTTTGACACGCTCAGCATCAAGACCGGTGATGCTACTGAATCAATAGCGGCTCGTGCCCGCGCCATGCGGACCAACCTGCGGGTTTACTTCCACGAATACCTGTGCATCACGCTGGACGAGACGACCACTCGCGCGGATGTTGAGCTGATCTGGTCGATCTTCGCGAAGGACGGCCAGCCCCTGCCCACCTTCGCCGCGTTCGAGAAAGGCATTGAGCCGCTGATCCCGGCCGAACTGCGCCGCACCAGCGCTTTTCTCACGCACCCGGTCTTCAACACCCATCACTCCGAGACCGGCATGCTGCGCTACATTCGCGCCCTGTCCGACAAGGATCTCGCGCTCGACCGCAGCATGATTCCGCTGGGCAGCTGCACCATGAAGCTCAACGCCACCAGCGAGATGATTCCCATCACCTGGCCTGAATTCGCCAACATCCACCCGTTCGCACCCGCCGACCAGTTGCAGGGCTACGCCGAACTCGACCAGCAGCTGCGCGACTGGCTGTGCCAGGCCACGGGCTATGCCGGCATCAGCCTGCAGCCCAACGCCGGCAGCCAGGGCGAGTACGCAGGCTTGCTGGTGATCAAGGCCTGGCATGAAGCGCAGGGCCAGGGCCACCGCAACATCTGCCTCATCCCCTCTTCGGCGCACGGCACCAACCCGGCCAGCGCGCAGATGGTGGGCATGACAGTGGTGGTGACCGCCTGCGACGCCAATGGCAACGTGGACATGGACGACCTCAAGGCCAAGTGCGAGCAGTACAGCACCCACCTGGCTGCCGCGATGATCACCTATCCCAGCACCCACGGCGTGTTCGAGACCACCGTCAAGGAACTGTGCGCACTGGTTCACCAGCACGGCGGCCGCGTTTACGTGGACGGCGCCAACATGAACGCGCTGGTCGGCGTGGCCGCGCCCGGCGAGTTTGGCGGCGACGTGAGCCACCTCAACCTGCACAAGACCTTCTGCATCCCGCACGGCGGCGGCGGCCCCGGTGTGGGGCCGGTCTGCGTGGTGGCCGATCTGGTGCCGTACCTGCCGGGGCATGCGACCGGCGGTCTGCCGGTGAACGGCGTGGGGGCCATTTCAGCAGCCCCGTTAGGTAATGCCGCAGTGCTGCCGATCAGCTGGATGTACTGCCGCATGATGGGGCCCGACGGCCTGAAGCAGGCCACCGAGATCGCCATCCTCAGCGCCAACTACATCAGCGCGCGCCTGAAAGACCACTACCCCACGCTGTACGCCAGCGAGGGGCGCGACGGCAAGCCGGGCCACGTGGCGCACGAATGCATCCTGGACCTGCGGCCGCTGAAAGACACCAGCGGCGTCAGCGCCGAAGACGTGGCCAAGCGTCTGGTGGACTACGGCTTTCACGCGCCGACGCTGAGCTTTCCTGTTGCCGGCACGCTGATGGTGGAGCCGACCGAGAGCGAAACCCTCGACGAGCTGGACCGCTTCATCGATGCCATGATCGCGATCCGCCACGAGATCCGCCTGATCGAAAACGGCACCTGGCCGCAGGATGACAACCCGCTCAAGGCTGCGCCGCACACCGCCGCGAGCCTGCTCAAGGGCGAATGGGCGCACCCCTACCCGCGCGAGGTCGGCGCCGCCGTGCTGTCGGCCACCCGCCACGCCAAGTACTGGCCGCCGGTCGGCCGGGTGGACAACGTCTTTGGGGACCGCAACCTGTTCTGCAGTTGCGTTCCCATCAGCGACTACGCCTGAAGCGCAATGCGTCCGGGCGGACGCTCTGACGCCGTGATGCCGTGACACGCATTGGAACGTCGTCAGGTTGAAATGGCGCCCGGGTGCGCCCCGTCTGTGTCATTTCACACAGACCTGACAGTCACGTTCACTTACTCTTCAGGCAGCTGCGGGGGGCGGGCCCAGTTGCCCGGCCCCGCAGCGACCTCTTCCACCCTCGCTGATCGGTACCCATGAACTCATTCAAACTCCTTATTTCGACAGTCGGCGTGACGGCCGTGCTCAGCGCAACCGGCGTCGGCACGGCGCTCGCCGCCTCCAGCGCGCCGCGCAACATGGAACACGCTTTGTCCGTCCACGGCACCGCACCCTGGGCAGCTGACGCCGTCATCGTTGCCACTGGCGGCGGTACTGGCGGCGGTACTGGCGGCGGTACTGGCGGCGGCACTGGTGGAGGCACTGGTGGCGGCACTGGTGGCGGCACTGGCGGAGGCACTGGCGGCGGCACTGGTGGAGGCAGCGCAGGCGACGGTGGCGGGCCAGGCAATGTGGCCGGGCCGGGCGCGCCAGGCGTAGCACCGGTCGCGCCCACACGCGGCAACGTGGTCACCAGCGTCGCGCCCGCGCCTGCGCCGGTTGGTGTGCCAGCGCCCGTCGCGCGCGCTCCACGCAAGCCCGGCTCGGTGCTGATCACCGAACGCGCGCCACGGGCAGACCGAAACTGAACGCCCTTGTGGCACGCAGCGCAATCGTCTGCGCCGGCATGTTGCTGTCGGTCGCGGCGCTCGCCCTGGCGGCGTCGCAGTGGCCTGGAGAAGCACCGGCACGGGTTTCGCTTGGCGGCGTCGAGTCTCTGACGGGCCCGGCACGGATAACCGGCGCCTTGGCGCTGTACGCCGATTTCGCCGGGCAAACGGCGTCTCCCGCCGTGCGGCAACTGGCCGACTGGGTCGCCGATTCAGCCGACAACGGCCGGGCGGGCTTTGTGATTGTCGACAAAATCCAGGCGACCGTGCTGGTGTTCAGTGCACAGGCGCGGCTGCTGGGTACAAGCCCGGTGCTGCTGGGCGCGACACCGGGCGACGATTCGGCGCCCGGCGTGGGCCTGCTCCCCCTCGCGCAGGTGCTGCCGGAGCAGCGCACCACGCCAGCCGGCCGGTTCGTCGCCGAGCGCGGTCACAACTCGACGGGCGACGACGTGGTCTGGGTGGACTATGACGCTGCCGTTTCGATGCATCGCGTGCGCGCCAGCAACCCGGCTGAGCGCCGGCTTGAGCGGCTGGCGACACCCGGCCCCGACGACAACCGTATTTCGTGGGGGTGCATCAACGTTCCCGCAGCGTTTTACGAGGCGTTCATCCGCCCGGTATTTGCCAGAGAGCGGGCCGTGGTGTACGTGCTGCCCGAGCACGCAACCGCGCAGCAGGTGTTCGGCTCGTACGACGTGGCCGGGCGGCACCCGTTGGCGCCGCGCCCAGCGTACTGACAAGTCCGCGCTGCGCAACTCGCGCCCGGCGGCCTGCCCCGCCACATCACCGTTTGCGAACCGACGACCGATCTGCGGCGACAAGCAGGCGAAAAGGGCTATGCGCCAGCCGGCCGCGCCAGCCCCGCCAGCCAGCCCATCGCCGCCGCCAGCTCGGCCGGGCGAATCTCATGCCCGCCGGGAAACTCGGCGTAGGTCAGTGCCACCGGCGTCTCGGCCATGCGCTCGCGCGTGGCGTGGGCGCTGGCCAATGGAATCACCGTGTCCTGCAGGCCGTGGCTCACCCACAGGTGCTTGCTGGCCAGCGCGGCAGGCGGCACCGCGTCGGCCTCGACCTCGGGCAGCAGCCGGCTGTGCAGCACCAGCGCGCCGTGCAGCAGCTCGGGCCGGGTGCGCAGCAGCGACAGGCTCATGATCCCGCCCTGGCTGAAGCCGCCCACCACCACCCGCTCGGCCGCAATACCCAGCCGCCGCGCGTGGGCCGCCACATTACCCGCCACCTGCACCCGGCTGGCCGCCTCTTGGGCCGCATTGATCTGGCGCGACCCGTCCGGGCGCACATGGAACTCAAACCACGCAAAAGCCCCGGGCGCCAGCACATAGGGCGCGCGCAGGCTGACCACATGAAAGCGCCCCGGCACATGCGGCGCCAGGCCAAACAAATCCTGCTCGTTGCTGCCCACGCCGTGCATCAGCACCAGCAGCCAGGGTTCAGGCGTGCCCTCAATTGCCGGTCGCTCTAAAAACGATAGCAAACTATGACCATCTGATGCGGACGTGGAGGTGTTTTGGTTCATAAATGGCTTGAAATGGGGTCATGACGGCCGGGCATTGCTGCGCGGCACCCGCCATCATCCCGTATTCGCGACGCGTCGGCCAAATGACTTCGCGCGACATCACCCCTCGTCAAGCGGTGCTGGGGCTGGAGTCGGCGTACCCATTCACGCGCAGCCAGCAGACCATGACGTTTGAAAAGGCGGCAGCGAAGACGGCGGGGATGCGGCTGATCGTGGGGTGATTGGCCGCTGCGGAAGTCTGCTTTTGGCCGGTGCTACGCGAATTCGCCGCTTGTCAAATTACTATATTATTTAAAGCAAACTATGAACGCCTGATAAGGACGACCGGGTGTTTCGTTGCTTAGAACACCCGCCAACGCTTTGTCCGCATTTGGCACTGTCACCCGCCCGCCTTTTCCGCAACCTATGCATGGTGTGTGAAGGGCGAGATTTTGGATTACAAGACCTCGTATCTTCCCCCAGCCTGTTCAACATCTGCATTCTTGCTGGTTATTGAACCGGCTGGGGGAAGATACGAGGCGTCACTGTGGGCGGCAGGCGGTACAGGCTGGCACTTCTCGACGTAGGGATTGAGAGAGACTGGAAAATACCGATGACCGATAGGCGCAATGGGCTGCGTCCCCGTGCGGTCAAACGCATCGGCCTCTCTTTCTCGTACTCGCTGCAGTTCTTCAATGGCCTCCGATCCGACCGCAGCAGCGAATGCATTCTGGATAAAGTCGATTCTTTTTGAAGCGAGATCTGCCTCCTCTGAATGGGCCGATGCCTTATCGGCGCTGTCCGCTTCGCGTGAAAGAAACCGCAAGGTACTCGCCTGCGGGACAAGTTCGAGGTAGTCGCACCAGTCCTGGCGAGTCTTCTGCGCTTTTGCGTCATCGTATCGGCTGGCCGCGGCCAAATGGTTGAACCAATTGCGCATGAGGTTCCAATATACGTATGCCGTTCTCCCGTGGATTCCGT
>JANOBJ010000386.1:0-7000 GCA_031411575.1 Betaproteobacteria bacterium | reverse complement strand
TTGTCGAAACCGGCCCGCCTCGTGCGGGCTTTGTCGTATCCGGCCCGCCACGTGCGGGCTATGTCGTATCTGCCCGCCTCGCGCGGGCTTTGTCGTATCTGGCCCGCTGGGGCGAAATGCCATGGTTATTCCCAATAGTCGGCAACCACGCGTGCCGTAGATTGAAGGCAACACTTCCGGAGACACCATGCCCCCATCCTCCCCACACCGATTGACCCGCCGCCAGTTCACCCAGGCCACCCTCGCCGCCGCCACCATGGCCCTGCCGATGGTGGCAACGGCCCAGGCTTTTCCGGCCCGGCCGATCCGGCTGATCTGCCCGTGGCCGGCCGGCGGCTCCACCGACGCGGTGATGCGCGCGCTGGCCGAGAGCGCAGGCAAGGCCCTCGGCGGTCAGTTCGTCATCGACAACAAGGCCGGCGCCAGCGGCATGCTCGGCCCCAATGAGCTGGTCAACGCCAAACCTGACGGCTACACCCTGTCGCAGCTGACGATCGGCGTGATGCGGCTGCCGCACATGCAGAAGATGCAGTTTGATCCGCTGAAAGATTTCACCTACATCGCCATGCTCACCGGCTACACCTTTGGCATCGTGGTGCGGGCCGACTCACCCATCAAGAGCATCAAGGAGCTGGTGGATTACGCCAAGGCCAACCCCGACAAGTTCACCTACGGCTCCACCGGCAACGGCACCACGCCGCACATCGCGGTGGAAGAGTTCGCGGCCAAGGCGGGCATCAAGCTGCAGCACGTGCCGTTCAAGGGCAATGCCGACGGCATGCAGGCGCTGCTCGGCGGGCATGTGATGTCGCACAGCGACGCCACTGGCTGGGGCCCGCACGTGGACGCCGGCACCTGCCGCCTGCTGGCCACCTACGGCAGCAAGCGCACCAAGCGCTGGCCCAACGTGCCCACGCTCAATGAACTGGGCTACGAAACAGTGGCCGATTCACCGTTCGGCATCGGCGGCCCAAAAGGCATGGAGCCTGCCGTGACGCAAAAGCTGCACGACGCGTTCAAGAAGACGCTGGAAGACCCGGCGGTGCTGGCCAGCTTTGACAAGTACGACCAGTCGGTGATCTACATGAACACGGCCGATTACACCAGGTTTGCGCGCGAACAGTACGCCAAAGAAAAAGTCATCATCGAGCGTATCGGCCTGGCGAACAAGGCCACCTGAAAAGGCGGCATCAAGGCGGGATCAGGTGCGCATCACCGCCGCGCGGCGCGGCGCAGGCGGGTGCGAATCCGAGCCCAGCGGCGCGGGCATGCTGTAGCCGGTGGGTTCGCGGCCCGGCTCGTCGCGGCCCGACAGGATGTCGTCAATGCGGTGCGCCAGGTGCCAGCTGGCGCGGATGCGGGCCTGCGCGGTATTGGCGCCCAGCCGCGGCGTCAGGATCAGGTTGGGCAAGGCGCGCAGTTTCGAGCCCTTCGGCGCAAACTGCGCCTCGGCGCCGTCCAGCAGGCAAGACTCAATCCGGCCGTCCGACAGGGCATGCGCCAGCGCCGTCTCGTCAAACAGCGCGCTGCGGCTCACGCCTACCCACAGCTGGCCGGGCTTGCAGTACGACAGCGCGGCCTCGTCGAGAAAGCGTTTGAGCGTGGGCGCGTACAACATCTGCACCGACACCGCGTCGCAGGACGACAGCAGCTCGGGCAGCGTCACGCGGCGCACCCGCGCGCTCTCCCACATGTGCGAGCTGTCGGGCAGCGCGGGGTCGTAGCCAATCAGCTTGGCGCCCAGCATGGTCAGCAGCCCGGCCAGCGTGTGCGCGGTGGACGTCATGCCCAGCAGGCCGATGGTGCTGCCGTGAATCTCCTGGCCGATGGCGCCAAGCGGCGCGCGCTTGCCGCACAGCGTGGGCAGCAGGCCCCGGCGCATCAGCAGCAGCAGGCTGGCCAGCAAAAACTCGGCATGGGCGCGTGAACTGGCGCCCAGCGGTTGCACCAGTCGCACGCCGGCTTCGCGGCACACGTCGATGTCGGCGTTGTCGCTGTGCAGACGGCCAATTGCTTGCAGCTTGGGCGCGAACGCCAGCAATGACTCGGTGATGCGCACCTTGCGCGGCAGCACCACGGCGCGGCTTCTCGCCATGATGTGCTGCATGGCGCGCTCGTCGTCGACCAGGTCGGCCGCGAGCCGGGTCTCGTGGCGGTCCGCCAGCCAGGCCATGGCCTCCGGCGCCAGTTTGTCAAATAGCAATACGTCCAAATGTGTTCGCCCCGGTGCACCGTTGATCGGTCTTCCTGAGGCTTCCCCCTTCTGATTCAAAGGCTATCAGTTCTGGCGCGTTTTCAATATCCCCCAATCGTGTGATTTATTACCATCCAGAGGCGCCAGGGCGCCACTGGTCGGGCCAGCCGGCTATTCGGGCCGATGCGTCAAAATAGACCGGTGGCCATCCCCCAATCGTTCATCCAGGAACTCCTCGCGCGCGCCGACGTTGTCGAGATCGTGGGGCGCTACGTGCAGCTCAAGAAGGGCGGCGCCAATTTCATGGGCCTGTGCCCGTTCCACGGCGAAAAGTCGCCGAGCTTCTCGGTCAGCCCGTCCAAACAGTTCTTCCATTGCTTTGGCTGTGGCAAAAACGGCAACGCCATCGGTTTCCTGATGGAACACGCCGGCATGACCTTCATCGAGGCGGTGAAAGACCTGGCCCAGCAATACGGCATGCAGGTGCCCGAGGACGACGCCTCGCCCGGCGACCGCGCGCGCGCCGCCGAGCAGCGCCAGAAGCAGGCCACGCTGTCCGATGTGCTTGACAAAGCCGGCGACGCCTACAAGAAGCACCTGAAAGCCTCGCCCCGGGCGATCGATTACCTGAAGGGCCGCGGCCTGTCGGGCGAAGTGGCCAAACAGTTCGGCCTGGGTTATGCGCCGGAAGGATGGCGCAGCCTGGCCAGCGTGTTCCCCAACTACGACGACCCGCTGCTGGCCGAGAGCGGGCTGGTGATCGTGAGCGCAGACGACAACGGTGGCGACGACAAGCGCTACGACCGCTTCCGCGACCGAATCATGTTCCCGATCCGCAATGTCAAGGGCGAATGCATCGGCTTTGGCGGGCGGGTGCTGGGCGATGGCACACCAAAGTACCTCAACTCCCCGGAAACCCCGGTGTTCAGCAAGGGCCGCGAACTGTACGGCCTGTTCGAGGCCCGCAACGCCCTGCGCGACGCCGGCTACGTGCTGGTGACCGAGGGCTACATGGACGTGGTGGCGCTGGCCCAGCTGGGTTTTCCCAACGCGGTGGCTACGCTGGGCACCGCCTGCACGCCCGACCACGTGCAAAAGCTGTTCCGCTTCACCGACAGCGTGGTGTTCAGCTTTGACGGCGACGCCGCTGGCCGGCGCGCCGCGCGCAAGGCGCTGGACGGCGCCCTGCCCTACGCCACCGACGTGCGCAGCGTCAAGTTCCTGTTTTTGCCGGCCGAACACGACCCTGACAGCTACATCCGCGCAAACGGCCGCGACGCGTTTGCGCGCTATGTGAGCGAGGCCACGCCGCTCAGCCGCTTTCTGGTCGATTCAGCGCGCGAGGGCTGCGACCTCAACTCGGCCGAGGGCCGCGCGCACCTGGCCAGCAACGCCCGGCCACTGTGGAGCGCCTTGCCCGACGGCGCGCTGAAACGCCAGCTGCTGGGCGAGATTGCCGACCTGGTGCAACTGGCCAGCCGCGAGCTGTCCGAGCTGTGGGGCCTGGCCGGTCAAACGGCGGCGGGCCAGCGCGGTGGCGCCTCCCGCACGGCGCGCACGGCCTGGAAGAAGCCCGGGGCCAGCGATGGCTCAGGCCCGGATTACTATCAAAATGATAGCCACTCAAGACCAGCCGGTGAGGACGTGCGGCCGAAAACACTCCAAAATAGTGCTTATGGGGCGCGCCGCAGCCGTGCCCTGCCGGCCACCCGCGCTGACCACGCGGTGCGCCTGCTGCTGACCCAGATGGCGGCCTGGGACACATTGACCGGCGAGGAGCACGCCCTGCTGTGCGCGCTGCCCGAGCCGCACGGCCCGCTGATGGCGTGGCTGGAAAGCCAGCTGCACGAGCATGGCCCGCAGCCCTGGGCCGCGCTGCGCGAAGGCCTGCGCGAGCAGCCGTTCGAGCCGCTGGCGCTGCAGCTGATGTCTGACAGCCTGTCGCCCCGCACCGACGATGAAGCCGCCGCAACAGCCAACGAGGCGGCCGACACCCTTGACGAACTGCGTTCCGTGCTCAACCTGATGCTGGTGGACCAGCTCAAGACGCTGGAGACCGAAGCCCTGGAAGCCGCCCGTACCGACCCGCAGGCGCTGGAGCGCTACCGCGAGCTGCACGCGCGCCGGCGCAGCTTGAGCACGCCCGCGCCGGCAGAGCCGAAATCCGGCACGCCGGCCTGAGCCGAATCCGGAGGGCGAACTTGTTCCCGGCCGGGCGCATCCCTGGCCGAGCGTGGCCGGAAATGACCTGATTCAGGTCATGGCGGACTTGAAAATCAGCCCTGACGGTATAATGTAGGGCTGTCACGGCAAGAGCGACAGCAGCACCTCCGGGCCCGGCCAACCGACGCACAATTGCGCGACCGGCCAACCTACCGCAAGGACTGCACTCCAAATGTTCGCCCACCCATCTTGCCCATGAGGATTTTTCCTCTGTCTGCCGCCTACGCCCGCGCCGGGATGTTGGCTGGCGGAGCCCCTGCGTTTCCTTGTCCTGTTTTGAAGTCCTGAGGTCTGTTCATGCCCGTTCAAAAGTCCAAGAAGCCCGTTGCATCGCCCGCCAAGCCCGCCAACAAGGCCGCTGCCAAGCCTGCCGTCAAGCCCTCGGGCAAGCCGGAAGCCCACGCAACGGCCAAAACCCCGGCCAAACCGGCGACCAAATCAGCCGCCATGCCTGTATCGAAAGCCAAATCAGTGCCAGCTTCCAAGACCCCTGCTACCGCCACCGCCAAGCCGGCTGCCAAGCCTGCTGCCGAACCCAAAAAAGCCGCCAAACCCGTGGCCGCAAAGCCTGCCGCCGCCGACGCCGCACCGAAGAAAAAGCCCGGACGCCCGCCCAAGGCCGCTGCTGCCAAGCCCGTCAGCACCGACGACGCCGACCTGAGCGACATTGAGTCTGACCTGGTGGGCGAGCCGGTGCCCGAGAGCACCGAGAAGGTCAAGCCGCTGCGCATGAAGATCAGCAAAGCCAAAGAACGCGCCCTGATGAAGGAGTTTGGCCTGGACGAAACGGTGCTGTCTGAAGAAGACATGGCCAAGCGCCGCCTGCGCCTGAAAACCCTGATCACGCTGGGCAAGACGCGCGGCTACCTGACGCAGGGCGAAATCTCCGACCACCTGCCCGACAAGCTGGTGGATGCCGAGACCATGGAAGTGGTCGTCACCATGCTCAACGACCTGGGCGTAGCGGTGTACGAGCAGACGCCCGACGCCGAAACCCTGCTGCTGAACAACACCGCACCCACCGCCACCACGGTCGAAGAAGCCGAGGAAGAAGCCGAAGCCGCCCTGTCCACCGTGGACAGCGAGTTCGGCCGCACCACCGACCCGGTGCGCATGTACATGCGCGAGATGGGCACGGTGGAGCTGCTGACGCGCGAAGGCGAAATCGAGATCGCCAAGCGCATCGAAGGCGGCCTGATGGCCATGATGGAGGCGATCAGCGCCTCGCCCGCCACGATTGCCGAAATCCTGCGGCTCGGCGAAGAGATCCGTTCGGGCAAGGTCGTGATCTCCACCATCGTGGACGGATTTTCCAACGCCAACGAGGCCGACGACTACGTGGCCGAGGAAGACTTCGATGAGTTCGACGAAGCCGACGACGACGACGGCAAGGGCGGCTCCAAGGCGCTGACCAAGAAGCTTGAAGAGCTCAAGCGCGAGGCGCTGACCCGCTTTGACACCGTGCGCGACCTGTTCGAGAAAGTGCACAAGATCTACGACAAGGAAGGCTACGGCACGCCGCACTACGTGAAGGCGCAGCACGCACTGTCCGAAGAGCTGATGACGATCCGCTTCACCGCCAAGACCATCGAGAAGCTGTGCGACATGGTGCGCGGCCAGGTGGACGACGTGCGCAAGAAAGAGCGCGAGCTGCGCCGCATCATCGTGGACAAGTGCGGCATGCCGCAGGACGTGTTCATCAAGGACTTCCCGCCCAACCTGCTCAACCTGAAGTGGGTGGAAAAGCAGGCTGCCGCCGGCAAGCCCTGGAGCACCATCATCGCGCGCAACATCCCGCCGATCCAGGAACTGCAGCAAAAGCTGACCGACCTGCAATCGCGCGTGGTGGTGCCGCTGGGGCAGTTGAAAGACATCAACAAGCGCATGAACGAAGGCGAGGCCAGTTCGCGCGACGCCAAGAAAGAGATGATCGAGGCCAACCTGCGCCTGGTGATCTCGATTGCCAAGAAGTACACCAACCGCGGCCTGCAGTTCCTCGATCTGATCCAGGAAGGCAACATCGGCCTGATGAAGGCGGTCGACAAGTTCGAATACCGCCGCGGCTACAAGTTCTCCACCTACGCCACTTGGTGGATTCGGCAAGCGATTACGAGGAGCATCGCCGATCAGGCGCGCACCATCCGCATCCCGGTGCACATGATCGAAACCATCAACAAGATGAACCGCATCAGCCGCCAGCACCTGCAGGAGTTCGGCTTCGAGCCCGACGCCGGCATCCTGGCCGCCAAGATGGAGATCCCGGAAGAGAAAATCCGCAAGATCATGAAGATCGCCAAGGAGCCGATCTCCATGGAAACGCCGATCGGCGACGACGACGACAGCCACTTGGGCGATTTCATCGAAGACACCGGTAACACCGCCCCGATCGAAGCCGCCATGCAGGCCGGTCTGCGCGACGTGGTCAAGGACATCCTGGATTCGCTGACCCCGCGCGAAGCCAAGGTGCTGCGCATGCGCTTCGGCATCGAGATGAGCACCGACCACACGCTCGAAGAGGTGGGCAAGCAGTTCGACGTGACGCGCGAGCGCATCCGCCAGATCGAGGCCAAGGCGATCCGCAAG
>JANOBJ010000385.1:0-5826 GCA_031411575.1 Betaproteobacteria bacterium | reverse complement strand
CCAGGCCGGCGTTGCAAACGCTAGCCGTACCAAAAGGGAGAGTCAGCGCCTTTGCGCCTTTGCCGGAAGCCTCAAGCTGCGACGGGTTGCAGTTGTGGCACGTGAATCAATGCAAAAGAAAAACCCACCAACGCGTGAGTGTTGCGGGGTTTTTCATTTGCTACTATTTTTATAGCTAATTATCACCGCTGGATGCGCACCAGCGGGCTATTTGGCTTGAAATCTCGTTCTTCAACGGGCTGGGGTGATGCGCTCCTGCCGGGGCAGTGATCGCGCTAAAGAGTGCGCAGAAAATCCAGCAGCAGCGCGGTCACCTGCTCAGGTTGCTCCTGCTGCACCCAGTGGCCGGCGCCTTCCACCAGGTGCACGCTGCGCATACGGGTGCAGGCGGTGCGCTGCATTTTTTCAAGCTCGCCGGGTTTTTGGTACGTGCCCCAGTCGCTTTGACCGGCGATGAACATCGAGGGGACATCGATCGTGCGGCCGGCCCAGGTTTGCTGCTCGGTGATGAAGCGCGGCTCGGCGCTGCAGCGGTACCACTGCAGCCCGCCCTGGAAGCCGTTGCGCTGGTACTCGGCGGCGTAGACGGCCAGCTCGGCTTCGGTCAGCCATTGGCAGGCGACGATCTCGGCAGCGTTCGGGGCCATCGTTGCAGCCGTCTGCGCCATGCCCTGGCCGGCGTCCATGATGTAGTAGGTGGGCATCTGCGCCAGCGCATCGGCCGCGTACGAGGCCAGCGGGTGCGGCTGGTTGCCGCGCCAGTCGGCGCTTTTGCAGTGGTAGTAGGCGCGCAGGAAGGCATGCACGCCCTGCGGGCAGTGCTGCATGTCGGCGTTGGCCGCGCGTGTGCCGTACCAGGCCTGGTAGTGCACGCGCGGTCGCGGCAACGCAGCAAGTGCCACATGGTCCACGCCGGCCGGCGCTGCATCGGACAGCGCATTCCCCGTCGCATTCCCCGTCGCATGCAGGGGCAACGCCGGCGGCCCGCCAAAGGGCGCGCTCATCAGCACGCAGGCGCGAAACACATCGGGCCGCAGAAGCGCACACCAGGCCGCCACCGGCGAGCCGAAGTCATGCCCCACCACGGCGGCGACCGACGGGTGGCCGAGCGCGAACACCGGGCCCAGCGCGTCGCGCACCAGGTTCAGCATGCGAAAAGGCTCTAGCGGGCCGTCGTAGTCAGCGCTCCAGCCGGTGGTGCGGCCGTAGCCGCGCTGGTCGGGCGCGATGACGTGGTAGCCCGCCTGCGCAAGCGGCAGCATGACCTTGCGCCAGCTGTAGGCCAGCTCGGGAAAGCCGTGCAGCAGCAGCACTGCGGGGCGCGCCGGCGCGTGATCGTCGATCGGGAAACCCGCCTCCAGCACATGCATGGCCAGGCCGTTGATGCCCGGCACGGTGCGCGAGCGGATGCCTTCGGGCAGCACGGCGACGAATGGCGGCAGCATCAACGTACTATTATTTTCATAGCAAACAATGACCGCCCGATGCCGACATGCAGGCTATTTTGCTCTCAAAAGCTGCAAAAGGCCTGCCGTGGAGCCGTCCAGGCCCGAGGCGTCGCCACTGGCCAGGCGCGGCTCGATGTCTTTGGCCAACACCTTGCCCAGCTCCACGCCCCACTGATCGAAACTGTTGATACCCCAGAGCGAGCCGCTGACGAACACGCGGTGCTCCTGCAGCGCGATCAGCGCGCCCAGCGACGCCGGGTCGAGCCGGTCCAGCAGCAAGAAGGTGCTGGGGCGGTTGCCGGGGAAGCGGCGGTGGCCCTCGCCGCCGGTGTCGGGGTCGGGCTGGCCGACCATCAGTGCCTGGGCCTGCGCCAGCGCGTTGGCGAGCAGCTTGTCGTGGTGGCCTTCAAGGTGGTGCGAGGCGGTCTTGACGGCCACGAACTCCAGCGGGATCACATCACTGCCCTGGTGCAGCATCTGGAAGAACGCATGCTGGCCGTTGGTGCCGGGCTCGCCCCAGAGCGTGGGCGAGGTGGCAAACGGCAGCGGCTGGGCGGCGGCGTCCACCCGCTTGCCGTTGCTTTCCATCTCGAGTTGCTGGCAGTAGGCGGGCAGGCGGCGCAGCGCGCTGTGGTACGGCGCCAGGTTGCGGCCGGTGAAGCCATGGAAGTTGCGGTACCAGACGTCCAGCAGGCCCAGCCGCACGGGCAGGTTCTGCGCCAGCGGCGCGGTGCGAAAGTGCTCATCCATCGCGTGCGCGCCCGCCAGAAAATCACGAAAACCCTGCGCGCCAATGGCAATGGCCAGCGGCAGGCCGATGGCCGACCACAACGAGTAGCGGCCGCCCACCCAATCCCAGAAGCCGAAGGTGGTGCTGATGCCGAAGGCCTGGGCCGCCGCCACGTTGGTGGTGAGCGCGGCGAAATGCCGGGAGACATCTGACCCGCCCTGCGCCTCGAACCAGCGCCGCGCCGACTGCGCGTTGGTCATGGTCTCGGTGGTGGTGAAGGTTTTGGAGGCGATCAAAAACAGCGTGTTCTGCGGCTTCAGGCGTTTGAGCAACGCGGCCAGTTCATGCCCGTCCACGTTGGAGACAAAGTGAAAGCGTTTGCCCGGCGTGGCAAATTCATCCAGCGCCAGCACTGCCATCTGCGGCCCGAGATCCGAGCCGCCAATGCCGATGTTCACCACGTCGGTGATGGCGTCATCGGCACGCACGCGCTCGGCGTAGGCCAGCATGGCGTCGAGCGTGGCGTGCACGTCAGCCAATCCGTTTGCTACATTTTCAATAGCTAAAGATGACCCACTGACGCTGACTTGACGCGGATACCGCAACAAAAAGTGCATCACGGCACGGTTTTCGGTGCGGTTGATGGGCTCGCCCGCGAACATCGCATCGCGGTGCTGCACCATGCCGCATTCCTGCGCCAATTGCAGCAGCAGATGCTCCGCGGGCGCGTCGATCAGGTTCTTCGACAGGTCGGCAAACACGTGCGGCGCGCGCTGGCTGAAGGCGGCAAAGCGCCTCGGGTCAGCGGCGAACGCAGCGCGCACGTCAAACGCGCGGCCGTGGTCGTCAAAGTACTGACGCAGCTGCTGCCACGCGGGCGTCTGGTCGCAACGGGTTCGGGTCATGGCACTCCCCAGTTGGCGCCGCGCGTCAGGCGGCGAGCATGATTTTTTCGAGCTTGATGGCATCGGCCGCAAACGCGCGGATGCCTTCAGCGAGCTTTTCGGTGGCCATCGCGTCCTCGTTTAGCGCGTAGCGAAAGCCCGCCTCGTCAAAATTCACCGCTGGCAAATCAAGCGCCTTGGCGGATTGCGCGTCTAGCGCGCGGGTCAGCGGCGCATCGCTGGCGGCCAGCTGGGCCAGCAGTTCAGGGCTGATGGTCAGCAGGTCGCAACCCGCCAATGCCGTGATCTGGCCGACGTTGCGAAAGCTCGCGCCCATCACCTCGGTAGCAATGCCGAAGTGCTTGTAGTGGTTGTAGATCTGGTGCACCGACTGCACGCCGGGGTCGTTGGCGCCGGCCTTGGCCGCCTCGTCCCACCCCGCTCCGGCCGACTTTTTGTACCAGTCGTAGATGCGACCGACAAACGGCGAGATCAGCTGCACCTTGGCCTGCCCGCACGCCACCGCCTGGCAAAAGCTGAACAGCAGCGTGAGGTTGGTGTGAATGCCGCGCCGCTCCAGCTGCGCGGCGGCCTGGATGCCTTCCCAGGTGGACGCGATCTTGATCAGCACGCGGTCAATGTGAATGCCCTCGGCTTCATACAGCCCGATGATGCGCTCGGCCCGCGTAACGGTGGCCTGCGTATCAAAACTCAACCGCGCATCAACCTCGGTGGACACGCGGCCCGGAATGATCGACAAAATCTCGCAGCCAAAGCGCACCAGCAGCCGGTCGATCACCTCGTCGATCGGCTTGCCGCGAAAGCGCGTCACCGCCTCGGTCAGCAGCGGCGCGTACTCGGGCTTCTGCACCGCCTTGAGGATGAGCGAGGGGTTGGTGGTGGCGTCCTGCGGCTTGAAGGCATCAAGCTGCTTGAAGTCGCCGGTGTCGGCCACCACCGTGGTGAACTGTTTGAGGGTATCGAGCTGGTTCATGGCCGCATTATCGTGCGATGCGGGGGGCTTGCGTTACGGAACGCGTACGTGGTGTGTTTGGTTCTTTGTCTTGTTCTTTGGGTTGTGTGCTGCGCGGTTCGTGGCGTCACTCGTTGCGGCTGTCGTGGCGTGGTTGGCGCTCGCCCGCGGCACCCACCGCCAGCCCGCCAGGCTTAACGACCGCAGGCCCTTCGGGCGACCATCTGCAGTGCTCCGGTTTTGGGGAGACGCGCAAACTCGGCTTCGCCTCAAACATGCGCGCCTCTTGATCCCAAACCCGTCCGCGCTTCGAGGCTGCGTCCGATGCGCCCGTCAGGCTGGCGGTGGGTGTCGCTGGGGTAAGGGCAACAGCTGCTCAATTCAGCGTTAACGCTGCCCCGGCAGGCAACACATGCCGCGAAGCGCCGTAATGCTGTTGCATGTCCGCGCCTAGAAACCGGCTAGTGCAGGTCATGTGAGAAAGCCCACGGCCGAGCTAATCGCGCATGCCACAGCGAGGATGCTCCAGAGCCAAACGGTCTGACGTAGACTGCCAATTCCATAGCGGGTGTTCCACTCGTGGCGCTTTTTCTGTTCTTCAAGTGGCATGCCGCTGACGTCCTGCCCCAAAACTTCCGCCGTCAGCGCATAGGGTGCGTCTGCTGCAGGGACCACCAGCTTCCATGCATCGTAGGCTAGCCCAGCAAAGACCAGGGCGGCGAAAAGAAGAAGCCACGAACTCATATGAGCTTTACCGTCAATGACAAGCGGCGCCGAAGACGCCCGCCTTGGGCGACCAGCTAGTGGGCATCGTTGTTATTCACGCGTTCACTATGCGGCCTCCGTCCGCGTATCCGCATAGAAAGCCAACGCCGCTCGGTCCGTACGGGCGTCGCCGATGCATGCGGGGTGGAATAGTGATTCACCACTTTCGGGTAGGGAGCTTGGAGGTTCGGATGCATGCGATCCGGGAAGCTGAGTACCCACAGGACAACAAGCGGACCGACGATTGGAGCGAACGCTATGACAGTAACAGCCAATCTCAGGATGACTGGGTCTCCCTGGCGGCGCCATGCAAGCACGCTAACCCACAGTCCCGCACCGACCGAGACGCCCAGCAACAAGAGAAGTGAAAGCGGAGCGTCAGTCGATGGCATCAAATACACCCCACTTCAATGTAGCCAAGTCAAACACACCGGCGCCCGTCGGATGTTTTGACCGCCCGGGACCACGCACGTACCCTCGTCAATTGGATCCCTTACTGAACAATTGATCATATTCACAACTATAAACTTGTCCATGAAACTCATTTCGTGACGGTGGTTTAGCTCTCAGCCTAATGCCAGACGGTCATAGTTTCAACAGACAAACCGGCATCTGCATCCAGTCCAAACGAAACCCCGCGCGGTGACCGCGCCGGGTGGGGCGGGCGCATCGGCCGCAGCCTCGAAGCGCGGACGAATGCGGGATCAAGAAGTGCGCATGTTTGAGGCGAAGCCGAGTTTGCGCGCTTCCCCGCAGGCGGAGCACTGCAGATGGTCGCCCGAAGGGCCTGCGGTCGTTAAGCCCGACGCACCCGGCGCGGTCTCCGCGCAGCGAGCGCCAATAACGCCACGCACACACAGCACCCCAAATCACCTCCACCCGCCAGTTTTCAAGCAAAAGCGCCCGTTGTCCGCAGCCCCAGGTCATAGTTTGCTATATAAATAATAGCAATCAAAGAATCAGACAGACTGCACCACAGACACCCCATGCCCCGCCAACCGCAATCCCGCCTCGGCCCCGGGTGAC
>JANOBJ010000384.1:0-4129 GCA_031411575.1 Betaproteobacteria bacterium | reverse complement strand
CAGGCCGATCTCGACATGCCGCTTGCTCAGCACCTCGCACAGCAGTGAGCCTGTCGAGATGCCGATGGAAAACACCACCAGCAGCAGCGACGCAACGCGCTCGTCGCCATGCATGACTTCCTTGGCGAAGCTCGGAAACTGGCTCAGGAACACCGCGCCGAAAAACCACATCCAGCTGATGCCCAGCATCGAGCGGAACACCACCGGGTTGCCTCTAGCCAGCCGGAGATTGCGCCAGGTTTCGCTGACCGGGTTCCAGTTGATCTTCAGGCCCGGATCGGTCGCGGGCGCCGACGGGATGAACTGCGCGACCACGCGCCCGGCGATGGCCAGCAGCACGCAGGCAATCGCCACGTTGCGGTGGCCGACCTCGGGTATCGCCACGATCAGCCCACCCACCACGTTGCCCAGCAGGATCGCGACAAAGGTGCCCATCTCGACCATGCCGTTGCCGCCGGTGAGCTCGCGTTCGTTCAGCACCTGCGGCAGGTAGGCAAATTTCACCGGCCCGAACAGCGTGGAATGCAGGCCCATGAGAAAGGTGCACAACAGCAGCACCGGCACGTTGTCGGTGGCAAAACCGAAGGCCGCGATGGCCATGATCGCGATCTCCAGGTTCTTCACGAAGCGGATCATCGCGGTCTTGTCGTGCTTGTCGGTCAGCTGGCCGCTGGTGGCACTGAACAGCAAAAACGGCAGGATGAACAGCGCGCCAATCACCAGCCCGGCCATGGCCGGCGGCAGCCAGCTGATCGAGAGCTGGTAGGTCACCATCACGGTGAACGCAAACTTGAACAGATTGTCGTTGGCCGCACCAGAAAACTGCGTCCAGAAGAACGGCGCAAAACGGCGCTGTTTGAGCAGCGCGAACTGGTTGGGATGGGCGTGCGCGGCGGCCGGTGTGGCGGCCAGGGGCGCGGTGTCGGTGGTCATGCGGGGCTCCTCCAGCGAGTTGTGATTCAGGCTCATGCGGCGGCCTGATGTTCGGGCGCCAATTGTGCCTTGGCAGGCGTGCCGTTCGGCTGGCGGCGTGCAGCGGCCCCCACAGCAGCCAGCACCGGCCAGGCGGCGAAACTGGCCAGCAGGTGCTTCAAGCTGTGGCCCGAGACCGTTCCATCGGTGAGGGCAAAGATGGCGTGATCGCCGAGTTCGCAGGCCTTGGCCAGCGCATACAGTGCGATCACCGCGGAGAGCCGGATGCCGAGCGCGGATGGCAAGGCTTGGCGCCAGGCCAGCGCAAGGATCAGCCCCATGCCGCCCACCTGCAGCACCACCCACGGCAGTACGTTGCCGCTGGTGAACCACACGGCCACGCTGGCCGGCCCCAACACCAGCACGCCCACGGCCAACAGGTACCCGGCGCGCCCGCTCACACGCTCGGCTGCCGCCAGGCCGAGCAGGCCCGCGAAGGCCACCACCATGCCCAGCCGGTCGAGGGCCAGGCCGCCATCGTCGGGCTGCCAGTGGTAGAGGCCAGACGCGGCGGCTGTCAGCACCAGGCCGGCGAAAAACACGGCGGCCAGCGGGCGTTGCGTCGGCAACACGCCGTGCGCCGGTGCGCGCCACAACCGGCGCAGGCGCAGCAGGCCCGCCACACCCCACAGCGCAAACGGCAGGTTGCTCAGTACATCCAGGGCATAGGGCACGCCGAGCCAGGCCCGCGTGTCGGCAGAGTGGTGGTGGTCGGCAGGCTGCGCCATGCTGGGGCCGAACACGGCCGCCAGCAGCAGGGCCGCGCAGGCCCACAGCAGGGCGGTTTCGGCGGGAGCGGGTTTGAACGTCATGGCGTCTTTCCGGGGTTGGGGTTGGCGATGGCGCCGAGTCTCGTGGCACCGGGCATGAAATACCCCGATTGAATGCTTTTTTCCACCCCTCTACACTCGAAGTATCTCTAATCGATACTCAAAATCAAAAAAAGCCCATGAGCACCACTGCCGATCTGGTTTCCGCCCTCAAGAAAGAACTCAAGGCCGCGCAGATGACCTATGCCGATCTGGCGCTGGCGCTGGGCATGGCCGAATCGAGCGTGAAGCGCATGCTGGCCAAGGGCGACATGCCGCTGTCGCGCATCGACGCCATCTGCCGCGCGCTGCGGCTGGATTTTGCCGAGCTGGCGCGACGCGTGGCCGACGCGCAGCCGCTTTTGGCGCAGCTCACGCTGGAGCAGGAGCGCGCGGTGGTGGCCGACAAGAAGCTGCTGCTGGCCGCCAACTGCGCCCTGAGCCAGTGGACGCTGGAGCAGATCACCAGCAGCTACCGGCTGACCGAGGCCGAGGGCATCAAGTACTTTGCGCAGCTCGACCGCATTGGCATCATCGAGCTGCGCCCGCTGAACCGCTACCGGCTGAAGCTGGCCAAAACCTTTCGCTGGCGGCCGCACGGACCGGTGATGGACTATTTTCGCGAGCACGCGCTGCTGGACTACTTCTCGGGCGGGTTCGACGCCGCGGGCGAGGGCATTCAGCTGGTGCACGGCTCGATCAGCCGCAGCCTGGCGCCGTCGTTCCTGGAGCGGCTGCAACGCGTGGCGCAGGATTTTGCGCAGCAGCACCAGGCCGACCAGAAACTGGCCGAAAAAGACCGCGAGGGCTACACCCTGCTGCTGGCCATGCGCAGCTGGGAGTTCGAGGCGTTTGCGCAGCTGCGGCGCTGAATCTGGCGCCCCAACCCGCGCCGAGCCCGCGCCAAGTGGGTTCCCAAAACCGTCGGACGCCGGTACAATGGCTGCACTGCAGGAGAGCGCTGGCCACGAGGTCAGCCACCGAAGGCGCAAACTCCCATACACGCTCAGGTTGTCGTACTGCAGGCATTTGAAAAAGCCGTCTGGAGAGCAGCTTGCAACCCAAGCTCACCGAAGGAGCAAACACCCGGCCGACGCCGCGGTGTGAATCTCTCAGGTACCAAGGACAGGGGGAGCGGCAACTGCGTCACGGGCGCCGGTTGCTACTATTTTAATAGCAAACTATGACCTGTTGGCGCGGACAACCCGCTTAAAAGGCTCAAAAATGCGTGTTATTGTGCTCGGCGCCGGCTTGCTCGGCGTCACCTCCGCTTACTACCTCTCCCAGCTCGGCCACGAGGTCACCGTGATCGACCGGCAGGCCTCGCCGGCCGCTGAAACCAGCTTTGCCAACGGCGGCCAGATCTCGGTCAGCCATGCCGAGCCCTGGGCCAACCCGAGCGCGCCCTTGAAGGTGCTGCAGTGGCTGGGCAAGGAAGACGCGCCGCTGTTGTTTCGCATCCGCGCCGACATGCGCCAGTGGCTCTGGGGCCTGCAGTTCCTGCGTGAATGCACGCCCGCGCGCACCCGCCACAACATCGCGCAGATCGTGCGGCTGGGCACCTACAGCCGCGACATGCTGCAGCAGCTGCGGCGCGACACCGGGCTGGCCTACGACCAGCGCACGCAGGGCATCCTGCACTTCTACACCACGCAAAAAGAATTTGACGGCGCGCTCAAACCCGCCGAACAGATGCGCGAACTGGGCTGCGAGCGCCTGGTGATCAGCGCCGACGAAGCGGTTCGCCTGGAGCCCGCGCTGGCCCACATCCGCCCGCAACTGGCCGGCGCCACCTACACCGCCGAAGACGAGTCGGGCGACGCCAACCGCTTTGCGCGCGAGTTGGTGAAGCTGTGCGAAGCGAGCGGCGTGACCTTCCGGATGAGCCACACCGTCACCGCGCTGCGCGAGGCCGGCGGCCGGATCGACCATGTGGAAGCGACCGACAGCGAGGGCCGCTTCCAGCGCCTGCGCGCCGACGCCTATGTGCTGGCGATGGGCTCGCTCAGCCCGCTGTACACCGCGCCGCTCGGCATCCATTTGCCGATCTACCCGGCCAAGGGCTATTCGGTGACGATGCCGGTGATCGACCCGACCAAGGCGCACCAGGTGAGCCTGACGGACGACGAGTACAAACTGGTGTTCTCGCGCTACACGTCGGAGACGGGCGACCGCATGCGCATTGCCGGCACGGCGGAACTCAATGGCTACGACCGCGACCTGAACCGCGTGCGCTGCGAAGCCATCGTCAAGCGCGTGGAGCAGCTGTTCCCCGGCGCCGGCGATGCCAGCCAGGCCAGCTTCTGGACCGGTCTGCGCCCGGCCACGCCGAGCAACGTGCCGATCAT
>JANOBJ010000383.1:0-17852 GCA_031411575.1 Betaproteobacteria bacterium | reverse complement strand
CGCGAGGCGCGCCAGCGATTGCGCCCCGACCTCGTGCTGCTCGACATCTGGATGCCCGACACCGATGGTGTGACGCTGCTCAAGGAGTGGTCCACCACCGGCATGCTGACCATGCCCGTCATCATGATGAGCGGCCACGCCACCATCGACACCGCGGTCGAGGCCACCAAGATCGGCGCGCAGGCCTTTCTGGAAAAGCCCATCACCCTGCAAAAGCTGCTCAAGGCGGTGGAGCAGGGCCTCACGCGCAACGCCCCGCGCAAGCCGCTGGTGGCCACCACCGCCAATGCCGCCGCCCCGGCGGTTGACCTGACGGTTGAGGTGGCCATGACCGGCGGCCAACCCATGCCCGTCGCGTCGGACATCGGCCCGCAGGCGCGCCAGACCTTCGAACTCGACAAGCCCCTGCGCGACGCGCGCGACGAGTTCGAAAAATCCTATTTCGAGTTCCACCTGGCCAAGGAAGGCGGCTCCATGACCCGCGTCGCCGAAAAGACCGGCCTGGAGCGCACCCACCTCTACCGCAAGCTCAAGCAGCTCGGCGTGGACCTCTCGCGCGGCAAACGCAGCCTGGCCTGAGTCAGGGCCGTCGCACGCCGACCCGGCTGGCGCTGCTATAATTCAAGGCTACCTTGGCCCGGTAGCTCAGTTGGTAGAGCAGCGGATTGAAAATCCGCGTGTCGGTGGTTCGATTCCGCCCCAGGCCACCAAATTCACATCCAGCGAGATCCGCTGATGTCCAAAAGCCCTAAGTACTCAACGACTTAGGGCTTTTTTCATGCCTGGGTCGGTGCGGCATCAGCGCCGGTCACGTTGGTTGGTTCAGCCAGGTAGCGAGAGATGCGCCTTCAGCACGCGGTGCTGGATCTTGCCTGTGGCCGTCCGAGGCATCTCGGCGTCGGCGATGAAGCTCACGGACGTCGGGCACTTGAAGCCGGCGAGCCGGTGCTTGCACCAGGCGCGCACCTCCTCCGCCGTTGACGGCTGCCCTTCGTGCAGGACGACCACCGCGTGGACGGCTTCGCCCCACTTGGGATGGGCGATGCCGATGACCGCGACGTCTTTAACTTTCGGGAAGGCGCCCAGCACGCTTTCCACCTCGGACGGGTACACGTTCTCGCCGCCACTGATGATCATGTTGCTCTTGCGGTCCACCAACCAGATGTAGCCGTCGGCGTCGCGTCGGGCCATGTCGCCGACCGAACTCCAGTCTCCGCGAAAAGCCTCGGCCGTCTTCTCAGGGCTTTTCCAGTAGCCGTCGAACACATAGGCGGTGCGCGCGTAGAGCTCACCGACTTCGCCGTCCGGGACCTCACTGCCGCTTTCGTCCAGGATGCGAATGGGTCCGCTGCCGGCCCACTCCCTGCCGACAGAGCCGAGTCTGTCGATCTGCTCATGCGGCCGCAGCAATGTCACCCACCCGTGCTCGGTGGACCCATACAACTCGTAGAGCTTGCCATTGCGGAACTGCTCGAGGATGGCGAGCTTGGTGTCTTTGCGTGCCGGCGCGGACGAAATGAGCAGCTTGCCCACGCTGCTCACGTCGTAGCGGCGTTTCACCTCCGGCGGCAGCGACAGCAGCATGATGTAGTGCGTGGGCACGAGCGAGGTGAACGTCACCCGGTCATGGGCCAGCGTCGCCAGCAGCGCCTCGGGGTCGAAGCTGCGCCGATCGTCCACGATGCAGGTAGCGCCCAGGTGGATGAAGGTCGTGCCGAAATACAGCGAGTTCGCATGGCACAGCGGCATCACCAGCAGGCCGGTGTCGTCGCGCGAGAAGCCCATCTCCAGCGCCGTGGCCAGCGCGATCAGGCTGCTGCCGCCATGGCTGCGCATGGCGCCCTTGGGACGGCCGGTGGTGCCCGAGGTGTACATCAGCGCGCACAGGTCATCCGGGTGCACCGGCTCGAACCTCGCCGCGGCGCTGCCGGACGCCATCACGTCTTCGTAGGCTACCCACGCGGGGGTCGGCGCCGCACCGATGACGATGAAGCGGCCGGCGCACAAGGGGATCTCGTCGCGGATCGTGTCCAGCGTTGCGCAGAACTCAGGCCCGGTGATCATCGCCGTGACTTCGGCGTGGCCCGCGATGTAGGCCATTTCGGCGGCCGTCAGCCGGAAATTGATGGGGACGGCCACCAGGCCGGCGCGTGCGAGCGCGACGTAGATTTCCATCCACTCCAGGCAGTTGTAGGCCACCACGGCCACGCGGTCGCCCTTGCTCAAGCCGCGGGCCAGAAGGCCGGAGGCGAGGCGCGACGCACGCGCGTCCCACTCGGCATAGGTCAGGGCTCGATGCGAGTCCCGGGCGCCGGTCTTGCCGGGCGTGAGACGGGCGTGGGTGGACACGGCATCGGAAATGGTGAGCAGTTTCGTCATGGGAGAAGTCCTGGTGGCTAATTTGCATTCTGAATTCAGTATTCATATAATACCGACCATCGCGCTTTTTGCAAAGTGCCGTCGATCAACAGGAGACACCCCATGCCGGTCCAGCCCCTCAGCGAGCAATCCTCCGCCGCCGTCATCGCGCGGTTCCTCAAGCAGCGCGGCGTCCAGCGTGTCTATGCCCTGTGCGGCGGCCACATCATGCCGATCTGGATGCGGCTCGATGCCGAAGGCATTCGCATCATCGATGTGCGCGATGAGCGCGCGGCCGTGTACATGGCCCATGCCGACGCGCAGTTGACCGGCGGTTTCGGCGTCGCGCTGGTCACCGCCGGACCGGGTGTGACCAATGCCATGACGGGCATCGCCAACGCACATGCCGCGCGCACGCCGGTACTGGTGCTGTCGGGGGTGCCTCCGCGTCCGCAGGAAAACCGGGGCGCGTTGCAGGATATGGTGCACACCGATCTGGTCCGCTCCATCACACGCTATGCGCGCACGGTGCGGGAGCCGTCGCTGGTGCTGCAGGAACTCGACCAGGCCGTCTCTCGCGCCCTCGGGCAGGGCGGCGACCCGGGGCCGGTGTACCTGGACTTTCCGGTGGACACCTTGCGGGCCGAGGTGCCGAAGGCCGTCCAGTTGCCCGAGCATTTCATGCCCAGGCCGACGCCCCGCATGGCGCCCGACGATGCCGCGGTGCGCGCCGCAGTCGACCTGTTGTGGTCGGCCAAACGGCCTTTGTTCATTTCGGGGCGCGGCGCCCAAGGCGCTGGCGATGCGCTCTGCACGTTGCTGACCCGGCTCAACGCCGCCTACCTCGACACCGGCGAAAGCCGCGGGCTTGTTCCCGAAAGCCATTCGTCGGTTGTCGGTGCCATGCGCGGCAGCGTGATGGGTCAGGCCGATCTCGTGGTGACGGTGGGCCGGCGCCTGGACTTCCAGCTCGCCTACGGATCGCCGGCCGTGTTTGGTGACGCACGGTTCCTGCGCCTCGCCGACGCTGCGTCCGAACTGACCGACAACCGCCGCGGCGCCGTAGAACTGCTTGCCACCCCTGCGCTGGCACTGCAAGCCATCCTTGCCGCCGCAGGCGACCGTCCCGCCGCCACGGAACCGGGATGGACCGCCCGTCTGCGCGCCCAGCACGAGGAACGATCCGACAAGCTGGTCGCCAGCATGCGCACCGCACCGCCAGGCACGGACGGGCGCATGCACCCCAACCGCGTGCTCGCTGCGCTGCGCGAGCAGCTGCCGTCCGATGCGGTGGTGGTCGCCGACGGTGGCGACTTCCTGAGCTTTGCCCGCGTGGGCCTGCCAGCGTCAACCTACCTGGATCCGGGCCCGCTCGGCTGTATCGGCGTGGGCACACCCTTTGGTATCGCAGCGAGCCTGGCCTGTCCGGACCGCACCGTCGTGGTTGCCACCGGGGATGGCGCCTTCGGATTCAATGCCATGGAGCTGGACACGGCCGTTCGCCACCAGGCGCCGGTCCTGGTGGTCGTGGCCAACAACGGCGCATGGGCGATCGAGGTTCGTGACCAACAGGAGACCCACGGCAAGGTGGTGGGCACCAGGCTGCAATTCGCCGACCACGCGGCGATGGCTCGCGCCTTCGGCATGCATGCCGAACGTGTCGAGAAGGCCGAGGACCTGCCCGGCGCCATCCGCCGCGCCCTGGCGAGCCGCCCCGCCTTGCTCGACGTGGTGGTCACGCCGGAAGCCGTGTCATCCGACGCCAAATCGGGCCTGGCCTGGGTGCCTGATTTGCAGCCGCTGGCGGCCTGGGACGACTCGGAGCGGCGCTGGCGCCAGGGCGGATAACATTGCGCCCATGAAAACCCTTGTCGGCCAGCCCGGCCTTGTACAGCAGGTGCAGGACGCGATCCTGGCTGAAATCGCCTCGGGCACGCTGCCGCCCGGCTCGCGCATCATCCAGGAGCAGATCGCGCAGGAACTGGGCGTGTCCCGGCAGCCGGTCCAGCAGGCGCTGGTGGTGCTGCGCAACCTGGGCGTGCTGCGCGACGCGCCGGGCCGCGGGCTGCAAGTGGCCCCGCTCGATCTCGACCACGTGCGCAACATGTACGACATGCGTTCGGTGATTGAAGGGCTGGCATTCCGCAAGGCGGCCGACCGCAACGCCGGACGCGCGGCGCAGGAGGGCCCGGCCCTGATCGCGGCCGGCCGCGAGGCGGTTGCGCAAGGGTCGGTCGCGGCGATGATCGAAGCCGACATCGCGTTCCATAATTTCGTCTATTCGCTGTCTGAAAACCCGCTGATCGCGCCGACCATGGACGCACACTGGACCAATACGCAGCGCGTGATGGGCGAGGTCCTGATGCGTGACGAACGACCGCGCGACATCTGGGATCAGCATGAAGCCCTGCTTGCGGTCGTGATCGCGGGCGATGGAAAGAAGGCCGAGAAGCTGGCCCGTCAGCACATCCAGCAAGCGGCGGACTTCATGATCAGGCGGCTCAGCGGCTGCGAGCCGGGCTGAGGCAACCGTCTTGCCTGCCGCCGCCGGGGGTCATCACCCTCAAAAATCCACCAGACTCACCCCCACGCTCAGCACCGTGCGCTTGCGGTTGTAGTCGATCAGCGAGTCGCCGTAGCCGGTGAACAGCTGGGTGTGCAGGCGTAGGCCGCTGGTGTCGGCGCGGCCGCCGAGGGTTTTGAGCCATTCCATACGCACCGAGCCGCCGCGGCTGCTGCTGAGCGAGTGGCGCGCGGTCAAACCCAGGGTGTTGTCACGGTTCGGGCTCCAGAAGGCAGCCACCTCCGCGCGGCCGATGCGGTCGCTGATGTCGGGGTTGTCGTCGTTGCGGTTGTTCTCGGGCAGGCGCCGCCAGACGCGGGCCAGCACGCGCCAGTCGTTGCCTTTCTCGGCGCCAGTCATCAGGTACGCGCGGTTCCAGCTGCGCGACAGCGGCAGGCTCTGGCCGTTGGACTGGTGCACCACGCCCGCGCCGCTGTAGCGCAGTCGCCAGCCACCCGGCAGCGACACGTCGGTGGGGTACACGTACACCACTTCGGGCTCATGGTCGGTGGTGCGGAAGGGGCGCGACAGCGGCCCGCTGAACAGCTGCCAGTTGGACTGTTGCGTGTAACCAAACCACACCGAATCGCTGAGGGTGGGGTGGCCGCGCGTGAGCAGGCCCGACGCGATCTTGGTGCGCACCGAGAGCTGAATGCGCGTCTCGGTGTTGCGGTACGGCGTGACGGTGGTGGCGTTGTTGACCGGGTTGGACGAGGTGGGCTGCGTGTTCACGCCGTCCGAGGCGATGACCGACAGGCTGATCGGCCGGTAGCCGCGAATGCCGAAGGTGCCGCAGTCGGTGCCGCTTTCCAGCTCCCAGAAGCGCGACAGGTCGGAGTACTGGCGGTCGCGGCAGCCGGGCACGGCGTCCACGGTGATGACGCGGGTGGCGGGCAGCGCGGCGTTGACGGGCGCGGTATTGGGTGGGATGGTGGGGGTGTTGGTGAGGTTAGCGGCGTCGGCGCTGGCGCTGGCGGCGGGCACCGTGGCGGCGCTGGCCGGGCGCGCGGGAGCCGTCGCCTGGGTAGTCGCACCCTGCTGCGTGGCCCATCGGTCGAAGCAAGCCAGCCGGGCCTCGCGGTCATCCGTCAATGCGCTGCAGGCCTGCCACTCGGCGGCGCCGGCCGGGGCTATGGGCGGCGTCTGCGCGAACGCGGGGTTGCACGCGACGGCCACCAACAACCCGGTGAACGCCTGGAGAGTCGTTATTCGCAGGTTGTCGGCTTTCATTGCCAGCCCACCTGTTTGCGCAGCACGAAGGGGCGCTCGCGGGGTTCCGGGGTGCTGGCGGTGTTGGTGCTGGTGCTGGTGCTGGTGCTGGGGTTGATGGCGGTCCATGTTCCGGTGATCTCCTTGCCGCAGGACGCTTCCACCACGCGGCCGGTCCATACCGCGGTGATGTCGCGCCCGTTGGCTGATTCCTCAAGGTTGAATTCGCCGTCTTCCACATCGCCGGCCACCTGCACCAGCTGCGGCTGTTGTGGTGTCGGGCCCGCAAGCTCCGTGCCCTCGCGACGGATACCGCCACCCAGGCTCTGGGCGAACTCGGCGTGCTTCTCGAACAGCAGCGTGGCGCGCAAGGCAGGCCGCCCGGCATCAGCCGGCCACTCGGCGCGCCACAGGCCGTACAGGTGCAGCGGGCTGACCTCTGCCGCGACCGGGCAAGCGGTCAGTGGGGCATTTTTTACATCATTTTGGCCTGTGGTCCACGCCAGCGGGTGATAGTTTGCTATTAATATAATAGTAATTAGCTGGCGATGCCAAGGCCGCAAGCCGCGCGCGTTCACGGCCGCGACCCCGCGGCTTCGGCCCTCGCGGCGATGTCGGCCGACGCTTCGGCGCGCTGTGCAAACTCGGCGCGCAGGGCCTTGAGTTTGGCGCGCGGGTCTTCTCGCACGGTGGCCTTGTCCAGCGCCATCTCGGCAATGAAGCGGCTGGGCTGCGCGGCAATCATCTCGCGACCCTTCTTGCGCCGCTTGGTCCAGCTCACCGCCAGCGTGCGCTGCGCCCGCGTGATGCCCACGTACATCAGGCGGCGCTCTTCCTGCAGGCGCTGCAGGATGCCTTCGCTCATCGGGGCGTGGTCACGCCCCGATTCACTGCCTTGGCCGTCCGCTTTGCCGGAATGCTTCTCGTCCTCGCCCAGCTTGAACGGCAGCATGCCCTCGGTCACGCCCACCAGCATCACGTGGGGCCACTCCAGCCCTTTGGCCGCGTGCAGGGTGGACAGTGTCACCACGTTTTGGTCGGTCTCGCGCTCGCTGATGGTGGACAAGAGCGAAATGGTCTGCGCCACCTCCAGCAGGCTCTTGGTCTCGCTGGCAGTGGTCACACCGGCCGCGTCATCAATCTCGCCGCCGCAGCGCAGCGCCATCCAGTCGCAAAACTCGAGCACGTTGGTCCAGCGTGCGGCGGCGAGTTTTTCGCTGTCTTCGCCGTCGTACAGGTGCTTTTCGTAGTCGATCTCTTTCAGCCAGTCGAGCAGGAAAACGCGCGCCGCCTCCGAGCCGTTGGTGTGGCGTGCGCGAAACTCCAGGTCGTTTACATAGCGGCCAAACTCGTGCAGGCCGCCCACCGCGCGGGCCGACAGTGCACTCGGCAGGCTGCCCGAGAACAGCGCCTCGAACAGGCTCAGCTTGTACTGGCTGGCAAAGGTGCCCAGCGCCTGCAGCGTGGTGTGGCCGATGCCGCGCTTCGGGCTGGTGATGGCGCGCAAAAACGCCGGGTCGTCGTCGTTGTTGACCCACAGCCGGAACCAGGCACACAGGTCCTTGATCTCGGCGCGGTCAAAAAAGCTCTGCCCGCCTGACACCTTGTAGGGAATCTGCGCCTTGCGCAGTGCCTGCTCGAACACGCGGGCCTGGTGGTTGGCCCTGTACAGCACTGCAAAATCGCGCAGTTCCTTGTGCTGCGACTCTGCCTTGAGCGACTGGATGCGCGCCACCGCGCGCTCGGCCTCGTGCTCCTCGTTGTCGGCATCCACCACGCGCACGGGCTCGCCTTCGCCGAGTTCGCTGAACAGCGTCTTGGGGTAGAGCTTGGGGTTGGGGCCGATCACGTTGTTGGCCGCGCGCAGGATGGCGCTGGTGGAGCGGTAGTTCTGCTCCAGCTTCACCACCTTCAGGTTGGGGAAGTCCTGCGGCAGGCGCTTTAGGTTATCGAGCGTGGCACCGCGCCAGCCGTAGATGGATTGGTCGTCGTCGCCCACGGCGGTGAAACGCCCCCGCTCACCCACCAGGTGTTTCAGCACCTCGTACTGGGTGGCGTTGGTGTCCTGGTACTCGTCCACCAGCACATGGCCGAGCGCTGCCTGCCACTTCTCGCGCACCTCGGCATGGTCGGCCAGCAGCTTGAGCGGCAGGCCGATCAGATCGTCAAAGTCCACGCTCTGGTAGGCCGTGAGGCGTTCTTCGTAACGCGCCATGATGCGCGCGGTGATGCGTTCGTTGTCGTCCTTGGCCTGCGCCTCGGCCTGCGCGGCGTTCAGCCCCATGTTCTTCCACAGGCTGATGACCCACTGCCACTGGCGTGCGGTGGCCGCGTCGGTGCTGCCGCCGCAGTCTTTCAGGATGCCGGTCACGTCGTCGCTGTCCAGGATGCTGAACTGGGGTTTCAGCCCCAGCACCGCGCCGTCCTGGCGCAGCATGCGCACACCCAGCGCATGGAACGTGCACACCACCACCTCCTTGGCCGCGCGCCCGATCAGCCCCTTGGCGCGCTCGCGCATCTCGGCCGCCGCCTTGTTGGTGAAGGTGATGGCCGCGATGCGCTTGGGCTCCAGCCCGGCCTGGATCAGCCGCCCGATCTTGTGCGTGATCACCCGCGTCTTGCCCGAGCCGGCGCCCGCCAGCACCAGGCACGGGCCGTGCAGGTAGTTCACGGCTTCCTGTTGGGCAAGGTTCAAGCCAGCGGACATGGGGGATTTTCAGAAGGGGAAGGGACTGCGCAGGGAGAGCGGCGAATCATACCGGGGTGGTGTTTCCGCAGAGCACGCCTCGGGCAACACGACTGTGCTAGGCCGGCGCCCACCCGCTCCGCCCCGCCCTGCGAGAATTGGCCCGTGCTCGCCATTCTCTTGGTCACCTTCCCCTTCTTTGCGCTGGTGCTGTGCGGCTATGTCGCGGCGCGGCGGCGCATGCTGCCGCTGGAGGCGATTCCGGGGCTCAACACCTTTGTGCTGTATTTCGCGCTGCCGTGCCTGCTGTACCGCTTTGGCTCGACCACGCCGATCGCGCAGCTGCTGGATGCGCCGCTGTTCTTCACCTACCTGCTGTGCGCGCTGGTGATGGTGGGCTTTGTGGTGGCCGTCAGCATGAACCGGCGCATCGGCTGGAATGACGCGGCCTTTGGCGCGCTGGTGGCGGCGTTTCCCAACACCGGTTTCATGGGCGTGCCGCTCCTGGTGGCGCTGCTGGGCGCGCCGGCCGCCGGCCCGGCCATCGTCACCATCACGGTGGACCTGGTGTTCACCAGCTCGCTGTGCATTGCGCTGTCGCGGCTGGACGGGGCCGACACCCACGGCGCCAGCACGGCAGCCAAGAACGCCTTGAAGGGCGTGCTGGTCAACCCCATGCCCTGGGCCATCCTGCTGGGCGCGGTGGCGTCGGCCGTGCAACTCGAGCTGCCCCAGCCCGTGATGCAGACCATCAGCCTGTTGGCCGACGCAGCATCGCCGGTGGCGCTGTTCACCATCGGCGCGGTGCTGGCCCGTTCGCAACTGCTCACCCAGCCCGCCGGCCCTGATGGCCACAGCGACCTGAACGCCCACCCCCCGATCCCGCTGCGCGACTACCTGCCCGTGGCCGTCATCAAGCTGGTGGTGCACCCGCTGCTGGTGCTGCTGGTCGGCGCCGCCGCCATCCGCCTGGGCGTGCCGATCGACCGCTTTGCGCTGGTGGTGATCGTGCTGGTGGCCGCGCTGCCGAGTGCCAGCAACGTCGCCCTGCTGGCTGAGCGCTTCGGCGCCAACAACGGCCGCATTGCGCGCATCATCCTGGTCTCCACGGCCGCTGCGTTCCTGACGTTCTCGGGCGCGGTGGCGCTGATGACGTGATCTCGCATGCTATTATTTATATAGCAAACTATGACCGATGGATGCGGACAACGGGCGCTTTTGGCTTGAAAACTGGCCTTGGAGGGTGTTTTGGGGTGCTGTGTGTGCGTGGCGCGGTTACCGCGCGGGGTTTCTTGACTCGGTCCTGTTGGGGGAGCGCCATGAAGATAATCACTTTCAGGGCCGCAACATGAGCGCCTGGGGGGACTGCACGAGCTAACAGGAAGTCAGTGTGGAAGCAAAAGTGACCCACCTGTGAGCGGACGACGGCTTTCCCAGTTCAAGCTAGGGTCCATCGGAGACGACCTGCGCATCGAACGCCGGGTCAAACACCAGCCACTTTTCCAGCGGCACCCGCCGCCAGCCTGACGGGCGCATCGGACGCAGCCTCGAAGCGCGGACGGGTTTGGGATCAAGAGGCGCGCATGTTTGAGGCGCAGCCGAGTTTGCGCGTCTCCCCAAACGCGGAGCACTGCAGATGGTCGCCCGAAGGGCCTGCGGTCGTTAAGCGTGGCGGGCTGGCGGTGGGTGCCGCGTGCGAGCGCCAACCCCAAAACCAAACAAAACCTCACCGCTTGTGGTGCGACGCCGCCAGCTGATACACCGGCGTCTTCAAGCCCTCCATCCGCGCCTTCAACTGCAGCGACAAGAACTGCGAGTAATGCCGCGACTGGTGCAAATTGCCGCCGTGAAACCACAGCTGCGGCACCGGCGTGGGTTTCCACATGTTGCGCAGCTCGCCTTCCCACGGGCCGGGGTCCTTGGGGGTGTTGGAGCCCAGGCCCCAGACCTTGCCCACCTTGTCGGCCACCTCGGGCGAGATCAGATCGGCCAGCCAGCCGTTCATCGAGCCGTAGCCGGTGGCGTAGACGATCAGGTCCGCAGGTAGCTCGGTGCCATCCGTCAGCGTCACGGATGTCGGGTTGATGCGCTCGATGTTGCTGTGGCTCTTGAGCTTGACGCTGCCGTTGGCCACCAGCTCGGAGGCGCCGACGTCGATGTAGTAGCCCGAGCCGCGGCGCAGGTACTTCATGAACAGGCCCGAGCCGTCGGGGCCGAAGTCGAGCATGAAGCCGGCTTTCTCCAGCCGCGCGTACAGGTCGGCGTCGCGCTTTTTCATCTCGTCGTACACCGGCACCTGCATCGGCGCCATGATCTTGTAGGGGATCGAGGCGAAGATCAGGTCGGCCTTGTCGGTGGTCACGCCGGCCTTCACCGCGCTCTCGGAGTACAGGCCGCCCAGCGCCAGTTCCATCAGCGAATCCGACGGCGCGATGTGGGTCGAGCTGCGCTGGATCATCGTCACGTCGGCACCGTGCTCCCACAGCGCGGCGCAGATGTCGTGCGCCGAGTTGTTGGAGCCGAGTACCACGCACTTTTTGCCTTTGTACGCCTCGGGGCCGGGGTGCTGGCTCGAGTGGTGCTGCTCGCCCTGAAAACTCTCGGCGCCGGGGATCTTGGGCACGTTGGGGTAGCCCGAAACACCCAGCGCAAACACCAGCTGTTTGGGCCGCAGCGTGATGGTTTTGCCGCCGCGCTCGACCGTCACTTCCCACTCGCCCTTGGCTTCGTCAAAACGCGCGTGTTTGGCCGTGGTGCCGCCCCAGTAGTTCAGCTCCATCACCTTGGTGTACATCTCCAGCCAGTCGCCGATCTTGTCCTTGGGCGCGAACACCGGCCAGTCGTCGGGGAAGGGCAGATACGGCAGGTGGTCGTACCAGACCGGGTCGTGCAGGCACAGGCTCTTGTACCGCTTGCGCCAGGAGTCGCCGGGCCGCTCGTTTTTCTCCACGATGATGGCCGGCACGCCCAGCCGCCGCAGCCGCGCGCCCAGCGCAATGCCGCCCTGCCCGCCGCCCACGATCAGCACATATGGCTGCTCCTTGAAGCCCAGCGTGGCAGCCTGCTCGTGGCGCTGCTCCAGCCAGCTCTTGCGGCCCGGCTGCACGCCGTGCTCGGCGCCCTTGACGCGGCGCTCGCCGGTGCGCTCTTCAAAACCTTTCAGCTCGGTCATGGTGGTCAGCAGCGTCCAGGCCTTGCCGTTTTGCAGCCGCAGGTGGCCGCGCCCGCGCGCCACCGCTGTCTCAAAGGTGAACCAGGCCTCCACCACGCCGCCCGCCTCGGTGGCCTCGCCCTCGATGGCAAACGCCGTGGGCTGCGTGTCGGCCATCCGCGCCTTGAGCATCGCGCGGATCGCGGCCGGGCCTTCCGAGGTGTGGATGTTCCAGGTGAAGGCCACCAGGTCGCGCCAATAACAGTCGGGCGCAAACAGATCGACCGCGGCGTCGGTGTCGCCGCGCGCCAGCACGGTGGCAAAGTCGGCCAGCCAGGCGCTCGCGATCTGGGTGGGGTGAGCAGACAAATCAGTCATCTCGGCACTCCTTGCAACCACGTCCGCCCGGGCGAAATGGCCCGGCAGGCGAGGGAGCATCATTCGCAATCAGCGGCGCGCAAGAGGATAGGGGAAACCCGTGAAACGGGCGGTGTTACCGGTGCTGACAAGTTGCGGGGAGGGGTGCGGTGGTGCGGTGCAGCAAAACGTAATGCCAGTCGTATGCTATTAACAATATAGCAAACTATGACCAAGGGGTGAGGACCACAGGCCGAAAACGCTTGAAAAATGCCCTATTTGGCCGTGGCGGCCACGGTACTCACGGTGACCGGCGTGGGCACCGGCGGCGCGGTGAACGCCAGGTACAGCTTGATGCCCGACGACAGGAAGAACGCCAGGATGCCCGCCACCAGCAGCCGCTGGTCGCGCACCGACCAGGTTGGAATCCTGGCGTCGGTAAAGGTGGGTTGCGCGCGGGCAGCGATGGCCTGCGTCAGCTCGCCGGTTCGGTTGACGATCCGGTCTTCGGCTTCCTTCACTTCGCGCAGGTGCTTGTTCAGGGCGATGGCCGGCATCACCAGCAACAGGCTGCTGACCACACCCAGGCCCTCGGCGACGACGTTGGCCAGGTCCATGGCGGGTCAGAGCGCCGCGCCCATGGCTTCGATGGTCTGCATCGACGCCGGGCTCAGTATCACGTCGCCCGCTACCTGCAGCTGGTGCTCCAGGCGCAGCCCCAGCACCGGCAGGATGCGGTCCAGCATCTCGAAGCTGACCCCGCGCTTGCCCCACTTGCCCGCCTCGAACCGGCTGATGTCGCCCTGATCGACGCCCGCGCGTTCGGCCAGCGCTTTTTGCGACAGGCCCTGCTCCTCGCGCAGCGTGCGCAGCAGCGCGCCAAACCGCTTCTGGCGCATCGCCGCCTCGTAGCCCTCATCAAAGCCGGGCCGGCCGGCCAGTACGCGGGTCAGTTCGGATTGCTGTGTCACCGTTGTCATGTCGATTTCCATGGCCTTCCCCCTGTGTCAAAGATCCTTGCGGCGCGAGCGAGCCCGTCGCAGCGCTTCCAGTTTGGCCGCCACCTCGTCTGCCGGGTCGGACGGCCCCGGCCCGTTGAACGGCACCAGTGCCATCAGCACCGGCCGGCCGATCGCCGTCTCGCAAAACGCGGCCACCACCCCGCGGTCGCCAATGCCCCAGAACGGCTCCGAGTAGTAGGTCGGGTCCACCTGGCCGGGAATCCTGGCGCAAACGTCAATCAGGCGGGTCGTGGCGCCCACCCACAGTGGCACGCCCGGCCCGTCAAACAGCGAATCCGCCACCACCGCCAGCTTGGTCAGCGCAATCGTATGCTCCAGCGACACCGCGGAAATGGCCATCAAATCCGTCCAGACGTCCGGATGCTCCCTGGCAGTGGTTGGTATGGGCATCGGGCAACGGGTTCGTTGAACACAGTTTATGGGCGATTCACCATAATTACAAGGATAAAGGGTTTGGCCATGCGCGCCACTTGAGGGGGCGGCAGCACCATTGAAATCAAATACAGAAATCTGTATCATGATGCTATGAAAACCACCCTCAACCTCAACGACGCCCTGCTCACTGATGCCAAGGCGCTGGCCGCGCAGCAGCACACCAGCCTGACGCGCCTGATCGAGGAAGGCCTGCAGTTGCGCCTGCGCACGGCCCACCTGGCGCGCGGGGTTGCCACCGCGCCCGTGCGCAAGCTCCCGGTCTACCGAGGCAAAGGCGGCCTCGTGCCGGGCCTGAACGGCACCAGCAACAAGGCCCTGCTCGACGCCATGGAGGCAGGCGACCCGGCATGACGCCCGACGTCAATGTGCTGGTGGCCGCCTTCAGGGCCGACCATCCGCACCATGCCGTGGCGCGCGCCTGGCTCGAAGCCGCGGTGCAAGCGTGCGCCACCGGCGCCACCTTGCGCGTGCTGCCGCTGGTGAGCGCGAGTTTTCTGCGGCTGGTCACGCACCCGCGGATTTTCGTGGAGCCCACGCCCATCGCAGATGCCATCGGCTTCATTGATGCGCTGCTGGCCATCCCCGGCGTGGACATGCCCGCCGTGGGCACCGAATGGCCGCTTCTGCGGCAGCTGTGCCAGGACAAAACCCTCAAAGCCAACGATATCCCCGACGCCTGGCTGGCCGCCGCCGTGTTGCAGCTGGGCGAGCACCTGGTCACGTTTGACGCTGATTTCAGGAAACTGCTGAGGCGGGATCGGGTGACGGTGCTGGAGGGAGCCTGAGAACCGTACATGTACATGCGCGAGGCTCGGTGAGGAGAACGTAGAGAAAGGAATGCGTGTGGCACAAACCTTGAAGAACGGCACTTTTGCGACATCGGGCCCCGGCGTTGTCATGCAACGACCCCATATGGCCGCGCTTCTCGGCAACGTCGTTGCCGAGTGGTCTCATTTGGAGCAGTGGTTGCAATCGTTCTACGGGTACCTGATGGGGTTCTATCTGCCACGATTTCCAGGGGCAGAGCCGCCCTTTCACCCAGTTGCAAGGCAGATCTTCGATACCTTGGAGACCAGTCGCTTGCGGATGGAGTTGTTCAGGAATCTGTACAAATGGATGTTCACCGAGGCGGATTTGCTGAAGCAGTCAGATGAATGTTTTCGCCTATGGACCACAGCATCAAAAGCCCGAAACAAGATTGTCCATGGCAACTGGTGCATATCCGACGCCCACCCGGATGCGCTGATTCTCAGTCCGAATTTTGGCAACAAGCTTGTCTACACCGAAGCGGATTTTGCAGACGCAAGCAAGAAGATAACAGCCGCGTTGAACGCGCTGTCCAAGCTCTGGAACGATAGCCGGGCGGCGCGAGCAACGAAATCGCCGCCGTGAGGCTGGGCGAAACAGGACAAGAATCCTAGTTCGCATGGATTCAAAGGCCGATCAACCTGCGTCTTCTTGTTGACGTTCTCGGCGAACGTCTTGCTATTATATAAATAGCAAGTTATGGCCAGCGGATGCGGACAACAGCCCTAAATCGCTTCAAAATTCCCCAAAATCCACTCGCCCAAATCCGCTCAAATCGCCAGCGGGTCCACATCCACCGCCCAGCGGATCAGGCCTTTGGCCTCGGGGGCGCGTTTGGCGGCGTGCAGGGCTTCCTGCCAGGCAGCCAGAAAGCGTTGCAGGGCGCCCCGGCTGGGGCTTTCGACCAGCATCTGGGCGCGTTCGACGTTGGCCACGCGCTGGATGCTCATGGGTACCGGCGAGTACAGCGTGACCTGCCCGAGACCCGGCTGGCTGGCGACGATGGCAGCGGCGGCGGCGCTGGCGGCGGCCAGGAAGGCTTGGGCGGCTTCCTGCGTGCGCGCTTCGGCCCGCACCAGCGCCTGAAACGCAAACGGCGGCAGGCCGGCTTGCTGGCGTTCGCGCAGCTGACTGGCGGCAAAGGCGTCGTAGTCGTGGCGTTTCAGGGCGGCAAACAGCGGGTGCTGCGGGTGCCAGCTTTGTACCCACATTTCGCTGGTGGCGCCGGTCTGGGCGGCCAGTTCCGCATCGCGTCCGGCCCGGCCACCGGCCTGCATCAGCAGGCTGAACAGGCGCTCGGGCGCGCGGAAATCGCTGGAGAACAGCGCGCTGTCGGGGTTGACAGCGGCCACCAGCGTGATTCGGCGAAAGTCGTGGCCCTTGGCGATCATCTGGGTGCCGACGAGCACGTCCACCTCGCCGGCGTGTACCTGCGCCAACTGGGTCTCCAGCGTGCCTTTCAAGCGCGTGGTGTCGGCGTCGATGCGGGCGATGCGCACCGGGCCGCCGTCGGGCCGTTTCACCTCAGCCAGCAGCTCGGCCAGATGCTCCTCCAGCCGCTCGGTGCCACGGCCGAGTGGCGCGATATCGAGGTTGCCGCAGGCCGGGCAGGCGCGCGGCACGCGTTCGGTGTAGCCGCAGTGGTGGCAGCGCAAGGTGCGGTCGATCTTGTGGAAGACGCGGAAGGCGCTGCAGTGCGGGCATTCGCTCTTCCAGTCGCAGGCGCCGCAGGCCAGCACGGGCGCGTAGCCGCGTCGGTTCAAGAACACCATGGCCTGCTCGCCTCTTGCGATGCGCTGCTCGATGGCGGCCAACAGCGGCGGCGAGAACACCGCGCCCTTGGGCTGGTGGTTCATGTCCACCAGTCGCACCGTGGGCAGGGCGCCACCGCCAATGCGCCCGGGCATGGCCAGGCGGGTGTATTTGCCGGCGGAGCGGCTCCCTTCGCCCTTTTCGGCCCCGTCGCCCGCTTGGCCTGCTTCATTGCCATCGCCACCCCCATCACCGGTCGCCGAGCGGCTCTGGTGCCAGCTCTCCAGCGACGGCGTGGCCGAGCCGAGCACCACTTTGGCGCCGTCCAGCCGGCCCCGGTACACCGCCAGGTCGCGCGCCGAGTAGCGCGCGCCTTCCTGCTGCTTGTAGCTCGGGTCGTGCTCTTCATCGACCACGATCAGCCGCAGCCGCGGCATCGACGCAAACACCGCCATGCGTGTGCCCAGCACGATCCGTGCACCACCGCTGTGCGCGGCCAGCCAGCTTTTGAGGCGCTGCGGGTGGGTCAGGCCGCTGTGCAGCGACACCACTGCGCCCGCCCCATAGCGCAGCGCAAAGCGCGCGGTGAAGCGTTCTTCGAGCTGCGGCGTCAGGTTGATCTCGGGCACCATCACCAGCGCCTGGGCCGCCGGGTCGGCGTCGAGCAGGGTTTGCACCGCGCGCAGATACACCTCGGTCTTGCCGCTGCCGGTGGCGCCAAACAGCAAAAAAGGGCCGGTTTGGGCATCAATTTGGCCCAACGTGCGCTTCTGTTGGTCGTTTATAGCTATTAAATTTATAGCATTCAGGGCGTCGGGCGCTGATTCAAACGCTGCCTCCGGCGCTGCGGCAGTGGCGGGGCGCTTGAGGCGGCGGGCCAGCTGCGCCGTGCTCAGGTCGCGCAACTGGGGCGGCAGCGCGGCCAGCGCCACTTCCCCCAGACCGCGCTGGTAGTAGCGGGCCGCAAAGTCCACCAACTGGCACCAGGCGGCCGAGAGCGGCGCCAGGCCCTCCAAAACCCCTGAAATGGCACGAATCTTGTTAGTATTTTCGGGAGCGAGGGCAGCCAGTTCGGCTGCAGTGGGCACCCCCCACACCACCCCCAGTGTCTCGCGCGCGCCCAGAGGCACGCGCACCAGGCTGCCGGCGGCGAGTGGCGCCTCACTTCGGTAGGTCAGGGGTCCGGCCAGCGCGCTGTGCGCCGGAGTCTGCACCACCACCGACAGCCAGTGGGTCATCCTACGGCCCTGTTTGAGCGCGTTTCTTCATGTGAACCTGCGAAACCGGCTGCAAGTCTATGATCTGAAAGCACTTTAAGACTCATCCCAAGTTTCTGTGGATAACTTTGTTGATAGATTCCCGCCAGACGCTTGAAACCCTTGTAAATCAAGGGTTTCACTACTTTGCCCGCCTAAAGGGCAGTCAGCAGAATCCATATGAATCAACAACTTACGATTGCTATTGGTTTGGTAGCAACACTGGTCCGTCAGCGCGAGGGGTTGTGCGCCGCCA
>JANOBJ010000382.1:0-1695 GCA_031411575.1 Betaproteobacteria bacterium | reverse complement strand
TGGACGCGCCGCTGTGCATCGATGCCGAAGTGGTCTACGGCGCACCCGAACACGCCGCCATGCTCGCCCTCACGCGGCGCCACCGGCTGCGCCAGATCATCCTGTGCGGCCACCCGCCCAGCCAGACCGAGGGCGGGCGCTGGATCTCGCTGTACCGCGCTGACGACACGCCGTTTGACGCGGCCAGCGCCGACTGGCTGGGCGCGTACTGGGCGCACTCGGGCCGGGCGCTGGCGATGAACCGGGCGCAGGCGCTGGCGCAGATGCCGCACGCCACCGGCGCCGATGCGGTGGCGCTGGTGGACGCCCGGGGCCGGGTAGAGGCCGCCGGCGCGGCCTTTGCCGCGCTGATCCTCGCGGAGTTTGGCGTGACCCTGCGGCACCGCCTGCCCGATGCACTGGCCAAGGCGATGGCCGCTGACCAGCCCTACGAGGGCCGCACGCTGTCGGCCCGCTTCACACGGCTGGGCCGGCACCGGGTGTGCGAGCTGCGCGAGGCCGGCGCGCTGGCGCAGCTGTCGCCCCGCGAGCGACTGGTGGCGGCGCGCTTTGCACTGGGCCCGAGCAGCCGCGAGATCGCGCAGGAAATGGGCGTGTCGCACTACACGGTGCAGAGCCAGCTGGCCTCGGTCTACCGCAAGCTGGGCGTGTCGGACAAGACCGCGCTGGCGCGCCTGCTGGCGCCACGGGGCAATTGAGGCTGCGCATGGCGGCGACACCCGAGTCCATTCGCGCTTTTTCCCCTGAAACCGCTCCCCTCAAAGCCCTCTGTTGAAAGCCATTCCATGGAAACCCTGAACCTGCTGTCGCTGGGCCTGACCTGGCCGCAGCTCGGCCTGTTTGTCGCGGCCGGGCTGCTGCTCAACCTGACGCCCGGCCCCGATGTGGTCTACATCACCACCCACGGCCTGAAGAACGGCGCGCGGGCCGGCGTGGTGGCCGCGCTCGGCATCACGGCGGGCTGCTTCGTGCACATCTTGGCCGCCGCGCTGGGCGTGAGCGCGCTGATCGCGGCGTCGGCTACGGCATTCACCGTGCTCAAGTGGGTGGGGGCGGGCTACCTGGTGTACGTGGGGCTCACCATGCTGCTGTCGCGCGCCACACCTGCAACACCGAATGCTATTAATATAATAGCAAACAAAGACCAGGGGATGCGCACAACAGGCACTTTTTCCTTGAAAAAGGTGTTTTTTCAGGGATTCTGGACCAACACCCTCAACCCCAAGGTGGCGCTGTTCTTCCTGGCCTTTGTGCCGCAGTTCATCGCGCCCGGCGCCGAGCACCAGACGCTGGCTTTCCTGCTGCTGGGCTTTGTCTTCAATTTCAATGGCCTGTGGGTCAACATCGGCTACGCGCTGCTGGCGGCCTGGGTGGCGCGGCGGGCGGGCGTCTTTCAGAGACTGGTGGGCTGGCTCGAGCGCGCGGCCGGCGCCATGTTCATCGGCTTCGGGCTGAAACTCGCGCTGACCGACAATCCCCCGCAGTAACTTGGCCCGAAGACGACCCGAAGACGACCCGAAAACGAGCAGACGAGGAGACCCCATGCCCATCACCCCGCAGGAAGCGCTGCAGCGCACCATCGAACACCGCGAAATCTTCCACGACGAGATGCTGAAAGTTGTGCGCATGATCATGAGCGGCGATATGTCGCCCGTGATGATGGCCGCCCTCATCACCGGCCTGCGCGTCAAAAAG
>JANOBJ010000381.1:0-1510 GCA_031411575.1 Betaproteobacteria bacterium | reverse complement strand
TTCCATTGGCATTCTGTCGGCGGGCGGTGCGGGCATGGCTGGCCCGTCGGTGCTGATGGCGGCGACCACGCGGCTGATTCCGGCCGAGAAGCGCGGCATTGCCACCGGCATCGTCAACGCGGGCGGCTCGTTCGGCCAGTTCGTGATGGCGCCGATTGCGGGTGCGCTGATCGCAGGCCTGGGCTGGGCGGGCGCCATGCAGGTGCTGGCGCTCGTGGTGCTGATCGCGCTGCCGGCCGCACTGGTGCTCAAGGGCAACTCATCACAACTGAACGCCACCGCCGGCCAGAAGAACCTGAGCGTGGGCGAAGCGCTGCGCGAGGCGCTGGCCAACCGGAGCTTCCTGCTGCTGGCAACGGGCTTTTTTGTGTGCGGTTTCCATGTGGCGTTTCTGGCCACGCACCTGCCGGGCGTGGTGGCGTCGTGCGGGCTGCCGCCACAGGTGGCGGCCTGGTCGCTGGCGCTGCTGGGGCTGTTCAACATCGTGGGCAGCGTGGGCATTGGCTGGGCCGTGGGCCGCTGGCGCATGAAGTCGCTGCTGTCGTTGATCTATGCCTCGCGCGCCGTGGCGGTGTTGCTGTTCCTGCTGGCGCCCAAGACGGAGTTTGTGATGCTGGCCTTTGCGGCGGTGATGGGCCTGACCTTCCTGTCCACCGTTCCGCCTACGGCCGGGTTGGTGGCCAAGTTCTTCGGGCCGGCCAACATGGCCATGCTGTTTGGCGTGGTGATGCTCACCCACCAGATCGGCGGCTTTCTGGGCGCCTGGCTCGGCGGCAAGGTGTTTGAAGCTACCGGCAACTACAACTGGGTCTGGTACATCGACATCGTGCTGGCGGTGGGCGCGGCGCTGATCCACCTGCCGATCCGCGAGGCCCATCTGCCGGCGCACGCGTCCACAGCAGCAAAAGCTTGAACGCCACGTGCGCCTTTGCAGCCGGCTGACGAGGGCCGGCCGGGCCGAACTACACCGGCACCGTGTAGTTCAGCGCCATGCGGCCGCCGTCCACCATCACGATTTCGCCGGTGACGTAGCTGGCGGCATCGCTCGCCAGCCAAGCCACGACATCGGCGATCTCGGACGGTTCGCCCAGCCGCTTCAGGGGCGTGCGGCTCAGGATGCGCGCCCGGGCGTCGTCGCTGGTCAGCACGGCCTTGGCGGCCAGCTCGGTGGCGATGGTCCCCGGCGCGACGGCGTTGACGCGGATGCCGTGGTCGGCGAGCGCCAGCGCCATCACCCGTGTGAGCTGGTTGATGCCGCCCTTGCTCACGTTGTAGCTGGCGATGGTGGGAATGGCCAGCACGCTGTTGACCGAGCTCATGTTCACGATTGCGCCGCGCGAGACGTGCCCGGTCGAACTGGCGCTTGGAGCGGCCTTGGCCATCACGCGCGCCACCGCCTGGCCCATCAGGAAAGCGCCCTTGAGGTTGACGTCGATCACCGCGTCCCAGTCGGCTTCGGTGATGTCGAGGAAGTCCGCGGCCTTGAAGATGCCGGCGTTGTTGATCAGCG
>JANOBJ010000380.1:0-14702 GCA_031411575.1 Betaproteobacteria bacterium | reverse complement strand
GATTTGGTGCGGTAACGATTCAGGGCAAACGATCACGGCGTTGACCCCCAACACCCCGCGCGGTGACCGCGCCGGGTGGGGCGGGCGCATCGGACGCAGGCTCGAAGCGCGGACGAATGCGGGATCCAGAAGCGCGCATGTTTGAGGCGAAGCCGAGTTTGCGCGCTTCCCCGCAGGCGGAGCACTGCAGATGGTCGCCCGTAGGGCCTGCGGTCGTTAAGCCCGACGCACCCGGCGCGGTCACCGCGCAGCGAGCGCCAATAACGCCACGCACACACAGCACCCCAAAACACCCTCCAAGGCCAGTTTTCAAGCCAAAAGCGCCCGTTGTCCGGATCCATCGGTCATAGTTTGCTATATAAATAGTAGCAAAATAATTCCAACCGCAAGTGCGCCCTTCGCATCGCAACTCAAAGCGGCACCAACACCCCCACACCCGCTCAATGCTTGTGCGCGTCCATCCGCGCCGCCGCTCCCGCCTTGGCATCGTGCCCAGCATGCGGATCGGCCGCGGCCACGGGGGGGCGCACGGCAACCGGCAGCTTGAGTTCGACCTTGCTCTCGGCGCCCTTGGCGTCCTTGAACACCAGGGTCAGCGGGATGGTGGTGTCTTTGGGCAGCGGGGCCTTCAGGTCCATCAGCATCACGTGGTAGCCGCCGGGTTTCAGCTCAACCGCCTTGCCGGCTGGCAAATCGAGCGCGGGCACGGCGCGCATTTTCATCACGTCGCCGTCCATCTTCATTTCATGCACCTCGGCCACGCCGGCCACGGGTGACGACACGCCGACCAGCTGGGCGCCGTCCTTGGCGGTGAGGGTCATGAAGGCGCCGGTGCCTCGCTGGCCCGGCACGGTGACGCGCGCCCAGGCGTTTTTGACGGCGACGGTCTGGGCCAACAGCGCGCTGCTGGCCAGGGTAAGGGCTGCGGCGGCCAGCCACTGCTTGCTCATGGCTTGTTTGTTCATGGGGATGGCTTTCATGGGTTTACTCCTTGGGTTCCACAACGGGAAAAGGTTCAATGCTGATGACCGGCGGGGCCACCCGGCAGGATGTCCAGCAGCGCGGCGGGGGCCTTGAGCCCCTGGGTCGACGTGCCCGAGGCGGGTATCTCCGTCCATTCCCAGCTGCCCTTTTCGCAGGTCTGCAGCACCTTGAACCACATCGGCCCGGGTTCGGCGGGCAGGCTGCCACGCAGCACGAACTCGTCGAAGTGCGCATCGGGCAGCGCACTGTCTTTCGACGCCGCGGTCCAGACGATCTCGGTCACGTCTTCGGCGATGATGCGGCCGTGGCTGTCGTAAGGTTTGGCCAGTTTTTCGATGCGGGTGGCGAGCGTCCAGCCCGGCTTGGGCTGGGGCTTGGCGCCGCGAAAACCGGCCGGGATGAAGACCTTGACGGCCGTGGTGGGCGAGCCCTGGCAGCCGTGGCCGATGCGCAGCGCGGCGGTGTAGCCGGTGCCGGCCAGCGCGACGGGCTGATCCAGCACTGCATGCGAAAAGGCGGCGGTGCTGCACACCAGCAGGGCGTGCGTGGCGATACGTTTGATGACGAATGCGGTTTTCATGGGTTTCTCCCCAAATTCAATGAACCATGACCAAAAAGGCCCGAAGGTCCGCATGCAGCGGTCTTCTGGCGCTATCGTTTTTGATTGTTCAGAGAGCGGGAGGCCCGCGCGCCGGGGGTGGCGCGGCGGTGAGCGACGCGATGCGCGCCGCGGGAATGGTCTGGAGCACGTACGCCAGCGGTTGCACCGGAGCGGCCGTCACGTGCACAACGGATGGCGGTGCCGCGGGCGTGGTGCACAGCGGGCAGTCCAGCGTAACGCTGGTGGCCTCTTTGGCGCCGTCGTCGGTCTTGATCAGCACCTTCATGGCGCCCGAGCCCGAGCAGATTAGCTCCATCGCCTGCGGGTTGACCAGCGGCGACGCGATGGCCGCGCCCAGCGACAGCGCAAAACACAGCAACACCCAGCGGCACAGCCGCCGAGCGAACTGGTGAGCGCTTGTGTGGCGATACATGTATCAAATTATTACAGAGACGCCCGGAAATGCAAGTTCGTGTCGTTTTTCAGGCGTTTTAGCGCTGTTGTCGGCGTCCACTGGTCACAGTGTGTTATATATTTTATAGCAAACAAGTCCGGCCACCCGACTGCCGGCGCACGCGCCCGCGGTTGGATGGCCGTCTGTCGGCGCGTGAGTCAGCGCCTGGGGCGCGCTGCGTCAGGCGCGGCTGCGCAGGCGTTGAAGCATGACTTGCTGGGCGACACGCATGCGCTCCATGGCGCTGGCCAGGCCTTCAAACTCCTTGACGCCGCCGTGGCTGACCGCCACCTCGGTGTTGCCTTTGCTCAGCGCATCCACCGTCTCGGTCAGGGCCTGAATCGGCTGCGAGACGCCACGTGGCAACACCACGATCAGCAGCGCGGCGATCGCAATCCCCACCAGCACGGTGGCCAGCACGCCATAGATCAGCTTGTCGAAGCCCTGACCCGCCACACCGGACAGCGCCAGGGTGGCCTTGCTTTTCTCGGCGGACATGGCGGCGACGCCCTTGATCAGATCGGCCGACAGGCGGTCCTTGCCGGTCTTGATCATGTCGTTGACCTCGGTGGATTTGTACATCGTGGCGGCTGGCTCGGCAGGGGCAGCCGGCTCGGACGCCTTGGCACCTTTGGCGGGGGCCGATGGCGACACGACGGCGACCAGCGGGGCGGCGGCGCCGTCGGTCGGCGCAGCCACGATCGCGGCGCGGGATTTCACCGCCGCGAACAGCTTGTTCATTTCCGACGAATAAAAATCGGCGGCGCCCCACCAGGTCGACACCTGGGTCAGGTCACTGTTGGTAAACGCGCCATTTTCGTTGGCGCGCATGGTTTCCAGGCCCTTGGTCATCTTGGCGGCCGTGGTGGTCCATTCCTTTTCATAGCCGGCGCGCTTGTCGGCGTCGCCCACGTAAACGAAATATTCCTTCTCATAGCGGCGGATTTGCTGGGCCAGCACAGCCAGCTCGCCCAGCTGCGCCGACGCCAGCGTGTTCTTGCGCGCCGCATCCACCACGTCGCGTTCAATGCCGCGGCCGATGGTGAACACCAGGATGGCCTGTGCGACCAGGAAGACCACAATGGCGGCCAGCCCCAGCAGCAGGCGGGTGTTGATGGATGTTGTTTTCATGGGTGAATTCCTCTGTTGGATGTTGAAGAGCTGTCGGGCCGGGGCGGTCACGCGCGCTGGTAGCGCGCGGCGATTTCCCGCTTGACCGCGTCAAACGGCACGCTGGACGGCAACATGCCGCCCAACGCAATAAAGAAGGAACGGATGAACAGTTCGTCGGGCAAGTTGCCCTGCGACGACGACGCGCTGACCACGCGCAACGCGTCGTCCACCACGAACTCGGCAGCCACCCCCAGGTACTCAATGAGCGCTTTGGTGGCACTTGCCGATAACTTGTTTTGATCAATCACACCCGTACATCCCGTTTTTTGACTGGGCGGATGTTACGGACGGGGCGCCGGTCGGCGCCCAAAACCCCGCCAGTAGCTACTAATTGCTTACTGAAAACGGAACAATTCGTGGATCGGCATGTCGGTTGGGGTGTGAATGCAACAGTCCGTAACCGTTCAGGGCATGAACTTTGGCGCGCGGCGCTCCCGCAGGCTGGCCACGCCTTCGTGCACGTCCGGCCCGCCAAAGCCCATGAATTCGAGCGCCAGCGAGGTGTCAAACGCGCCGCCGGCCTGGCGCAGCCAGTTGTTGAGCGCGTACTTGGTCCAGCGGATGGCGGTCTGGCTGCCGTTGGCCAGTTTGTCGGCCAACTCGTAGGCCTTGGGCAGCAACTCGTCGTCGTTGACCGCCAGTGACACCAGGCCTATTGCGGAGGCCTCTTCGCCGCTGATCGGCTCGCACAGCAGCAGGTAATACTTGGCCTTGGCCATGCCGCACAAGAGCGGCCAGATGATCGCGGCGTGGTCGCCGGCCGCCACGCCCAGCCGGGTGTGGCCGTCCACGATCTTGGCGGTCTTGGTGGCGATCGAGATGTCGGCCAGCAGGCCCGCCACCAGCCCGGCGCCCACGGCCGGGCCGTGCATCGCGCTGACGATGGGCTTGTCGCAGTTGATGACGTTGTAGACCAGGTCGCGCGCTTCCTTCCAGACGCGGGTGCGCACCCCAAAATCACTCGCCATGTCCTGCACCAGCGCCAGGTCGCCGCCGCCCGAAAAACCCAGACCCGAGCCGCGCAGCACGGCGCAGCGCACGCTGTCGTCGGCGCCGACGTCGCGCCAGATCTCGGCCAGCTCCCAATGGCCCTCATGGCCCGATGTGGGCAGCTTGCCGTTGCCGCCCGGGCCGTCGGCGCGCATCTGGATGTCCAGCACGGCGCCGTCGGCCCCGCGGCGGCTGATGGCCAGCGTCTGGTAGCGGCTGTAGTCGATGGTGCGGGCGGTCATGGGGGCTCCTCGGGGTTGGGTACGGATGGGGTGTCGGTGGCGCCCTGAATTGTGCCGCGCGCGCCAGCCAGCCGGGGTGAAAGCAGCAACCTTGACCGGCATCAAGGCCGTGGCCCGGCGCCGCGCGCATGATGGACTGACACGCAACCCGGAGCCTTACTGGAGCCTGTTACCCATGGACACCGATCAAGCCGCCCCCTCCCGCCCACCGTTGCTGGCCCTGCGCGCCAGCCTGCTGGCGCAGATCGCCGCGCAGCGCGGCGGCGTGATCAGCCGGGCCGAGGCTGCCGCCGACCATTTTGGCCACGCGGAAGACTCGCGCGCACAGCTGGCGACCGAGCGCGAGCTGGAGTTCGCGCTGGGCGAACGCGAGACGGCCGAACTGGCGGCGATTGACGCCGCGCTGGACCGGATCGACGCCGGCACCTACGGCCTGTGCACCGACTGCGGCGTGCCGATCACCGCCGGGCGGCTGCTGGCCAGCCCCGATGCGCCGCGCTGCATCCATTGCCAGGTGAAGTTCGAGCAACAGCACCCGGCGTAGCGCTGCGCTGCTATTCTTGCGCGATGCGCAGCCTGTTTCATTTCGCCTTCAACGTCACCGACCTCGATGCCGCCCGGCGCTTCTACGGCGGCGTGCTGGGCTGCGCAGAAGGCCGCAGCACCGCCACCTGGGTCGATTTTGATTTCTTCGGCCACCAGATTTCGCTGCACCTGGGCACCCCGTTCAAGACCGAGCGCACCGGCCTGGTGGGCGACGTGCAGGTGCCGATGCCGCACTTTGGCCTGGTGCTGGCGCTGCCCGACTGGCAGGCCATGGCCAGGCGGCTGGAAGCCGCCGGCACCGACTTCGTGCTGAAGCCGCAGGTGCGTTTTGAAGGCCAGCCCGGCGAGCAATGGACCATGTTCTTCTGCGACCCGTTTGGCAACCCGCTGGAGATCAAGGGGTTTCGCTCGCTGGAGGCGGTGTACGCCGCCTGATCGGCGAGCAGTTCCGCGCGGGCAGGAACGCTCGCGGTTCAGCGGTTCAGCGGTTCAGCGGTTCAGCGGCGCAATTTTCTGCTCGATCGCGCCAAACACCGCCTGCCCGTCCCGGCCCTTCATCTCGATCCGGATGGTGTCGCCGAACTTCATGAACTCGGTGCTGGGTTTGCCGTCCTGGATGGTTTCGATGCAGCGCTTCTCAGCAATGCAGCTGTAGCCCTTGGGCCATTCCATGCGGCCGTTCTGCTCGACGCCCTTGTTGCTGACGGTGCCGCTGCCGACGATGCTGCCGGCGCGCACGTTGCGGGTCTTGCAGATGTGGGCGATCAGCTGGCCGAAATGAAACGTCATCTCGGGGCCGGCCTCGCACAGGCCGACCTTGCGGCCGTTCCAGGTGCTTTGCAGCGTCAGGTGCACACGGCCCTTGTCCCAGGCGTCGCCGATCTCGTCCAGCGTCACGGCCACCGGGCTGAAGGCGGTGGCGGGCTTGCTCTGGAAGAAGCCGAAGCCCTTGGCCAGCTCGCCTGGGATCAGGTTGCGCAGTGACACATCGTTCACCAGCATCAGCAGGCGCACGCCCTCCAGCGCCTGCTCGGGCGTGCTGCCCATCGGCACGTCGCCGGTGACCACCGCGATCTCGGCCTCGAAATCGATGCCGAAGTCTTCACTGGGCACCACCACGTCGGCGCAGGGCCCGATGAAGTCATCGCTGCCGCCCTGGTACATCAGCGGGTCGGTGTAAAAACTGGCGGGCACCTCGGCGTTGCGCGCCTGGCGCACCAGCTCCACATGGTTCAGGTAGGCCGAGCCGTCGGCCCACTGGTAGGCGCGCGGCAACGGCGCCAGGCACTGCTTCGGGTCAAACGCAAACGCGTGGCGCGCCTTGCCGTGGTTCAGGGTGTCATACAGGTCTTGCAGCTGGGGCGACAGGAAGCCCCAGTCGTCCAGCACCTGGTGCAATTTGGCGGCAATGCCGGTCGCATAATGCGCCGTGCTCAGGTCGCGCGAAACGACGACGAGCTGGCCATCGCGCGAGCCGTCTTGGTAAGTGGCGAGTTTCATGGAAGTGGTGTCCCCATCGGTAAGGTGGCGCGTTGATTTGGCGCGTTGAAGCACGGGCGCGTGGTCATGGACGCATGAAGGCCGGGTGGCGGCGGATTGGGCCGATTGTGCGGCGGGGCGAGTCGTTTTATGATGCCGCTGAATTACGCATTGTTAAATCGATTTAACTAAACGAAACTCCAGCGAAACGGATTCTAGTGCAAACCGAACTCGAACGCGATGGCTTGACCGACAAGGCACGCGCCGGCATCCAGTCCGTTGAGGTGGGGTTTGCGCTGCTCGACGTGCTGGCCAAGGCCGCCGGCCCGCTGATGCTGCGCGACCTGGCCGCCGCCGCTGGCATGAGCGCGGCCAAGGCCCACCGCTACCTGGTGAGCTTTCAGCGGCTCGGCCTGGTGATGCAGGACGGCAGCAGCACCCGCTACGACCTGGGGCCAGCAGCACTTAAGTTAGGGCTCGCTTCACTGTCGCGGCTGGACGCGGTGAAGCTGGCGCGCGAACGCGTCAACCTGCTGTCGGCGCAGATCGGCCACACGCTGGCGCTGGCGGTCTGGGGCAACCACGGGCCGACCATCGTGCACTGGGAAGAGTCGCCCCAGGCCGTCACCGTCAACCTGCGGCTGGGCGACGTGATGCCGCTGCTGTCGTCGGCCACAGGGCGCTGTTTTGCGGCGTTTGTGTCGCCCGAGGCCATTGCGCCGATGCTGGAGGCCGAGCTGTCGCGCGCCCAGAAAATCGGCCGCACCGACCTGCCGACCTCGATGGCCGGGGTGCAGCAACTGCTGGCCGAGGTGCGGCAGCGCGGCTCGGCCCGCGTGGTGGACACGCTGCTGCCGGGCATTGTGGGCTTTTGCGCGCCGGTGTTTGACTCCGACGCGCACATGGTGCTGGGCATGGTGGCGCTGGGCTCGGTGGCCACCTTTGACGGCGCGTGGGATGGCGCGGTGGACCGCCCGCTGCGCGCCGCCGCAGCCCAGTTGTCGAGCGACCTGGGCTTTGCATCGCCATGAGCGTTGCGCTGGACGGCCCGCTGAATGACCTGCCGGGTACGCCGGGCCTGGCCACACCGCTGCGCCCGCTGATCCTGCTGGGCGGGGCGGTGCTGCTGGCGCACCTGGCGATGCTGCAGGCCGCGCCGGGCGCGCTGAATCTGGCCGAGCCGCTGGCCACGCGGCAGTTCATCACCCGTACGATCACCCCGCCACCGCCTGCGGTGCCAGCGCCGGTAGCGGTTGCCGCGCGGCCCGAACCGGCGGCACCCGCACCGGCTCCCGTGGCCCGGCCGCGACCAGCCGCCCCCAAAACGCCCGCAGCACCGGTTTTGGAGTCAAATGTGCCTGGGGTCCAGGTGCAGCGGTCATCGGATGCTATTAATTCTGTAGCAATCAACACTCCGGCCAACCCTGCAGCGGTGGCCGCCGCCGAGCCCTCGCCGCATCCCGAGGCGCCTGCCGCGCCCTCCCCGCCCCCACCTTCCGCCCCGCTTGCCGCCCCCAGCGCGCCGGTGGCGGTGCCAGCGCCGGTGCGGTTGCAATACATGGTCAGCGGCGAGGTGCGAAAGCTGGCCTACACCGCCCGCTCCGAGCTGAGCTTTGTGCACGACGCCACCAGCTACCAGGCGCGGCTGGAGGTCAGCGCCTTTCTGGTCGGCGCGCGGTCGCAAACCAGCGTCGGCAGCCTCACGGCAGGCGGTCTGGCGCCCACGCGCTTTGCCGACAAGTCGCGCGCCGAGCGGGCCGCGCATTTTGACCGCGAGCGCGCCCGCATCAGCTTCAGCGCCAACACCTCCGAGGCGCCGCTGTTGCCCGGCGCACAAGACCGCCTGAGCGTGCTGCTGCAACTGGCCGCGCTGCTGGCTGGCGACCCGGCGCGCTACCCGGCAGGCAGCCAGATCAGCATCCAGACCGCCGGGCCGACCGAGGCCGAGCCCTGGCTGTTTGCGGTGGAAGCCGAGGAAAGGCAGACGCTGCCGGTGGGCGAGCTGGCCACCATCAAGCTGACCCGCGCGCCGCGCCGCGAGTTCGACCAGCGGGTGGAGATCTGGCTGGCGCCTTCGCTCGGCTACCTGCCGGCGCGGGTGCGCATCACCCAGGCCAACGGCGACTTCGTGGACCAGCAGCTGCGCGCCAGCGGCACGCCCTGAGCGGCGGTGGCCGGCTGCCGCACAGCGCGCACAAAGCCGCGTAGTGCGGCCCTTTTTGTCGTCAAGCGCGCGTCCATGGGCCGCGCTGGCGCCGCAAAAAGCGGCAAAAACACCACAGAATCGATTCAAAACCCGGTTTCCGGTGCGTCAAACGCGTGTAAACGCGCCTGATTCCGCCAACTAATCCGCACTTGTCCCGTCGTCCTTGATTCTGGCGCGAACGTTGCTACCTAACATGCAGTTGTGAATTGAAGGGCCATCATGAACATGCTTTATGACTCTGAAACCTTCGTGGTCGTGCACATGCACGCCAACGCCGAGCCTGACGGCGCGCCCGCGCCCGCCACGCCGCAGCTGGCCCGCCACGGGTTCGAGATCGTGGACAAGCGCTCGGGCAAAGAGGTTTACCTCGATGGCTCGTGGGCCGAGCTGTTCCAGCAGCAGATCACCGCCTGGCAGATCAACGTGCCCACCCAGGAAGAGGTGGAAGACACGCTGGAGCAGTACGCCGGCCTGGCGCAAAACCCCGTCGTCGTGCATTGACGTGGCGACCGGGCAACAGCCGCCCGGTCGATTCACTCGGCTCCGCCACGCGATCCCCCTGTTCGTCAATTTTTCCGCACTCGCCCTCGTTTCGTGACCGGCAGGCACTGGAAATTCGTTTAGGACGGCCCTAAGCTTGAAACAAGTTCTTACAAATAGGTGGGAACAGCCAAGTTGATGCGTCACAGGCGTGCAACTCGGGTTCAGTCAGGAAAACGTTCAGGGAGGACGAATATGAAGAAGTTCATCACAGGACTGATGGCAGCGGGCGCGCTGATGGGCGGCGCACCGGCCGCCAACGCGGTCGACGGCGTGGCGCCCAAGCAGATCGTGATCGGCCAGAACATCACGCTCGAAGGCGGCAAGAACGACTATGGCACTGCGGTGCAGGCCGGCGTGCAGACCTACCTGCAGGGCGTGAACGCGCGCGGCGGCGTGAATGGCCGGCAAATCCTGCTGAAAACCCTGGACGACCACAACAAGTCCGCAACGGCCGAGGCCAATACCCGCCAGCTGATCGAGCAGGACAAGGTGTTTGCGATGTTCGGCTCGATCGAAGGTGGCCCGTCCACGGCCGTGATGAAGGCGTCCAACGAGCTCAAGGTGCCGTTCTTTGGCCCGATGGCGGGCTCGCCCACGCTGCGCCGGCCGTTCCAGCCGCTGGTGTTCCCGGTGCGCGCCGAGCACCGCGAGGAATTTCATGCGCTGATCGCGCACGCCAAGAGCCTGGGGACGACGAAGGTCGCCTTCCTGCGCGCGGACTCGGAGGTCGGCGGCCAGCACCTGGCCAACGTCAAGCTGATCTGCCAGGAACTCGGCATGACGCTGGTGGCCGACCTGCCCTTCAAATCGGACATCGCCGATGCGCAGATCGACAAGATGGCCGCGCAGTTGCAGCAAACCGGCGCCCAGATGGTGTTCAACCACGGCGGCACCGGCGTCTACGAAAAACTCATCCGCAAGGCCCGCGCCCAGGGCGTGCGCACCGCGTTCTACGGTGTCAATTCCGGCTCGGCGCAGATGGCCGCGCGCCTGGGTGAACTGGCGCACGGCATGATCTTCGCGCAGGTGGTGCCCAGCCCCTGGGAGCGCAAGACCGCGATCACGCGCGAGTACCAGGATGCGTTTGCACGGGTCAACCCGGGTCAGGCTTTCTCCTATGGCAGCCTGGAGGGCTACATGACCGCCAAGGCCCTGGTGGCCGCGCTGCAGCTGGCTGGCACCAACCCGACACGCGAGGGGTTTGTGGCCGCGCTGGGCGATGCCAGGATTGACCTGAACGGCCTGAGCGCCAACTACGCCCGTGACAACCACGTGGGCGTGGCGTTTGTCGATCTGGCGCTGGTCACCCGCAGCGGCAAGTTCCAGCACTGAGACCAGGCCGGCGCACCGGTGGCGTGCAGTGCTGCGCGCCGCCGGCTAGCCGCCCTGGGCGCGCGCCCGGTACACCCAGCGGTACAGCGGGTCGACCAGCAGCAGCACCGCCACCAGCCGGCACACCTGGAACGCGGTGACCACCGGCACCCCGAGTTGCAGCACCTTGGCGGTGATCGCCATCTCGGAAATACCGCCCGGCGACACCCCCAGGATCATCGTCGCCAGCGGCAGCCCGGTGCCGCGTGCCAGCAGCCCCGCCAGCCCCGCGCACAGCACGATCATCACCACCGTGCCCAGCGCCACACTGACCAGCCAGCGCGGCGCCGTGTGCACAAACTCGGCTGAAAAGCGCACCCCGAGGCTGACCCCAATCACCAGCTGTGCCGCGTTCGTCAGCCCCGTCGGGATCGCCGTCAGGTGGATGCCCGCCATGGTGAACCCCATCGCCACCAGCAGCGCGCCCATGAACCACGGGTTGGCACGGCCGAGCCGGTCCATCAGCAGCGCGCCCGCGCCGGTGGCCAGTGCCAGCCACAAGAAACCCGGCCATTGCGCGGTTTTGGGGCCGGGTGGTGAAAACTCGATGGCCTGCAGGCCCCAGGCGGCCTTGCCCCACTGCATGGCAAACGGAATCACCAACACCACGATCAGCAGCCGCATGCTGTGCGCGGCGGCCACCAGATCGGCGCGCGCGCCCTTGCGCTCGGCCAGCAGCGTCATCTCCGACGCCGCGCCAATCGCGCCCGCGTAGTAGGTGGTGGCGCGCAGCGCATCGCCACGCAGCTCGGGCATGCGCGGCGCGTGCACCCGTTGCAGCCACAGGCCAAAACCGGTGCCCAGCAGCAGCGCCCACACGATCGCCACCACGATCGCCCACCACAGGCCTGCCACCAGCGCGGTCACCTGCGGCGTGAAATACAGCCCCAGCGCAACGCCGATGACCCACTGCCCCGCGTTGCGCAGCGGCCCGGCGCTGGCCGTGGGCGCGCCCCCGATCGACGCGATGGCCGTGGCAAGCAGCGGCCCGATCATCCAGGGGATCGGCGTCGCCAGCCAGACACACAGTTCGGCTGCAGCCAGCGCCAGCAGCAGGGTGGCCGCGGCGCGGGCATAGAAGTTCAGTCGCATGGTGGGAGATTGGTGAAGCCTTAGTATCGTGCGATGTACTGTCGCGCCGCCGTCACGGGTTTGCTGGTATCGGTCATCTTGCTGGCGGGTTGCGCTGGCGCGGCGACGGCGCCCAACGCTGCCGCGCCCCTTGCCGGGCCGTACCCCTCTGCCACCGACTTGATGCGCCGGCTTGACAGCCTGCTGCCGGCCGACGCCATCCTGCTGGGCGAGCAGCACGACGCGCCCGAGCACCAGCGGCTGCAGCGCGAGGTGGTGCTGGCGCTGGCTGAGCGCGGCACGCTGGCGGCACTGGTGATCGAGATGGCCGAGCAGGGTGGCAGCACCGCCGGCCTGCCGCGCGATGCCACCGAACCCGCCGTGCGCGCCGCCCTGCGCTGGAACGAACCGGCCTGGCCCTGGGCCACCTATGGCCCGGTGGTGATGGCGGCGGTGCGTGCCGGCGCGCCGGTGCTGGGCGCCAACCTGCCGCGCGCGCAGATGTCAGACGCTATGAAAAATGTAGCGCTAGATGACCGACTGACACCGACCGCACGCGGAAAACAGCAGAAAAACATGCGCGAAGGCCACTGCGGGCTGCTGCCCGAAAGCCAGATCAACCCGATGACGCGCATCCAGATCGCACGCGACATCGCCATGGCCCAGACCGTGGCCAGCGCACGCCAGAGCGGCAAGACGGTGCTGCTGGTGGCCGGTGGCGGCCACGTGGCGCGTGATATTGGCATCCCGCTGCACCTGGCGCCGGATTTCAAGGCAAAAGTGCTCCAGGTCCTTGCTGGCGGTTCATTGGATGCTACAAATTCAATAGCAATCAATGACGCCGCAGATCTCGTATGGCCGACCCCGCCACGGCCCGACAAGGACTACTGCGCCGACCTGCGGCGCGCGATGCCGCCCAAAAGCTGAGCGCGGCGCTGAGCTCGCTGCGCCCAGGCAACGCCGGCCCGAGCCCACCCGAGCACCCCAGCTCAGGCGTGCCGCTTGATTGAATCAGCCAGCGTGCCGACCATCGTTTCGATCTGCGCCTTGTCCACGATGTAGGGTGGGCACAGCACCATGTTTTCGCCGGCCGGGCGCACCAGCACGCCCTTGTGGAAGCAATCCACAAAGATGTCATAGGCGCGCTTGCCCGGCGTGCCGGCGATGCCGGCAAGCTCCACCGCGCCGGCCAGCCCCAGGCTGCGGATGCCGACCACATTGGGCAGGCCCTTGAAGGCGCCGTGCATCGCGTCGCCCAGCACCTTGCCCATCTCGCCGGCCCGCTGAAACAGATTGTCCTGCTGGAACAGCTCCAGCGTGGCAATGGCGGCCGCGCAGGCTACCGGGTGGCCCGAGTAGGTGTAGCCGTGGAAGAACTCGACCACGTGCTCGGGGCCGTTCATCATCGCGTCGTACAGGTGCTCGCGGCAGATCACGCCGCCCAGCGGGATCACGCCGTTGGTCACGCACTTGGCGAAGTTCAGCATGTCGGGCACCACGCCGTAGTAGTCGGCGGCGAAGTTGGTGCCCATGCGGCCGAAGCCGGTGATCACCTCGTCAAAGATCAGCAGGATGCCGTGCTTGTCGCAGATCTCGCGCAGGCGCTTCAGGTAGCCCTTGGGCGGCAGGTACCAGCCCGCGCTGCCGGCCACCGGCTCGACGATGATCGCCGCCACGTTGGACGGGTCGTGCAGCGGCAGGATGCGGGTTTCCAGTTCGACCAGCGGGTCTTCCTGCCATACCGGCTCCACGCCGTGGATGTAGGCGTTGTGCACCGGGTCGTGGATGAAGCGCATGTGGTCCACGCGCGGCAGAAAGGCCGAGCCGTAGACCTTGCGGTTGGCCGGAATGCCGCCGACCGACATGCCGCCGAAGCCGACACCGTGGTAGCCCTTTTCGCGGCCGATGAACACATTGCGGTGGCCCTCGCCGCGCGCGCGGTGGTAGGCCAGCGCAACCTTCAGCGAGGTGTCGGCCGCCTCCGAGCCCGAGTTGCAGAACAGCACCTTGTTCAAGTCACCAGGCGCCATCGCGGCAATCATCTCGGCGGCCTTGAACGCCTTGTCGTTGCTGGCCTGGAAGGCGGTCGCGTAATCCAGCGTATCCAGCTGCTTCTTGATCGCCTCGTTGATGGGCTTGCGGTTGTGCCCCGCGCCCACGCACCACAGGCTGGAGATGCCATCGAGCACCTGGCGGCCGTCATGCGTGGTGAAGTACACCCCGTCGGCCGCCACAAAGACGCGCGGGTCTTTGCGGAAGGCCCGGTTGGGGGTGAAGGGCAACCACTGGTTGTCCATTGAAAAGTCGTTGTAGGCCATGGCAGTCTCCGAGTCTTGACCGGGTCATTTTGGCACCGATGGCGCGCCCCTGCACGCTGCGAAACCCGCAATCGGCGATGACTGGCGGGCAGCCTGCGACAATTCAAGCTCTATGAATCACGCTTATGTCCTGACTCTTTCCTGCCCCGACCGGCCGGGCATCGTGCATGCGGTTTCGGGTTTTCTGTATGAGCGCGGCGGCAACATCGAGGAAGCCGCGCAGTACAACGACCACGACACCGGCCTGTTTTTCATGCGCGTGCAGTTTGCCTGCGCCCAACTGACCGAGGACGACCTGCGCGCGCAGCTGAAGGCCTTTGCCGACGCTTTTTCGATGCAGTGGAAGCTGCACGCCACCACGCAACCGATGCGCACGGTGATCATGGTCAGCAAGGAAGGCCATTGCCTGAACGACCTGCTGTTTCGCTGGAAGAGCGGGCTGCTGCCGCTGGATATCCGCGCCATCATCAGCAACCACCGCGAGTTCTACCAACTGGCGGCCAGCTACAACGTGCCGTTTCACCACATCCCGGTGACCGCGACGACCAAGGCTCAGGCCGAAGCCCGGCAGCATGAAATCATCGAAGCCGAGGGCGCCGAGCTGGTGGTGCTGGCGCGCTACATGCAAATCCTGTCGGACGACCTGTGCAAAAAGCTCAGCGGTCGCGCCATCAACATCCACCACAGCTTTCTGCCGAGCTTCAAGGGCGCCAAGCCCTACGCC
>JANOBJ010000379.1:0-12595 GCA_031411575.1 Betaproteobacteria bacterium | reverse complement strand
AGTTGTTGCTTCGCACGCGCCAGCGCCTCGCGTGTGGCCGAGATCTCGCTCAGGTGCGCCACCATCGGGATCAGCAAACGCACCTTGCCATAGGCGCTTGCACGAAGAATTGCACGCAACTGCTGTCGAAACATACCTGGCTACGAAAGGCTCCAACGAATTGCGCGCAAGCCCAGCGCCGGGTTCAGCGTGTGCTCATGCCGCAATTCGTTGACGCTCATTCGCTCGAGTGGCTTGTCGGCGCCGACGTCGACGGTGCGGCTCGTGACCGGCAGGCCCTGCATGGCCGTGACGGCGTCCCGATAGGCTTCGAATTGCTCGTCTTCGCCGGGCAATTCGCCTGCGCGGTTCATGAACAGGAATTCGGTGCGAAACAAACCCACGCCGACAGCCCCGGCCTCAAGGGCGGCCACTGCATCGCCGGGCATCTCGATGTTGGCCAGCAACTCGATTTTCTGGCCGTCCATGGTGACGGCGGGGGTGTGGCGCAGCCGCGTCAGGCGCTCGCGTTCGAGCTCTCCCTGGCGCTGCTTGAAACCGTATTCGGCCAGGGTGATGGGCGACGGATCGACCACCATCACGCCGGCGTCGCCGTCGATGATCACCCAGTCGTCCTGGCGCACCAGCTGGCTGGCGCTGCGCGCGCCCACCACGGCGGGGATATCCAGACTGCGCGCGACGATGGCGGTGTGCGAGGTCTTGCCGCCGACGTCGGTGACGAAGCCGGCAAACACGCTCTGCTTGAACTGCAGCATGTCGGCTGGTGACAGGTCGTGCGCGATCAGCACCAGCGGCACGTCCACCGTGTCGTCCAGCAGCAGCTCCTGGTGACGCAGCAGCCCGGTCGAGCGGCGCGACGCGACCGGGGGCGCCACTGGCGAGGCCACGCCCTTCATGTAGCGCAGCACGCGCTCGACCACCTGCTCGAGATCGGCCTTGCGCTCGCGCAGGTACTCGTCTTCCATCTCGTCGAACTGGCGCGCCACCACCTCCAGCTGGGTCGTGAGCGCCCATTCGGCGTTGTACAGGCGGTCGGTGATCCAGTGCTTGACGCCGGCGATCAGGCTTTCGTCCTGCAGCAGCATCAGGTGCACCTCGAGCAGGGCGCGCAACTCGTGCGGCGCCTCCTTCGGCCCCATCGCGTCCACGCTGCGCTGCAGCCGGTGCAGTTCGTCTGACACCGCGTTGCGCCCCACCCGCTCCCGCTCGATCTCGGCGTCGATCTGCGATGCCTCAATGAAATAGTGCGCCACATCCACCCGGCTGGACGCCACCAGCACCGCCCGCCCAATGGCAATGCCGCGCGCGACGGGGAGACCGTGGATGGAAAACGTCATGGCGCTGCTTCCCCGTAGTTGAACGGCCAGGTTTCGCCGCCGGGCCGCCCCAAGGCGAAACGCGCCCCCTCGGGGGCCAGCGCAGTACACGCAGTGACAAGCGTGGGGGTCATCTACTCGCCTTCGCCGAATTTGTCGGCGATCATCGCCAGCAGGGCATCCATCGCTTCCTGCTCGCGCTCGCCGCTGGTCTCGAGCGTGATGTCGGTGCCGATGCCGGCGGCCAGCATCATCACGCCCATGATGCTCTTGGCGTTGACGCGGCGCTCGCCGCGCGCAATGAACACGTCGCAGGGGAAGCTGCCGGCCAGCTTGGTGAGCTTGGCCGAGGCGCGGGCGTGCAGGCCCAGTTTATTGCTGATGGTCGTGTCGGTCTTGATCATTCGTCGGTCGTCTGGCCTGGTTTTGCGGCGCGGTGATGGCCACCTGCATCACGCCCTGGGTACCGCCGACCATGGCGCGCGACACCAGCGCGTCCAGCGCCTCGTGGCGGTAGCTCACGGTGCGCAGCAGCATGGGCAGGTTCACGCCGGTGATGAGCCTGGAGCGCACGCCGTCCACCAGCTTTTGCGCCACGTTGCAGGGCGTGGCGCCAAACACGTCCACCAGCACCAGCACGCCCATGTCGGCATCGGTGTCGGTCATTTGCTGCATCGCGATACGCGCGGCGGCCAGCGTCTCGTCGGGCGACACATGGGGCTGCACGTCCAGCGCGATCACGCCCTTGCCGCAATCGGGGAACACATGCAGTGCGCACTGGCGCAGTGCATGGGCCAGTGGCGCGTGGGCAATGATGAAGATGCTGTTCATGAACGCGGTCTCATTTGTCGCGATTATGCGGTTTGGCGGACAAAAAATAGCCATATGAGGCTATGCAGGTAGCCATGAACACGCCAAACGCCGCCTGGAACGCCGCCACTTCGGCCAGCCCCGCGGCCTTGAATCCGTCGATCAGCAGCCCGATGCCCCACTGCACCACGAACACGCCCGCAAAAATCACCAGGTTGTAGGCCGACAACGCACGCCCGGCCAGTTGCGACGGGAACGCCATGCCCACCGCAGGCTGCGCCAGCGAAACAAAGGTGCAACTCATGCAAAACAAGGCAAATACGGCTGTTGTCCACGTCCCCAGGTCATTGTTTGCTATTATTAATATAGCTAACAGGACGAAGCTGGAGGGCAGCCCCCAGGCGATCAGGCGGTCCGTGCCAAAGCCGCGGCGCACCAGCGAGGGGTTCACCAGGCCCCAGGTCCAGAAGGTCAGCAGCATTGACACGTTGATCCAGAACAGCCCGCCAGCCGCCTGCAGCGGCGTGTAGCCCGCCACCTTCACCATCCACGGCCCGGCCCACAGCGTCTGCATCGCCACCAGCCCGCCGTAGTTGAAAAAGCCGATCGGCGTCATCTTGCGGAAGTAGGGGTTGCGCCACACCAGGGCATAGCCGTCGTCGCGCTCACGCGCCGCACCGGCCGCCGGAGCGGGCTGGGCGACCGTCCACGCAGGGACCTGCCAGGCGATCACCGCCATCGCCACCAGCAGCAGCAGCGCCAGCCCCCAGAACAGCGGGCGCCAGCCCAGCACCGGCATCAGCCACTGCACCGGCAGCGTGGACGCGACCATGCCGAGTGAGCCCGTCATCAGCATCCACGAGTTGGCGCGCAGCTGGGCGGTCGGCTCCAGCCAGCGCCGGTAGCCGGTCAGCGGCGCCATCAGGCAGGCGCTGACGCCGACCCCGCACAGCACCCGCGCCGCCAACAGGCTGGAGAAGCTGCGTGCGACCGAAAACGCCACACAGCCGACCACCGCCACCGCCAGGAAGCCGAGAATCACTTTCTTTGGCCCATGCCGGTCCAGCAGGCGGCCGAGCGGCAGCTGGATCGCCGCAAAGCCCAGAAAGTAGCCGCCCGCCAGCAGGCCCAGGTCGCGCGCGTTCAGCACGAACTCCTGCGTGAGCGTGGGCGCCAGCGTGGCCGTGATGGCCCTCACCAGTGCTGAGAAAAAGTAGGCGAACGCGAACGCCAGGAACACCAGGATCGCCACGCGGCGCGGCAGCACATTCATGGAAACTTGAGCCCCGCAAAAAACGTTTCAGCCGCCTCGGGCGCCATGCGCTCGGCGTAAATGACGGCGTGGAAGATCTGCACACCCGTGGGTGTGGCACGGGCAAACCAGACCGCCTGCGCGCTGACCGCACCGCCTTCCGGCCGCTGGCCCTGCGCCGTTACCCGCACCGAACCCGGCAGCGCCATCGCGCCCTTGGGCGCAAACGGCACATCCCGCGCGGCTGCTGGTACGGCAGGCACGGCGCGCAGGTTTTTCAGCGTCACCTCGCGCCACTGAGCCAGCGCAGCCTGCGCCTGGGCACCGTCGGCCAGGGTGGCGTGCGACACCGCAAAGGTGGCGCCGCCCGCTTCGCAGCCCACCATCTGCAGTTGCACCGCCTGGCCGCCCAGCGACACGGCGCGCGCACCCCGGTCGGGCTTGCACGGCAGCAGGGCCACGAGTTCGGTGGTGTCGGCGCGGACTTCGCGCCAGTTCAGGGCGGGGTTGCAGGCCGCAAGGCCGACGCTCGCGACCACGGCCGCCAGCAAGACAGAAAGACGCATCACCCTGATTATCCGTTTCGGCCGAAAATGCTGCTCATGAACGCACTTGATGGCATCCGTATTCTCGATTTGTCCCGCGTGCTCGCGGGCCCCTGGTGCACCCAGACGCTGGCCGATCTGGGGGCTGACGTGATCAAGGTCGAGCGCCCCGGCACCGGCGACGACACCCGGACCTGGGGCCCTCCCTTCCTCCAGGACGACGCCGGCCGCGACACCGCCGAGGCCGCCTACTACCTGGGCACCAACCGCAACAAGCGCTCGGTCACCTGCGACATCGCCCAGCCCGCCGGGCAGGCGCTGATCCGTGCGCTGGTGGCGCACTGCGACGTGTTCATCGAGAACTTCAAGGTCGGCGACATGGCGCGCTACGGGCTGGACTACGCGTCGTTGAAGGCGTTGAACCCGAAGCTGGTGTACTGCAGCGTCACCGGTTTCGGCCAGACCGGGCCGTACCGCGAGCGGGCCGGCTACGACTATGCGGTCCAGGGCATGGGCGGGCTGATGAGCATCACCGGCGAGCGCGACGACATCGGCGGCGGCCCGCAAAAAGTGGGCGTGGCCGTGGCCGACCTGTTCACCGGCATGTACGCCACCGTGGCCATCCTGGCGGCGCTGCGCCACGCCGAGGCCACCGGCCAAGGCCAGCAGATCGACATGGCGCTGCTGGACACCCAGGTCGCCATGCTGGCCAATCTGGGCGCTAACTACCTGGTGAACGGCAAGGTGCCCGGCCGCGCCGGCAACGCCCACCAGAACATCGTGCCCTACCAGGTGTTCGAGGTCGCGCCTGCAGTGGCGGGCACGCCAGACCACCTGATCCTCGCGGTCGGCAACGACAGCCAGTTCGCCAAGTTCTGCGCCGTGGCGGGCCGGCCCGAGCTGGCAGCTGACCCGCGCTATGCGCAGAACGCCGGCCGCGTGCGCAACCGGGCCGAGCTGGTGCCGGTGCTCGAAGCCATCCTGAAAACCCGCACCAAGGCCGACTGGCTGGCCGCGCTGGAGGCGGCCAAGGTGCCCTGCGGCGCCATCAATAACCTGGCCGAGGTGTTTGCCGACCCGCAGGTGCGGCAGCGTGGCATGGTGTCCGAGTGGGCGCACCCGCTCAAACCCGGGCTGCGGCTGGTCGCCAGCCCCATGAAGCTCGGCGCCACGCCGGTGCGTGACCCGGCCAACGGCGGCAGCCCGCCACCGCTGCTCGGCCAGCACACCGAGGCGGTACTGCGCGAGCTGCTCAACACCACGCCGGCCCAGCTGGCCGACTTGAAGAACGCAGGGGTGATCTGATGGCCCATTTCGTACTGGTGCACGGCGCATGGCACGGGGCCTGGTGCTGGCGCCGGGTCAGCGACCGCCTCGGCGCCGCAGGCCATCGGGTGCATGCGGTCACTTTGACAGGCGTTGGCGAGCGCTCACATTTATTGTCACCCGCCATCACGCTGGAGACCCACATCAGCGACGTGCTGAACGCAATCGAGGCCGAGGAGCTGGCCGACGTCATTCTGGCGGTGCATTCCTACGCCGGCATGCTCGGCACGGCCGTGGCCGACCGCCTGCCCGGCCGGCTCAAGCACCTGGTCTATGTGGACGCGGTGGTGCCCAAACCCGGCGAAAGCTGGAGCGGCACCCACGCCAGCGCCACGCGTGAGGCGCGGCTGGCGGCAGCCCGGGCCTCGCCCACCTACAGTTTTCCGCCGCCCGATCCGGCTGTTTTCGGGTTGCAGGCCGAGGATTACGAGTGGGTCAAGCGCCGGCAGACGCCGCACCCCGGCCACACCTATGACGCGCCGCTGGCGTTCGATATCGCTCGGGTGGCCCGCGTGCCGCGCACCTTTGTGAGCTGCACCCAACCAGCCCTGGCCACGATCGACGCGATCCGCCCGCGCGTGGTGGACGCCAAATTCTGGGGCGGCGCCTGGTTGCCCGGCTCGCGACTGGTCGAGCTCGCCACCGGCCACGACCCCATGATCAGCGACCCCGCCGGCCTGACACAGGTGCTGCTGGACGCCTCCGCCTGACGGACCCACATCCAGCGCGGCTTGCGCTGCGTATCTGAACACTGCTGGCGCCTTGCGCGGCGCCACTGTGGGGCTTCGCAAGGGCCGCGTGGCAAAAACCGAGAAAAAAGTCCTCGTTTTTCGTCTTTCTCTGTTGCAATTGGTAACGGGTTGGACTAAATATGGTGGAATGTCGTTAATGGTAGAAGTCCGGGTGCCGGACGGGCAAGCGCGGGATGTCGGCATGCCAAAGCCATTCAGAAAAGAGTGATTCAGGGGGAACGTATGCAACGCATGTTCAAAAATTCGGTGATGCAACCACCGCCAGCACCCACATTGGTCGCGGCGGGGCAACAAGTCGCGCCCGAGGCGCCACCAACCGCGGCCGAACGGGCCGACTACACACTGGCCGGCGTGATCGGCGCCCAGTTGTCCTCGCACGTCTCCCTGATGCAGCAGATCATCCAGGAATTCAACGCCACCCGCAAAATTTCGCGTTCGCAAATGCAGACGCTGTACGGCGCAATCGAGAGCACGGCGGCCGTGTCGCGCCAGGCCCAGCAGATCGCCCGGCTCGGCGAAGGCCGTATCCGGCAATCGCACGAGCGGCTGAAACTCCATGACATCGTGAACCTCGCGCTGGACGAACGCGCGCTGCACCTGCAGCAAGCCGGCACGGAGGTGTATCGCAACGTCAAGCCGGTTGAGATCATTGTCGATCCCGGCCTGCTCTCCACCCTGGTGGACACGGCACTCGACTGGGCGGCCGAGTTTGGCCAGCGCCTGACGGTCTCGCTGACCATCAAGAACTGGCCCGAATACGGCGTGCTGCAGATCAAGGCCAGCCAGTCGATCAGCGAATCCGAGTTCGAGCCCGAAACCGTGCGCGGCGACAACCTGCAATGGCATTTGCTGACGCAGCTGGCCAAGGCGATGGGCGTCACGCTGGAGCGCGACATGTCGGGCGGCCAGGCCCGCTTGATCTGCGAATTTGCGCGCACCGTCAAGCAGATGGAAGGCTTGACGACCGTCGAGCTGGACACCGGCGGTGATTCGTCCTACGCCACCAAGCCGCTGGCGGGCCACCGCATCCTGCTGGTCACGACCGACGCGATGATCCGCGCCGAGGTGAAAAACAGCTGCGACCTGCTCGGCCTGCGCGCCGACACCGTGCCCAACTCGGAGCGCGCGGTGCGCTATGTCGAAACCGACATGCCGCACCTGATCATCATCGACGAGCGGCTGCGCGACGACACGTTCGACAACCTGATTGACGACATGCGCCGGCTCGACCCCAACTTCGGTTGCCTCGAAGTGGCCGAGGGCAACAACACGTTTGAGATGTCGAGCTGGATGAGCGACAGCATCACCCGCGTCAGCCGTGACGTGCTGCGCGACCAGCTGACGTCTGCGCTGACGCTGGAACTGGCCAAGGCGCTGTAGCAGCCCGCCGCCGGCCCACTGCGCCGGCGGTTGGCCGGCCGGGCTTGCCCCAGCTGATTTACTTCAGCACGCCAAACACCTTCTTCAGCACCGCGCTGCCGGTGCCCACCGGGTCCTGGCGGATTTTCTTTTCCTCTTCGCCAATCATCAGGTACAGGCCGTCCAGCGACTTGCCCGTCACGTACTGCTGGATGTTGGCGTCTTCCTTCTTGACCAGACCCATGCCCGACGCCTTGCCGGCCACCGCGTTGTACTTGGCGGCCAGGCCTACTTTTTCAGTGGCCTTGGTCACGATCGGCAGGAACTTCACGCCCAGCGGCGAACGGGTTTTCTCGGCAAAGAAGGTGGTGACCGAGGTGTCGCCGCCCGAGAGGATTTTCTTCGCGTCGTCCACACTCATGGATTTGACCGCGCCCACGAGCAAATCCTTGGCCATGGGCACGGCGGTTTCGGCCGCGCGGTTCATCGAGGTCACCAGCTCGTCGATGCGTTTGCCCTGGCCGAGCGTTTTGAGCAGCTTGGACGCGTCTTCCAGAAAACCGGGCAGCGGAATCCGAACTTTCGGGTTGCCCAGGAATCCATCGGTCTTGCCCAGCAGGTTGACGGCGGACAGCGCACCGCGCTCCAGGGCGGTTTTGAGGCCCTGCGAGGCCTCGGCGTTGGTCAAGTCGCCCAGCGACAGCGCATGGGCGTGCTGCCAGGTCAGGGCCACCAGCGCGCCGAGGGCGGCGGTGGAAGCGGAATTAAACTGGCGGCGATCCATGGATTGACCTCTTTCTGGTAGTTGGGAACTTCAGCGCTTCGCTCACACGGCAGCGCGTCGAATGCACATGAATATAAAACGATTGGGTTATGGTGCCGCAGCAGCAGTGGTCTTGGCAATCGGGGTTGGCGCCTACCTGGCCATGGACCACGCGCGCGCCCCGTCCACCGCGCCCGCCTCCAGCTTTGTGCTGCTGGACGGCTCGACCCGGACAACGGCGGATTTCAAGGGCCGGGTCACGCTGGTGAACTTCTGGGCCACCACCTGCGCGGTCTGCGTCGCCGAAATGCCGGCCATCCGCGCCACCTGGGAAAAATACCATGCCCGGGGTTACGACACCGTGGCCGTCGCGATGCAGTACGACCCGCCGAGTTCGGTCGTGCGTTACACCGAAACCCGCAATCTGCCGTTCCAGGTGGCCATCGACAACACCGGTGCCGTGGCGACGGCCTGGGGCAACGTGCGGGCCACGCCGACCACATTTGTCGTCAATAAGCGCGGTGAGATCGTCAAACGCTACGTTGGTGAGCCCAACTTTGCCGGACTGCACCGGCTGATCGAGCAATTGCTGATCGAAATCTGAGGCGCCCGGCACCATGAAAAAAGCCCGATTTCAGATGAAATCGGGCTCTGGTCGGCATCCGGTGGTCATAGTTTGCTACTGTATTAGTAGCAAATCATGCCGCGCCGTGCGGCGAGGTTTACTGGGCGCGGAAGTCGTCGTGGCAGGCTTTGCAGGCCGCACCCGTCGGGCCGAAGGCAGCTTTCAGGTTATCGAGGCTGCCGGTCTTGGCGGCGGCGGCCAGCTTGACCACTTCTTCCTGCATCTTGTCGCCATGGCTCTTGAACTTGGCGCCATCGGTCCAGATTTCCGCCTTGGCCTTGGTCGGCAGACCCTTGTCGGTGCCCGGCCCAAAGCCTGCCCAGGGCAGCTTGGACATGGTGACCACGATATCGGCGTTGGCGGCGGCGGCCGCCGCGTCAAACGGGATGCGCCCGTTGACCATTGCCCCAATGCGGCCAAAGTGCGTGCCCATCACGGACAGCGCGCTCTGTCGATACTTGATCGCGTCTTCGGGCTTGGCGAACTGCGCGGCGGCAGGGACGGAGAGCGTGACAGCAGCGACGGCCAGAATGGCGGAAGCAATGGCTTTCATGGGAATTTTCCTTTGCGTTGGTGGGGGAATTTTTCGGAGTGTACGGGCAAGTCAAAAGTTCTGCAAAAACTTAATCGGAACTTAAAAACCCGGGTAAGTACCGATCATGAAAACCCGATTGCGGCGCGTCAAAATGCAATCGGACCCTTCATCAAGCCGTCATCGATCACACCCACAAGCAAGGAATTACGTCATGGCCAAGAGCGTTCGCGTCTGGGATTTGCCCACCCGATTGTTTCACTGGGCGCTGGCCATCTGCGTGGTCGCGCAGGTCGTTACCGGCAATATTGGCGGCAACGCCATGGTCTGGCATTTCCGCACGGGCTACGCCATTGGCGCGCTGCTGCTGTTTCGCCTGGTGTGGGGGCTGGTGGGCGGGCGCTGGTCGCGCTTTGCCTCGTTCATCTACTCGCCGGCGAGCATCCTGGCCTACCTGAAAGGCCGCGGCCACCCGCACCATTCGGTAGGCCACAACCCGCTGGGCGCGTTTTCGGTGTTTGCGCTGCTGCTGTTTCTGGCTGCGCAGGTGGGCAGTGGCTTGTTTGCCGACGATGAGATCGCCTCGGCCGGGCCGCTGACGCGCTTCGTGTCGGGCGCCACCGTCAGCCTGGCCACCGGGTACCACAAGGGCGTGGGCAAATGGGTGCTGCTGGCGTTGGTGCTGCTGCATATCGCCGCCATCCTGTTCTACCTGTACAAGAAGCGCGAAAACCTGATCAAACCGATGCTGCACGGCGACAAGGCGCTGGCTGTGACGGTCGAGCCCTCGCGCGATGACGTTGCCTCCCGCGCGGTGGCCGCGGCCGTGCTGGCGGTGTGCGCGGGCGTGGTCGCCTACGTGGTGCGGCTGGGCAACAGCGGCGGCGTGTAGCGCCGACGGACCCTATCGCCCGCCCGTCTGCTGGTACAGCGGAAACACCACCTGGGCCGCACGCGTAAGCTCGGCCTCGCGCGAAGCGGCCGAGGGGTGCGTGCTCAGGAATTCGGGCGGGCGGGCGCCGCCCACGCGGCTCATCTTCTGCCACAGCGTGATCGCGGCGCGCGGGTCATAGCCGGCGCGCGCGGCCAGCTCCACCCCCATCTCGTCGGCCTCGAGCTCGGCCTGGCGGCTACGCGGCAAACCGAGCGTGACGTCGCTCACCATGTCGCCCAGCTGCGCCAGCGCCTGGCTGCCCGTGACCATGGCGATCAGCAGCGCCGGCAGTTGCGCCGCGTACTGCAGCGACACCTGCTCACGCACGTGCTCGCGCAGCGCATGCGCCATCTCGTGGCCCATCACGGCGGCGAGTTCGGCGTCGGTGATCTGCAGCTTCGTCACCAGCCCGGTGTAGATGCCGATCTTGCCGCCTGCCATGCAGAACGCGTTCACCTGGTCGCTGTGGAACACATTGACCTCCCAGCGCCAGCCGGGCGCATCGGGCCTGAAAACGGCCGTCTGCGTGATCAGGCGGCGCGCAATGCCCTGCACACGGGCCAGCAGGGCGGCATCTTGGTTGAGCACGTTTTTCGCGCGCGCCTCCTGCAGCAACTTGTTGTAGGCCTCAACCGAAGCCTGGTCAATCTGCTCGCGGCTGACCGCCATGCTCTGGGTGCGCGTGATGCCCACCGCGCCGGGCTGGGTGGTCTGCACGGTGGAGCAGCCGGCCGCCCACAGTGCGCTTGCCAGTGCCCCGGCGAGCAGGAGCCCGCGCCAGGGTCCGCTGGCGGCAGGAGGGATCGCATGAAGAGGGGCCATGGCTGTCTTTCGCAAAAAAGCTAAACTGAGCCTGACATCATCGCACCGTCGCAGGCCTTGAACACCCCGCAGATACAACTGAAGACGCCTGCTAGCCCGGCAGAGTTGGCGGCTACGCGCGAGATCTTCCGGGAATACGCCGACCTGCTTGGGGTAGACCTGTGTTTTCAGTCGTTTGACGAAGAACTGGCCGCGCTGCCTGGCGAGTACGCCGAGCCGCGTGGCGCGCTGAAACTGGCGCTGGTGGACGGAGCGCTGGCGGGCTGCTGCGCGCTGCGCCCGCTCGATACGGTGGACTACCCGAATGCGAGCGAAATGAAGCGGCTGTACGTGCGCAGTGGGTTCCGCGGCCTGGGTCTGGGCCGCCAACTGGCCGAAGCCATGCTGAATGCCGCGCTGCAGGCGGGTTACGGCTGCGTGCTGCTCGACACGCTGGACGACATGCAGGCGGCGCGTGCGCTGTACGAAGACTTGGGCTTCACGGCTATTCCGCCCTACTACCACAACCCGATTGCCGGCGCCCACTACCTGAAGGCCGACCTCTGGCCGGCGAGCAGCCGGTACTAGCGGATTTTGGTGTTTTCAGAGTGTTTTAGGCCGGTTGTCCTCATACCTTGGTCATTGTTTGCTATGTAATTAATAGCAAACAATGTTCGACCGGCAAGCCGCTATCAGGCTTGCCCGGCGTCCCCGAGCTGATCGATCAGCCCTTGGCCTGCGCCAGCAGGGTGGCCGCGTCGCTGACCTCGAACTTGCCCGGCGCTTCGACGTTGAGAGACACCACTTTGCCGTCTTTCACCAGCATCGAGTAGCGGTTGCTGCGCAAGCCCATGCCGCGGCCGGCCAGGTCGAGCGTCAGGCCGGTAGCCTTGGCGAAATCGGCGCTGCCGTCGGCCAGCATGCGCACCTTGCCGCCGGTCTTCTGGTCGCGCGCCCAGGCGCCCATCACGAACGCGTCGTTCACGCTCAGGCACCAGATCTCGTCGACACCGGCCGCCTTGAAGTCATTGACATGCTGCACGTAGCCGGGCACATGCTTGGCCGAGCAGGTGGGTGTGAACGCGCCGGGCAGCGCGAACACCGCAATGGTTTTGCCAGCCGAGGCCTTGGCCACATCGACCGCGTTGGGACCGATGCTGCAGCCCTCACCCTCAACTTCCGAGTACTCCATCAGGGTGGTGGCGGGAAGGGTGTCTCCAACTTTGATCATGCTGCGCTCTCCAGGTGAGTTTGTTCTCGGGCCCCACACCTTGCGGCGCCCCAAAAAGAAAAACGACCCACATTGTGGGCCGTTTTGGCGTGATCTGCAGGGGGTCTGGCGCGAAGGCTTAAACCGCCACTGCCTTTTGCACCAGCCGGGTCGCAACCCAGTTCTTGGTTTTGGAGATCGGCTTGCTCTCAGTGATCTCGATGGTGTCGCCGATGTGGAACTCGCCCGATTCGTCATGGGCGTGGTACTTGCTCGACTTGCCGACGATCTTGCCGTAGAGCTCGTGCTTGACACGGCGCTCGACCAGCACCGTCACGGTCTTGGCGCGCTTGTCGCTGACCACCTTGCC
>JANOBJ010000378.1:0-12480 GCA_031411575.1 Betaproteobacteria bacterium | reverse complement strand
ACGATCAGGTCTTCGTACTTCTGCAGGCGCAGGTCGCCCAGCAGCACCGGTGAGGCGTAGATGTTGTCCACCGGGATGTCAAAGAAGCCCTGGATCTGGTCGGCGTGCAGGTCCATGGTCAGCACGCGGGCCACGCCTACGGTCTGCAGCAGGTTGGCCACCACCTTGGCGGAAATCGGCACCCGGCTGGAGCGCGGACGACGGTCTTGCCGCGCATAGCCAAAGTACGGAATCACCGCGCTGATGCGTTCGGCCGAGGCGCGCTTGAGCGCATCAACCATGATCAGCAGTTCCATCAGGTTTTCGTTGGTGGGCGCGCAGGTGGACTGCACCACGAACACATCGCGGGCACGCACGTTCTGCTTGATCTCGACGGTCACTTCGCCATCGGAAAAGCGGCCGACATCGGCCGCACCCAGGCTGATGCCCAGGTGGTCGGCGATCTCCGCAGCCATGCCAGGATTGGCATTGCCGGTGAAAACCATGAAATCGGGATGGTGACCTTGCATGTGCAGCCCAGCGATCAAATCAATTGGGGTCAGAACCCAATTTTTCGGAAGACCTTGCGTTCTTGAACCATCAGGCCGCAAAAAATTGGGTTCTGACCCCAATCACATGACGCCGATCACATCTGGCAGGGGAGGAAGGACTCGAACCCTCGCATGCTGGAATCAAAATCCAGTGCCTTTACCAACTTGGCGACTCCCCTACACGGGTTGACAGCAAAAAGCTGCCTACCGAAACCTGTCGCTGGATGCCCAACCCGCCAAAGGATGGACATCCAAATTGTTGCATATCCGGACCTGCCAGGACGCGTCTGCGCCCGCCAAATCCACCTCATGCAACACCCTTGCAAACACCGCGCTGCCCGAGCCGGTCATGCGGCCTTGCAGCCCCTGCGTGCGCAGCCAGTTGAGCGCCTTGCCAACTGACGGGCAGAGCCGGCTCGCAACCGGCTGCAAGTCGTTGACTCCAAAGTCATACGGGTTTGCAGCAAAGCCTGAAATTATAGCAGTTTCGGTGTCGCGTTTGAGGTCGGGCGCGCTGAAAATCGAGGCGGTGTCCAGCCCTTCAAGTGGCTTGACCACCACAAAGCGGGCTGGCGGCAGCGCCAACGGTGTCAGCCGCTCGCCAATCCCCTCGACCCAGGCACTGCCGCCGTGCAGGAAAAACGGCACGTCGGCACCGAGTTCCAGGCCGATTTCCAGCAAGCGCTCCAGGGGCAGGTTCAGCCCCCACAGGCGGTTAAGTGCCAGCAGGCACGACGCCGCGTCCGACGAGCCACCACCCATGCCAGCCTGCATGGGTACGCGCTTTTCCAGCATGATATGTGCGCCGGACGAGACGCCGCTGACCGCCTGCAACGCACGGGCCGCGCGCACCACCAGATCATCGGGTGGCAGGACGGCACCCGTGTCTTCCCGGCTGATGAGGCCGTCATTGCGCCGCTCAAAGTGCAGCGTGTCGCACCAGTCGATCAGCATGAACGCCGATTGCAGCAGGTGGTAGCCGTCTGCCCGGCGCCCGGTGATGTGCAGGAACAGGTTGAGTTTGGCCGGAGCCGGGACGTCGTACAGCGCCTTCATGTGGCGATTATCGGTGTGGCCCGGCTTGCCGGGTCGGCGCAGCGCTGCTGTGGCGCCACCTGCGGCGTTTCAGCGGCGTGTCAACGATCCAGCACCACGCGCAGGTCGGCCAGCGGTTGCGGGTCGGTTCGGCGGGCTGCCAGATGACCCGCGCCAAGCCGCGACAAGTCGGGCTGCCAGCCCGGCACCGGGGTGGGCGTGCCAGCCAGCCAGTCAAACAGCGCGGCGACCGGGATGGCGGTGCCGGTTGCCTGCGCCACCAGTGCATCGAGTGAGCCAAACTGCTGCTCGCGGCTGTCCGCGTTGAGGGTGGCGCGACCGGGCGCCCAGCTGAGTTGCGCCAGCGTGCTGCCCAACGGCGAGAACAGCGCCAATTCGCCAGCGGCGGCACCGCCTTTGAGTTCAAACGCCGCCGCAAATGACTGCGTCGGCGCGTTGTCAACCTGCAGTGACAGGCGACCGCTCCAAAACGCATTTTCAGTGCTTTTAGTGCCCGGGGTCCTCGCCAACTGGACACATCCTGCTATAAATACTATAGCAATCAGCAGCCCGAGCCTGACGAGCGGGCGCGCCCTCACGGCTTCACGCGCAGGCGCTTCAGGGTTTCCTGCAGTGTCTCGTTCTCGGCATTGAGCAGCAGGCCTTCTTTCCAGATCGACAGGGCACGGTCACGTTGGCCCATGCTCCACAGCACCTCGCCAAAATGTGCGGCGATCTCCGCGTCCGGACGCGCCTTGTAGGCGATTTCGAAGATGCGAACCGCTTCGGTCTTGTTGCCCAGGCGGAACTCGACCCAGCCCAGGCTGTCGCTGATGAACGGATCACCCGGCGCATACTCCAACGCCTTGGCAATCAGCGCGCGGGCCTCGGGCAGCCGCACATTGCGATCAGCCAGCGAGTAGCCCAGTGCGTTGTAGGCGTGGTGGTAGTCGGGCTTGGCGGCGATCAGGCGACGCAGCAGCCGCTCCATTTCGTCGGTATTGCCGAGCTTTTCGGCGAGCATGGCCTGGTCGTACAGCAGTTCGGAATCGGCTGGCGCTTTGGCAGCGGCCTGCGCGAGCAGGTCATAGGCAGGGCGGTACTGCTTGTTGTCGCGCAGCAATTCCACCTCGGCCATGAGCTTGACGCGTGCCTCCGCCTCGTTGCGCTCGGGCAGCGAGCGGATCAGCTGGCGACCCTCATTGAGCTTGCCTTGCCGCGCCAGCAACGACGCCCGCCGGTTCTGCGCGCTCACCAGATCCTGTGAATTCTCGATCCGGTTAAGCCAGGCTTCGGCCGCAACGAAATCCTTGCGCCGCTCGGCAATGCGCGACAGCGACAGGTAAGCCTGGGCCAGACCACGGTTGCGCTCCTCGCCGGCACGCTGCTCCTGGGCCAGACCGATGTAGCGCTTGAGCGAGGCTTCGCCTGCGTCCACCTGGTTGTCCTGCACCTGCAGCGTGCCTTGCACCAGCCAGGCATCGGCGAAATCCGGCTTCTCGACGGTCACGGTCTTGAGCTGCTGGGATGCTTCGGCGTAGCGCTGCGCGTCCAGCAGGGCGCGTGCATAACCCATGCGCAGCTCAGGCATGGGCTTGCCCTCCATGTACTTGCGCACAATCGGCTCGGCGCGCGGCACCTTGGGGTCCATCAATTCCAGCGCCAGCAGCGCCGGCCCTTCGGAGCGCGCGTCAAACTCTTGCGCCTTCAGCGCGGCATCGACGGCGCCCGTGGTATCCGCCGCGGCCAGGCGCATCCGCCCGACCGTGGTCCACGCGGCCGAGGCGGTGGCGGGCTTGGCGAGGTCATCTGTCAGCGCTAGCTCGACCGTGGTCGCGGCGAGCTTCTTGTCGGTGGCGCGCGCAAACTGGCGCGGGATGGCCGCAATCGCGAGTGACCGCTCTTTGGGGTCAGCCAGTGCCAGATCGGTCTTCAGCGGCTCGGTGGTTTCGGCAATGCGGTTCAGCGCGATCAGGATTTGCAGCACATAGCGGTTGGCTTCGCGCGACGCGGGTTGCGCCTGGCGCCAGGCACGTGCGGCCTGCAGTGCCGAATCGCCGGAGCGTGCCTGCAACGCGATCTCAACGGCGCGCTGGTAGGCCTGGGCGTCGTTGGTCTTGCGCGCAGCGTCCAGGATCAGCGAGTAGCCAGCGCCGGGCTCACCCGCCGCAGTATTGAGCTCGCCCAGCAGCAACTGGTAAAACAGTTCGGCGTCGATGGCCGACGACAAGACGGGCCTATCCACCGCAACGGGAGCGGTTGAAGGTGCGGTCTGGGCAGTGCCCTGCGAGGCAAAAGCAGCCAGGACGGACAGCACGCTCAATCGGGCCGCGAGAGGTTTGAGCCGGTTCAGACAAGTCATCAACCCATAATAATCCAACGCCGTTAACCATTTAACTTATGCCTGAACTACCCGAGGTTGAAGTCACCCGCCTCAGTTTTGCCGACCGGATCGCCGGCGCAACGGTGCTGTCGGCCCGGATGGGCAAACCTCTTCGCTGGCCGCTGGGGTGCTTGCCTGCCGAACTGGCCGCGGCGCGGGTGCTGGGTGTACGGCGCCGAGGCAAGTACCTGCTGGTCGACCTGGACCGCGGGCTTTTGCTGCTGCACCTGGGCATGTCGGGCAGTCTGAGCTTCGCGCCTGCCCAACCCGTTCCGGGGCCGCATGATCATTTTGATCTGGTCACGACCCGCGGCGTGTTGCGGCTCAACGATCCCCGGCGTTTCGGTGCGGTTGTGTATGCATCGGGCGAAACGGACGCTATGGCCCGCAAGCTGCTGGGGCGCCTCGGTATGGAGCCGCTGGAAGCGGGGTTCGACCTGGGCGCCTTCCACCAGGCGCTCAAAGGGCGGCAGGCGGCGATCAAACAAGTGTTGCTGGCGGGCGACATCGTCGTGGGTGTCGGTAACATTTATGCATCCGAAGCGCTGTTTCTCGCGGGTATCCGGCCTACGGTTTCTGCGTCGTCGATCAGCGGCCCGCGGGCGGCGCGTTTGCACGCCGCCATCCGCGATGTGCTGGCGCGGGCTGTACTGAAGGGCGGCAGTACGCTGAGGGATTTCTCCAACGCGCAGGGCGAATCGGGTTACTTCCAACTGGATGCGATGGTCTATGACCGTGCTGGCGAGCCTTGCCGGGTTTGCAAAACTCCGGTCAGGTTGCTGCGCCAGGGCCAGCGATCGACCTATTTTTGCCCGATTTGCCAGAAACGCTGAGGCCCCGCGAGGCTTGGTCGGGGCGCGGACGCAATGCTATATTGAATGGTGATTCTGGAGACCCATGAGCCTTTCTTTCAACGACCAGTTTGACCAGCACGGCATGTGGCGGCGTGAATTCGCCTTGCGCCTCAAACTGCTGGGTGAATGGATGAAGGACCATGACCTGCTCGACGCGGGTCTTGAAGAGCGCCTGAAGCGCCTGGAAAACCAGGTCCGCGCCGACAAAGTGATGGTGGCGTTCGTGGCCGATTTTTCGCGCGGCAATTATGATCTCATCAACGACATATTCTTTGCCGAGTATGGGCGGCGCATCATGCCGGCCAGCGCTGGCCGCACCACCCTGTGCCCCACCGAACTGGGCTACGACGCCGAGGTGCCGCCGTGTCTGCGGCTGCTGCCGATCGAAACACGGCTGGAACCGCAGGCATTGATGGAATGGCGCATGGCGCCCGAAAAATGGACGCGTGTGGACCTGGATGTCAACGACGCGGACCAACTGGCACAGGCCATGGAGAAAGTGGCCGAGGTGCGCCATGTGTCACGTGAAGAGGCCCGTGCACTGGGCTTTTGGCATGACGACACGCCCGACGACAACCCGCTGGTCGGCGCCGATGGGCGGGTGCAAGTGCCCAAGTGGCGGCATGCGCTGATCAATATTGCACATCCGCTGCTCAAGCAGGGGTTGGTGATTCTGGACACGCCGGGTTTGAATGCGATCGGTGCCGAGCCGGAACTGACCGTGAGCCTGATCCCGCAAGCCCATGCGGTGGTGTTCATTCTCGCGGCCGATACCGGCGTCACGCGTTCAGACCTGTCGATATGGCGAGAGCACCTGATCACGGAAAGCGACACCGCTGACACCCGCCTGGTCGTGCTGAACAAAGTGGACACCATGTGGGACCAGCTCAGTACGCCCGCGCAGGTACAGGCCCAGATTGATCGCCAATGTGCAACATCAGCGGAGATTCTCGGGGTCGGCGCCGATCAGGTAATTCCGGTATCCGCGCAGAAGGGGCTGCTGGCCAAAGTGACCAACGATGGCGCCTTGCTTCGGGCCAGTTGTTTGCCCCGACTGGAGAGTGCGCTGGGTTTGGGGCTGCTCGGCCGCCGCCAGAAGATCCTGCGCGCTGCCGTGTCGGGCAGCATCGCCAGCCTGCGGTCTGAGGCTGGTCGCGTCATCGGCATGCGTCGCCGTGATCTGGCTGAGCAGACGCTGGAGCTTCGGGGGCTAAGCGGCAAGAATGCGACGGTGATCCGTCACATGCGTTCGCGCATCGAGCAGGAGCAAACCGAATTCGATGTCAGCGGCGCCAAGATTCAGGCTGTCCGGTCCGTGCACCTCAAGCTGCTGCGTGAGGTGTTTGACTTGCTTGGCTCCAAATCGCTAAAAAGTGAGCTGGTGGAACTCAATCGGGTGTTGCGCCAGCCGGGGATCAAACTTGGCGTGAAGAAAGCCTATTCCGAAACGTTTGCCCGCCTGCTGCAGAAGCTTGAAAAGGCCAATCGTTTGAGTACAGATATCCAGTCGATGCTCAACGGGGCCTTTCGACAGCTCAATGCAGAGCATGGGTTCTCGCTTCAGGCGCCCAAAGAGCCCGACATGGCGCGCTATGCGCGCGATCTGCAGTTGGTCGAGAAAAGCCATATGCAATACCTCGGTGTTGGTAACGCGCTCAAGCTCGCCCAACCCGAATTTGCTGACCGGCTGGTGCGCGCGCTTGCGACGCGGCTTCGCGTGGTGTACGAATCGGCGTTGGGCGACGTGGAACTCTGGAACAAATCAGCGGCTGCGCAGCTTGATGTGCAGTTGCGCGAACGGCGTCGCAATATTGGACGCCGCCTGGAAGCCGTTCAGCGCATCCAGGAAGCGGCGGGCGGCCTGAGCGAACGCATCGGCGAGATTGAGGCTCAGGAAGTCACGCTGCGCCAGCTCGATGTGAAGCTCGTGGACTTGACCTCACCCTTGCTGGAGATGCCGGAACTGGTCGACTCTTCAGCTGTACCTGCCTTGCAGACGGCATGACTCTGGGGTCGGAGGGGGTTGCCGATGCGGTCATTCGCTGGCAGAAGTTGCACGGCCGTCAACACTTGCCCTGGCAACATACGCGCGACCCGTATCGCGTGTGGCTATCGGAAATCATGCTGCAGCAAACACAGGTGTCGACCGTCCTTGATTACTACCAGCGCTTCCTGGCCCGTTTTCCGGATGTCCGTTCACTGGCGGCTGCGGATCTGGACGAGGTGCTCTCGGCGTGGAGCGGATTGGGCTACTACAGCCGCGCACGCAATATGCACCGATGTGCACTCGAGGTAGTGGCGCATCACGGTGGTGAATTCCCCCGAAGTGCTGCGCAGCTTCAGGCGTTGCCAGGGATTGGTCGGTCGACTGCTGCGGCCATCGCCGCTTTCTGCTTTTCGGAGCGCGTGGCCATTCTGGACGGCAATGTCAAGCGGGTGCTGTCACGCGTGCTGGCCTTCGACGCTGATCTTGCTGTACCCGCCAACACCAACCTGCTCTGGGACCAGGCAACTGACCTACTGCCGCACACCGCGCTTGAAGACGCCATGTCGCGTTACACCCAAGGCCTGATGGACCTGGGTGCGACGGTGTGCGCTCGCCGTGACCCCGCCTGCACGGACTGCCCACTGGGGAACATGTGCAGAGCGAAGCGATTTGGGAATCCGAATGATTACCCCGTCAAATCGCGCAAACTCAAGCGGTCAAGCGTGTCGCTCTGGTTGCTGCATGCAACGACCCAGGACGCCGCAGTGTGGCTTGAGAAGCGCCCCACGCCGGGTGTCTGGGCCGGGCTTTACTGCTTGCCGGTGTTTGAGAGCAGACAAGCACTTGAAATCCGGGTGCCCGCCCGTTACCGCCGGTACTTGGAGGACAGCCAGCCGTTTCTACATGTGCTGACGCACCGGGACTTGCATTTGCACCGCGTTCAGGTGACCTTGCCCGGTGGCGATCTGGGGGGCGAATCCGGGGCCTGGTTTACGGCCTGCTCATGGTCCGCGCTGGGGTTGCCAGCACCCATTCGCAAGCTGCTCAACGCGACGTAACGCCATCAAGCTCGCGATGGCGTTTGAGCGTGGCCCACTTCGCGCCAAACGCATCGACAAGGCGCTCGACCAGATAGACCGACCGATGCTGGCCACCCGTGCAGCCAATCGCGACGGTCACGTAGCTGCGGTGGTCGCGCGCAAGTGCCGGCAGCCAATTCTCCAGAAACTGCTCGATGTGGCGGTACATCCGGTCCACATCAGGTTGTTGCCGAAGGAAGAGCGCCACCGCTTCATCCTGGCCTGTCAGCGGCCGAAGCGCGGTTTCATAGTGAGGATTGGGTAGCATGCGGACGTCAAAAACAAAGTCGGCATCCATCGGAATGCCGCGCTTGTAGGCAAACGATTCGAAAACCAGCGTGAGCGGACTTGCCGGCGCGGAAATCATGGCTTTGACGTAGCCCTGCAGTTGGGCCGGCCGGATGATGCTGGTATCGACCACACTGGCTTGCTCGCGAAGGTCAGCCAGCAGTTCGCGCTCGAGTTCAATCGCGTCCGTCAGTGCGCGTTGCTGGTCATTGCTGTCGCTGCGCGACAGCGGGTGACGGCGGCGCGTCTCCGAGTAGCGCCGCACCAGTGTGTCGGTGGATGCGTCCAGAAACAACGACCGAATGGAAATGCCCTGGCGGCGCAGCGCCGTGAGTTGCTCGGGCACCAGCGGCAGCGATGACGCACTGCGCACATCCATGGCGATGGCGATGTGCGTTGCTGCATGCTGCTGCTCCAGCGCTACAAACCCCAGCAGCAATTCGGGCGGCAAATTGTCGACGCAGTAGTAGCCGGCATCTTCCAGCGCATGGAGGGCCACCGATTTTCCGGAGCCGGACATGCCGGTGATGAGCACCATTTCCATGGGGTCTTCCGCTTACTTCAATGCGCCAAGCATTTCCTTGGCATGGGCAAGCGTCGTTCCGGACAACCGCTCACCGCCAAGCATGCGGGCCACTTCAGCCACCCGGTCTTCGCCCTGAACGGGCTCAACGCGACTGACGGTTCCGGATTGATCGCTCTGTTTGGAAACGACCAGATGCTGGTCGGCGCAAGCAGCCACTTGTGGCAGGTGCGTGACCGCAAGGACCTGTCGATCGCGCCCCAGTTGCTTCATGAGACGCCCCACAGTTTCAGCGACCGCGCCCCCGACCCCCGCGTCCACTTCGTCGAAGATCAAGGTCTGGGCGGCGCCCAGCTGACTCGTGGTCACGGCAATGGCCAGTGCAATTCGCGAGAGCTCACCGCCCGATGCCACCTTGCCCACCGGCCGCGGAGAACCGCCGGCATGGCCCGCCACCAGGAACGAGATGTCTTCGAGCCCGCTGGCGCAAGGCTGGTCCAGCTTGGTGATGGACACTTGAAATTGCCCGCCCTTCATGCCAAGGCCCTGCATCGCCTGGGTGACGGCCTTGGAGAGCAGCGGAGCAGCCTTGGACCGCGCCACGCCAATCCGTCGAGCCTCGGTGAGGAAAGCGTCTTTCGCGATCTTGTCGGCGTGTTCCAGCGTCGCCAGATCGGTCGCATCAAGCTTCGCCAACTCCTTTTTCCACGATTCCAGCAAAGCAGGCAGTTCAACCGGCTGACGCTTGTAGCGACGCGAGAGGCTCATCCACTGCCCCATGCGTCCATCAAGCTCGGTCAGTCGTTCGGGATCAAGATCAATCCGGCGTTGATAGGCATGCAGGCTGTGCACAACATCTTCCAGCTGCGCCGCGCTTGAGGCGAGGATGTCCGCCAACGCGGAAAACTCGGGCTCGTGCTGCGCCTGTCCCATGAGCAAGGCGCGCGATCTCGACAGCGCCGCAAGCACGTTGTGGGGCTCGTCTTCGATGGTCGTCAGCACACCTGCAGCCGCATCGAGCAATGCTTGTGCGTGCGCGAGTCGGGTATGGCTTGCATTCAGCTCTTCCCATTCGCCAGCACCTGGAGAAAGTTTGTCGACTTCTCCGATTTGCCAGGCCAGGCGGTCGCGTTCGCGTTGGATCGAGTCCTGGCCCCGGCGCGCTTCCTCCAGCGTTTTCTGTGCGATGCGCCAGGTCGACCACAATTGGCCAAGGGTCACTGTGTCAACGCTCGCGTAGGCATCGAGAAGACCGCGAACGGCATCCGGCCGCGTCAGACTCTGCCAGGCATGTTGCCCGTGGATATCCACCATTTGCTCGCCAAGTTCGCGCAGCTGGGCAGCCGTCGCAGCACTGCCATTGATCCAGGCGCGGCTCTTGCCTTGAGCATCAACGGTACGCCGCAAAAGCAGGGTGTCGGCCGGATCGAAGCCCGCTTCACCCAGCCATCCGCGAAGCGCCACCGGGCAGTCGAACTCAGCGCTGACCTCGGTACGGGGTGCGCCTTCGCGAATGGTGCCCACATCAGCTCGGCTGCCGAGCACCAGCTGAAGTGCATCGATAAGAATGGACTTGCCGGCGCCTGTCTCCCCCGTCAACACCGAAAAACCCGACGCCAGGTCCAGGGCCAGTTCGCGAACAATCACGAAATCGCGCAGAGCAATGTGCTTGAGTGCCACGTTCAGGAGCCCCCTTCGTTCCAGTGCAGCTTCTTGCGCAGCGTGTCGAAGTAACTCCATCCGCGCGGATGCAGAAACCGCACACGATGCTGTGAACGCTGGACCGTGATCCGGTCACCATGCAGCAATGAAGCGAGTGATTGCATGTCGAAGTTGGCGCTTGCATCCCGGCCAGATACTATTTCGATAGCAACCTCTGTCGCATCTGCAAGGACGATGGGCCGATTCGACAAGGTGTGCGGGGCGATCGGCACCAAAACCCAACCCGGGATTGAGGGGTGCAGCAAGGGCCCGCCAGCCGACAGTGCATAGGCGGTGGAACCGGTTGGTGACGCAATGATCAAGCCGTCTGCCCGCTGATTGGCGACGAAATGCCCGTCAACCTCAACCCTCAGTTCCACCATGCCGGCAATGGCACCCCGATTCACCACGACATCGTTCATCGCCAGCGCATCGAACACGCAGTGCCCGTCGCGCCAGACCCTGGCGTGCATCATGCTGCGGTGATCTTCTTCGTATTCGCCCCGTAGCATGGGCGGAAGGGTGGTCTGGTAGCTTTCCAGAGGGATATCGGTCACAAATCCGAGTCGCCCCTGATTGATGCCGATCAGCGGCACGCCATAGCAAGCCAGCTGGCGACCAATACCGAGCATCGTGCCGTCACCGCCCACCACCAGAGCCAGATCGCACTGGGCACCGATCTCGCTAGGCGTTAGCGCGGGGTACTGGGTCAGCCCGGTATTCAACGCCGTGCCATGTTCCAGCGCGACGTCGCAGCCTTGCTGCCCAAGGAAGTGCGCAATGTCCTCCAGCACCAGACGAGAGGTATCCGCGTGCGCGCCCGTCACCGGCGCCTGGTATTTGCCGATCAGCGCCACGTGGCGAAATTGCGATCTCATCGTCAAATTACATCACTAAAATGCTTCATGCTCGACGATCGTGCGAAGTTGTTGTTGAAAGCGCTGGTTGAGCGCTACATTGCCGACGGCCAACCCGTCGGCTCGCGCACCTTGTCCAAGGCATCGGGACTCGAACTGTCGCCCGCCACGATCCGAAACGTCATGTCGGATCTGGAGGAGATGGGCCTGATCGTCAGCCCGCACACCTCCGCCGGCCGAATTCCCACCGCGCGCGGCTACCGCCTGTTCGTGGACACCATGCTGACCGTTCAACGTGAGCAGTTCACCTCTGCAAGCCTTGCCCCAGACCAGCCGCAAAGGGTAATCGCCAACGCAGCCAACCTGTTGTCCAGCCTGTCGCAGTTTGTTGGGGTGGTGGTCGCGCCCCGGCGCGCATCCGTTTTCAGGCACATTGAATTCCTGCGATTGTCGGATCGGCGGCTGCTCGTCATCATTGTGTCGCCCGATGGAGACGTGCAGAACCGGGTGATCTTCACCGAGGCGGACTATTCCTCTGCCCAACTCATCGAGACGGCCAATTTCCTCAACGCCAACTACGCCGGCATGGCCATCGAGCAGGTACGCGAACGTCTCAAACATGAGGTCGAGTCGCTGCGTGGCGAGATCGCGGCGCTGATGCAAGCTGCCGTCAACGCGGGTTCGGAAGCGCTGACGCAATCGCAGGATGAGGTGGTGATATCGGGGGAGCGAAACCTGCTGGCCGTGAGTGATTTTTCCAGCGACATGGGACAACTGCGCCGCGCGTTTGACCTGTTCGAGCAGAAGGCGCAGTTGTTGCGCCTGCTGGATAGCTCCAGCCAGGCCGACGGCGTGCGTATATTTATCGGTGGCGAAAGCCAGTCGGTCCCCTACCAGGAGCTTTCTGTCGTCAGTGCGCCATACGAGGTTGACGGCCAGATTGTCGGTACGCTGGGTGTGATCGGGCCTACCCGCATGCCGTACGACCGGATGATCCAGATTGTGGACATCACTTCCAAGCTGGTCAGCAATGCGTTGAGCCACCACAAGTAGCATCGGGCGCCTGATCGCAGGCTCTTACAATGCGCGAGTCGGGCCGTTAGCTCAGTTGGTTAGAGCAGAGGACTCATAATCCTTTGGTCGTTGGTTCAAGTCCAACACGGCCTACCATGCTACAATTCAAGGCTACGCGGCTGTAGCTCAGTTGGATAGAGTACTTGGCTACGAACCAAGGGGTCGTGGG
>JANOBJ010000377.1:0-25638 GCA_031411575.1 Betaproteobacteria bacterium | reverse complement strand
GAGATGTGCTCGTCCATCGTGCCGCCCACGTCCATCAGCAACAGCACCTTCACGTTGTTGTGGCGCTCGGGCCGCATCTTGATGTCCAGAAACCCGGCGTTGGCGGCGGTCTTGCTGATGGTTTCGTCCAGGTCCAGCTCGTCCTCGTGGCCTTCGCGCGCAAACTTGCGCAGACGGCGCAGCGCCACCTTGATGTTGCGGGTGCCGAGTTCCTGCGTGTCGTCGTAGTCTTTATAGGCGCGCTGGTCCCACACCTTCACCGCGCTTTTGTTGCGGCCCTTGTCCTGCCCGATGCGGATGCCCTGCGGGTTGTAGCCGTAAGCACCAAAGGGTGACGTGCCGTGTGCCGATCATCTTGCTGCCGCCTTCGTGGCGTTCTTTCTGCTCTTCAAAACGCTTTTTCAGCGTCTCCATCAGCTCGTCCCAGCCCATCTTCTCAATCTTGGCCCGCTCTTCCGGGCTGAGTTCGAGTTCCAGGTTCTTGCGCAGCCACTCAAGCGGTATGTCCTTGGTGAAGTCCGCGATCATTTCCACGCCCTTGAAATAGGCGGCAAACGCGCGATCAAACTTGTCGTAGTGCTTCTCGTCTTTCACCAGCGCGGTGCGCGAGAGGTAATAAAAATCGTCGATCTTGTACGCGTCGTCCGAGTTCGGGCCGACCACGCCCTGCTGCAACGCTTCGAGCAGCGTGAGGTATTCCTTGACCGAGACCGGCAGCTTGGCGCTGCGCAGGGTGTAGAAGAAATCGATCAGCACGGGCGGGCCTCCTTAGCTGCGGGGCTTGGTCAGCAGGTACAGCAGCTGCGCCTTGACCTCGGGCCATTCCGCAGAGAGCATGCTGTACATCACGGTGTCGCGAATCGTGCCGTCGCGGCGCAGCGCGTGGCCGCGGATCACGCCGTCTTTTCGGGCGCCCAGCCGCTCGATGGCCGCTTGCGACGCAAAGTTGAAGTTGTCGGTGCGCCAGCCCACCACGCGGCAGCCCAGTGTCTCGAACGCGTGCGTCATCATGAGCAGCTTGGCGGTCGTGTTGACATGGGTGCGCTGGCAGCGCCTCGCGTACCAGGTGTAGCCAATCTCCACGCGCTTCACCGCGGGCAGGATGTCGTGAAAGCTGGTGCTGCCCAGCACCGTGCCGCTGGTCTCGTCGGTCACCGCAAAGGCAAAGCGGTTGGTGTCGGCACGCATCTGCAAGGCGTCTTCGATGTACTGGCGGGTTTGCCCCGGCTCGGGCACCGAGGTGACGCGGATGTTCCACAGTTCGCCGTCCGCGGCCGCTTGGGCCAGGGCGGACTCGTGAGAAAGGTCGAGCGGTACCAATCGCACACCGCGCCCGGACAGCACTACCGGCTCAACAAAAGCCATGCCCGGTTCACTCCTTGCCACGAGCGGCGCGTGCGGCACGCCAGCGCCGCGCCAGCTGCAACCCGATGCCGCCGCCCAGCCCCACGGCGACGATCGCCGCAATGCTGGACGAGCCGTAGCCGGCCGCAAACAAGTCAAACCCGAAGGCGCGTGCCAGCCAGAAGCCGGCCAGTGCGCCGCCTACAAAGCCGATCGCGTCGGACAGGCCTTCGAGCAGCAGTGACGTCGGTTTGCTCATCGCCATGCGCTCAACGGTTGTGGCGCTGCATGAACACCAGCTTCTCGAACAGGGTCACGTCTTGTTCGTTCTTGAGCAGCGCGCCCACCAGCGGCGGCACGGCCACCTTGTCGTCCTTGCTCTGCAGGGCCTCCAGCGGAATGTCTTCGGCCACCAGCAACTTGAGCCAGTCGAGCAGCTCGCTGGTGGAAGGCTTTTTCTTGAGGCCGGGCAGGTTGCGCACGTCATAAAACGTCTTCATCGCCGCTGTCAGCAGCTCTTTCTTGAGACCGGGAAAATGCACGTCCACGATCTGCTTCATCGTGTCGGCATCGGGGAATTTGATGTAGTGGAAAAAGCAGCGGCGCAAAAATGCATCGGGCAGCTCTTTTTCGTTGTTGGAGGTGATGAACACCAGCGGCCGGTGCACCGCCTTCACCATTTCACGCGTTTCGTACACGTAAAACTCCATGCGGTCGATCTCGCGCAGCAGGTCGTTCGGGAATTCGATGTCGGCCTTGTCGATCTCGTCGATCAGCAGCGCCACCGGCTGATCGGCCGTGAACGCCTGCCACAGCACGCCCTTCAGGATGTAGTTGTGGATGTCCTTGACGCGTTCACCGCCGTCCACATCGGCCAGCTGGCTGTCGCGCAGCCGGCTCACCGCGTCGTACTCGTACAGGCCTTGCTGCGCCTTGGTGGTGGATTTGATGTGCCACTGCAGCAGCGGCATATTCAGCGCCTGGGCCACTTCCTCGGCCAGCATGGTCTTGCCGGTGCCGGGCTCGCCTTTGACGAGAAGCGGGCGCTTCAGGGTGATGGCGGCGTTCACGGCAAGCATCAGGTCCTGGGTGGCGACGTAGTTTTGGGTGCCTTGGAATTTCATGGTGATGGGGGTGGGGGAATCAGGGTTCGCCCGGATATAATCGAAGGTTGATTACAAGTCTGAACTCTCTGTGTGATTGTGCGCGCAAAATGAACAAGTTGTTGACCACGCTCTTTGCTCTGGCTGTCGCTTCCGTGACCGGCCTGTCTGCTACGGCACATGCCGAAATCGTGCCTGACGCCAAGGCCGGCGAGAGAAAAATCGCCCTGTGCATTGGCTGCCACGGCATCCAGGGCTATCAGGCCAGTTTTCCTGAAATCTACAAGGTGCCGATGATTTCCGGTCAGGGCGCCAAGTACATTGTGTCGGCCCTCAACGCCTATGCCAAGGGCGAGCGCAAGCACCCGACCATGCGCGGCATTGCCCAGACGCTGACCGAGCAGGACATGGCCGATATCGCGGCCTACTACGAGTCGCATGGCAAGGTGGCGGGCGCCACGCTGCCCGAAAAACCCACCAAAGAGCCGTCGCCCGCAGCCGCCGCCGTGCTGGCCAAGGGGGCCTGCGCGTCGTGCCACGGCGCCAACTTTGCCAAGCCGATCGACCCGACCTACCCCAAGCTGGCGGGCCAGCATGCCGATTACCTGTACGTGGCGCTCAAGGCCTACAAAACCGAGAACAACCCGCAGGTGGGCCGCGCCAATGGCGTGATGGCCGGCATCGCCAAGCAATTCTCCAATGCCGAACTCAAGGCCATCGCCAACTACATGGGCTCTGTGCAGGGCGACCTGAAGACCGTGCCGCAGTCCCGCTTCCGCTGAGCGGGCGGGCCGGAACGACGAAACCCGCTGAGGCGGGTTTTTTCTTGCTTTTTCAAGCGTTTTTGGCCCGGGGTCCGCGTCGGCTGGTCATAGTTTGCTATAAATAAAATAGCATTCGGTATACGTGGCCAGCATCAGTCGCGGGTGGCGTGGCGCTGCACGCAGTCAATGTAGGCGGCGCCATCGGGCGGGCGGCCGCCGCGCTGGCTTTCCCAGATCATGGCGCCCAGGCATTCCATCGTTTCGTGGTGGGCGTGGTGCAGCGAGTTGCGCCGCGCAGTCAGCAACTCCACCGCCTGGCGGATGCCGCGCGGCTGGTCGATCGAACACTGCTCGCTGATTGACAGGTGCATCGACAGATGCAGAAACGGGTTCGTCTGGCCGGCTTCCACGTCGTACATGCGGGCGAGCGCGGCGTCAGTGTCGGCCAGTTCGGCGTGGTATTCGGGGTGCTCCGCGATCCATCCGCTTGCTATTATTTCCATAGCATCTAATGACCCACCGCCGCGGACCTTGGCGTAAACGGAGCAGAAGAAGCGGCGAACATCAGCTTGCGAGGGGGCGAACATGCGCAAAAGCGTATCACGGCTGCAGTGCCCCCCGTGCCCACGGGTCGGGGCTGGACACTACGTGCGGTGGCGGTGCCGTCCTACGCCCGGGCTGGTTGCCCAATCCTAAAGTTGGAGGTGCGGCCGACACGTTGGGGGCGTGGCGGCAGGCGAGTCCATTGCCCCTGTACTTCAGGAGAACAACATGAATGCCATGAGAATTGCCGGTATTGCCTTGATCGTCCTCGGGCTGGCAGGGCTGTTTACCGGCGGCTTCAGCTTCACCAAGAACACCACGCAGGCCCAACTCGGGCCGCTGCAGCTCAAGGTGCAGGAAAAGGAATCCATCAACATTCCCCAGTGGCTCAGCATCGGCGCGATCGCGCTGGGCGGTGTCGTGTTGGTCCTGGGCTTCCGCAAGTCCTGAGCGGCGATGGTCAGGGTCAGCCAGGCGGCCGCGCTGATCGGGCGGCTTGCCGGGCGCGGGGCGATTGGCGTTTAAGATTGGTGCCGCGCAGGACGCTCGCTCCTGCGAAGGGTTGGAGCCTGCTGGCGCTGGTGTGACCGGCGCCGCTGGGCTTCCGGCATCCGAAACAGAGCCACAGAGCCTCGACCATGATCGACAAGATAGCCGCCTCCATTGCCGACGCGCTTGCTGGCGTGACCGACGGCGCCACCGTCATGATCGGCGGCTTTGGCACTGCTGGCATTCCCGGCGAACTGATCGATGGCCTGATCGCGCAGGGCGCCAAAGACCTCACGGTTGTCAACAACAACGCTGGCAACGGAGACGAAGGGCTGGCCGCGCTGCTCAAGGCCGGGCGCGTGCGCAAGATCATCTGCAGCTTTCCACGGCAGGCCGACTCTTTTGTGTTTGACGAGCTGTACCGCAGCGGCAAGCTCGAACTCGAACTGGTGCCGCAGGGCAATCTGGCCGAGCGTATCCGCGCCGCCGGGGCCGGGATTGGTGCGTTTTTCACGCCGACCGGTTTTGGCACCGAGCTCGCCGCCGGCAAGGAAACGCGCGAGATCAACGGCCGGCACTACGTGCTGGAACACCCGATTCACGGCGACATTGCGCTCGTCAAAGCCGAGTGCGGTGACCGCTGGGGCAACCTGACCTACCGCATGGCGGCCCGCAATTTCGGCCCGGTGATGGCCATGGCGGCCACACACACCATTGCCACCGTGCACGAAATCGTGGCGCTCGGCACGCTGGACCCGGAAAACATCGTCACGCCAGGCATTTTCGTGAGCCGGATCGTGAAGGTGCCGCGCGTGGCCACGCAGGCAGGTGGCTTCAAAAAACCGGCCTGAGGAGGCAGCATGGGCTACCATAAACGAACCAAGGATGAACTGGCCCAACGCGTGGCCCGCGACATCCATGATGGCGCGTATGTCAATCTGGGCATCGGCATGCCGACACTGGTGGCGAATCATATTCCGCAGGGTCTTGAAGTGATCCTGCACAGCGAGAACGGCATCCTGGGCATGGGCCCGGCCCCTGCGGAGGGCAGTGAGGATTTTGACCTGATCAACGCCGGCAAGCAGCCAGTCACCCTGCTCAAGGGCGGTGCGTTCTTTCACCACGCCGACAGCTTCGCGATGATGCGTGGCGGCCATCTGGACATCTGCGTGCTGGGTGCGTTTCAGGTTTCCGCCACTGGCGACCTGGCGAACTGGAGCACCGGCGAGCCCGGTGCCATTCCCGCTGTGGGCGGCGCCATGGACCTGGCCATCGGCGCCAAGCAAACCTGGGTGATGATGGATCTGCTGACCAAGCAAGGCCAGAGCAAGGTGGTGAAGGCGTGTACCTACCCGCTGACTGGCATTGCCTGCGTCAAGCGCATTTATTCCGACCTGGCAACACTCGCGTGCTCGGCGCAAGGCCTGACGCTGATCGACAAGGTCGAGGGCCTGGCACACGCCGAGCTGGAGTCGCTGCTCGGGCTGCCCATTCACGTTCGATGAGACAAGGAACCACCATGACCCAAGCCTTTATCTGCGACGCGATTCGCACCCCCTTTGGCCGCTATGGCGGCGCGCTGTCCAGCGTCCGCACCGATGACCTGGGGGCCATTCCGATCCGGGCGCTGATGGTGCGCAACCCGACCGTGGACTGGGCGGCCGTGGCCGATGTGCTGTACGGCTGTGCCAACCAGGCCGGTGAAGACAACCGCAACGTGGCGCACATGAGCAGCCTGCTCGCGGGCCTGCCGATGGATGTGCCCGGTGCCACCATCAACCGGCTGTGCGGCTCGGGTCTGGACGCGGTGGGCACGGCCGCGCGCGCCATCAAGGCCGGCGAAGCGCTGCTGATGATCGCCGGCGGCGTGGAGAGCATGAGCCGAGCGCCGTTTGTGATGCCGAAGGCCGAGAGCGCGTTCAGCCGGGCCAATGCGGTGTACGACACCACCATCGGCTGGCGCTTCGTCAACCGGCTCATGAAGGAAAAATACGGCGTCGATTCCATGCCCGAAACCGCAGAAAACGTGGCGACCGACTACAAGATTGATCGCGAAGCCCAGGACCGCATGGCGCTGGCCAGCCAGATGAAGGCCGTGGCCGCGCAGAAGGCGGGCCACCTGGCGCGCGAGATCACGCCAGTCTCGATCCCGCAAAAGAAGGGTGACGCGCTGGTGGTGAGCCAGGACGAGCACCCGCGCGAAACCAGCCTCGAATCGCTGGCCAAGCTCAAGGGCGTGGTGCGGCCAGACGGCACCGTGACCGCGGGTAACGCCAGCGGCGTGAACGACGGCGCCTGTGCGCTGCTGCTGGCCAGCGAGGCCGCAGCGGCCAGGAATGGGCTCATCCCGAAGGCCCGCGTGGTTGGCATGGCCACGGCCGGCGTCGCGCCGCGCATCATGGGCATCGGCCCGGCGCCCGCCACCGTGAAGGTGCTGGCGCAGACAGGCCTCACGCTCGAACAGCTTGACGTGATCGAACTCAACGAAGCCTTTGCCGCGCAGGGTCTGGCCGTGCTGCGCCAGCTCGGCCTGAAGGACGACGATGAGCGCGTCAATGCCTGGGGCGGCGCGATTGCGCTCGGCCATCCGCTTGGCGCCAGCGGTGCACGCCTCGCCACCACGGCCGTTAACCGCCTGCACGCCACGGGCGGGCGCTATGCGCTGTGCACCATGTGCATCGGCGTGGGGCAGGGGATTGCGCTGGTGCTCGAACGCGTCTGATCTCGCGGTGCGCGCCCGAGACACCGCTTCCGGGAGGCGCAAAGCATTTTTTCCACAGTCGGGAAAACTGATTTCCCGTCGCGAACTTGCAAGCGGCGGGGTGTCTGACCACACTCGGGGTCGAGACTGAAGGAAAACCATGCTGAACCGACGACAAGGCGCCGTGGCCGTGATGTCCGCGCTGACCGGAACATTGCTGTCAGCCTGCGCGTCCACCGCACCCTCGCCGACCACGCCAGTTGCGGTATCGGTCATCAGCTTTGGCGGCGGCTTCAACCTGCCGCTGTGGGCGGCGCGCGAGCGCGGTTTTTTTGCTGCCAACGGATTGCTGGCGACGCTGCAGATCACCCCGGATTCCCGCCAGCTGTTCAGCGGGCTGATGGATGGCCGCTACCATCTCGCTGTGACCGCGTTCGACAACATCGTGGCGTATCAGGAGGGGCAAGGCGAGGTGAAGTTTGACCCACCCAGCGATTTTTTCGCCTTCATGGGGTCCGACGATGGATTCCTGAGCCTGGTCACAGTGCCCGAGGTCAAGACCTTTGCCGACCTGCGCGGCAAAACGATCTCAGTGGATGCGATGAGCAATGGCTTTTCGTTTGCGTTGCGCGAGATGTTGTCGCGCAACGGCATTGCCGAGTCGGACGTGCAGTGGGCCCGCGCGGGCGGAACCGACCGGCGCTTCGCCGCACTGATGGAACGCCAGCACGCCGCCACCATGCTGCGCGCGCCGTTTGACCTGCAGGCGAAAAGCCGTGGCTTCACGATACTTGCCACCACCCGCAGCGTGATCGGGCCGTACATGGGCATCGTGGGCGCCGCGCGCCGCAGTTGGGCAGAGCGCCAACCGGAGGCTGTGACCGGCTTCGTACGGGCCTACCGCGACGCCGTGCAATGGCTCAAGGCGCCCCAGAACCGCACGGCTGCCGAGGCCTTGCTGATGGCCAATGCGCCGGGCATGACGCCCGCTTTGGCGGCGCAGTCCTGCGACCTGATGCTGCACCCGTCCAGCGGATTCTTCTCGGATGCCCGGCTCGACCCGCAGGGCGTGCGCACGGTGATGGCGCTGCGCAGCAAACTTGCACAGCCCGCCAAAGCATTGACCGACGCCTCCAGCTACATCGACGAACGCTACTGGCAGGCCGCCCAGGGCCGGTGACCCTTGCCGTCCAAGCGCACTCAACCACCTACTGCTCAACTCTCAGGAATCAGACATGGCAAATCGCATTGGATGGATTGGTCTCGGACGCATGGGCGAGGCCATGGTCAAGCGGCTCACCAAGGCCGGGCATGGCGTGACGGTGTGGAACCGCACGGCATCAAAAGCGGAACCGCTGGTCGAGTACGGTGCCGCCATCGCGCGGTCAAAACAGGATCTGGCAGCCTGCGATTTCGTTTTCACCATGGTGTCGACCACCGATGACCTGAAGGAGGTGCTGTTCGGCCAGGGCGGCCTGGTCGCCGGCAGCACACGGCCCAAGGTGGTGGTGGACAGTTCCTCGATTTCACAGGAAGGCTCTGCCGACATCCGGGAGCGACTGGAAGCCCTGGACGTGGCCTATCTGTGCACCCCGGTGTCGGGCAATGCCAAAGTGGCCAAGGCCGGCAAGCTGCTGATGGTCGCCTCCGGTCCCAAGCCGCTGTACGACCAGGCCGAGCCCTATCTGCAGGCCATGGCGCGCAAGGTGATGTGGGTGGGTGAGGGCGAGCTGGCGCGCATCTGGAAGATCGCGCACAACACGATGTTTGGCGTAATCATCCAGAACCTGTGCGAGATCACCGTGCTGGCCGAGAAGGCCGGTATCCCGCGCCATGTATTCCTGGAAAGCATCAACGACTCGGTGCTCGGCTCGATGTACACCCGGTACAAGACGCCGATGCTCACCAACCTCACGTTCGACCAGGTCACGTTTACACCGAAGCTGTTGCTCAAGGACATGGACCTCGGGCTGGGTGCTGCCAAGGCACACGGCGTGGCCATGCCTGCGGCGGCAGCCACGCGTGAGTCGGTCGCGCGCATGGTGGGACGCGGTTACGACGACATCGACTTTGCGGTGTTGCTGGTCGAGACGGCCAAGGACGCCGGACTGGAGTTGACGCCCGACAACGTCAAGATGAGCGACGGTCTGGAAGCATGAACCTGTCTCGCACGCTGATCCGGGGTGCGACCGTCATCACGATGGACGCGCAGGGTGATTTGCCGACTGGCGACATCCTGGTCACGGATGACGTCATCACCGAGATCGCACCCGTCATCCACGCCGATGACGCGCAGGTGGTGGACGCGTCTGGCTGCATCGTGATTCCAGGCCTGATCAACGCCCACATGCATACCTGGCAGACCGCGCTGCGCGGTCTTGCCGCCAACTGGACGCTGCTCGAGTACTTCCAGAAGATGCACGCTGGCCTGGCCACGGTGTTCGAACCTGAAGATCTGCACATCGCCACGCTGGTGGGCGCGTGGAACCAGCTCAACTGTGGCACCACCACGCTGGTGGACTGGTGCCACAACAACCGCACGCCGGCGCACAACGACGCAGCCGTCGCGGGCCTGCTCGAATCGGGCATTCGTGCCGCGTTTTTTCATGGCACACCCAAGCCCGAGCCGAAGCCGGGTGAAACACCTTTTTGGGAGGTGCCGCACCCGCGTGATGAAGTCGAGCGGCTGCTCAAACGTCACCAGGGCAACCCGCGCTTAAGCGTGCACGCTGCCGTTCTGGGGCCGCACTATTCGACGCTGGACGTCGCCCTGCATGACTTTCGCATGGCGCGAGAGCTGGACCTGATCGCCTCGCTGCACCAGGGCGGTGGCCCGGCCCGTACGCCGGACGGGTGGGAAAGGCTGGAGGCGGCCGGGCTACTCGGCGACAACATCAATATCGTGCATGGGCACGCCCTGACCGATGCGCAGCTGCAGCGGTTCTGCGACCTTGGCATGAGTTTCTCGGCCGCTGCCGAAAGCGAGATGTCGCAGGGCCACGGCCACCCGTTGACCGGACGGTTGCGCCGCATCGGCCGCGCGCCCTCGCTGGGTGTCGATCTGGAAAGTGTGATGAGCGGCGACATGTTGAGCCAGGCCCGCATCGCGCTGGGTATCCAGCGCAGCCTGGACAACGTGGCTTACCGGGAAGCGCATGGCACGATTCCACCGACATCAACCATCACCACCCGCGAAGCGCTGTCCTGGGTCACGGTGGAGGGCGCGCGCATGCTGCGCCAGTCGCACCGCATTGGCTCGCTCCGCGCGGGCAAACAGGCTGACCTGGTGCTGGTGCGCGCCACTGATCTGAATATGCAACCGGTGCACGATCCGGTCAGCAGTGTGGTGATGCAGGCGTCGCTTGCCAACATTGACAGTGTGATGGTGGCGGGCCGATGGAAAAAGCGCGGCGGGCAGTTGATCGGGGTCGATCTGGCGCCGCGACTGGTGGATTTGCAGACGTCAGGTCACAAGATCGCCCATGCATTGATGCTATGAAAAATATAGCTAAAAATGACCATTGAATGGGGACCTGACCGCGAAATGACTCTAAAACTGAAGGAGACAGACATGAAGCGATTGATTGGAGCGGTGGTGGTGGCTGCAGCAGGAATGGGTGCGATGGGCTGGGCATTGGCGCAGGCCCCTGCGATGGGTTCGCCGCAGGGCTACCCGACCAAGCCGATCAAGTTCATCGTGCCGTTCACGGCGGGCAGCGCTACCGATATCGTGGCGCGCACCGTTGGCGAGGCCATGAGCAAGAGCATGGGCCAGACCATCGTGATCGAGAACAAACCGGGTGCGGGCGGCACCATCGCAGCCGCCCAGGTGGCGCGCAGCGATCCCGATGGCTACACGGTGTTGGTGCATTCCTCGGGGCATGCGCTGAACCCTGCGCTCTACCCCAACCCGGGCTACGACACGCTGAAAGACCTGTCCGGCATCACCACGCTCGCGGCGATCCCCAATGTGCTGGTGGTCAACCCCGCCAAAGGCTGGAAGACGCAGGCTGATCTGGTGGCAGCGGTCAAGGCCAAGCCGGCCCAGTACAACTACGCCACGGCTGGTGTGGGCAGCGGTACGCACCTCAACGCCGAGATCTTCCGGCTGCAGACGGGCATTGATGCGCTGCATGTGCCGTACAAGGGCACACCCGATGCCATGACCAATGTGATCGGCGGCTCCAACGACTGGTTTTTTGCGCCGCTGGCCTCTGCCCTGCCATTGATTCGCGACGGCCGCCTGCAGGCGCTGTCCGTCAGCACCAAAGCCCGAGCGTCAACCTTGCCGCAGGTGCCCACCAGCATTGAAGCCGGCGTGCCAGGGTCTGACTACACCTTGTGGGTCGGCATGATCGTGCCCAGCGCGACACCGGCCGCGGTGGTGAAGAAGCTGCACGAGGAGGCGCTCAAGGCGCTGGCCAGTGCAGACATCAAGGAGCGGATGGCCAAACTGGGTGCCGAACCTTTCTCGATGAGCCCGGACGCCTTCAATGCCTACATCAAGACCGAGATGGAGTCCGCGGCCCGCATTGCCAAGGCGGCCAACCTGAAAGCGCAGTAGCGATGAACCTGCACTTCATCGGCGTTGGCAAGATGGGCTTGCCCATGGCTGGCCACCTGGCGCGCCAGGTGGCCGAAACAGGAGGCACGTTAACCATCAGCGACCCCAACCCGTTGCGGCGGCGGCTGGCGCAGGATGGAGGCCTGAACATGGTGGTGGACGTGGCGCCAGCCCTTGCTGCGGCGCAGTTCGTCTTCTCGTCGTTGCCCGATGACGCGGCTTTGCGCAGTGTTGCCGCGCAGGTGGCGGCCAGCGCGCAACCCGGCACCGTCTACGTCGATACCAGCACGGTGTCGCTGGCCGCCTCGCGCGACGCAGCAGCCACATGCGCCGCAGCTGGCGTGCATTACCTGCGCAGCACGGTTTCGGGCAACAACAAGATGGCTGAAGTCGCGCAGCTGACCGTGATGGCATCGGGTCCGCGACCGGCCTACGACGCCGCGTTGACGTTGCTGAAAGCCCTCGGGCCACACCAGTTCTACCTGGGTGAGGGTGAGCAGGCGCGACTGATGAAGCTCGTGGTCAACCTGATGATCGTGCAGACCAGCGCGATGCTGGCCGAGGCCCTGACGCTCGGGCGAAAGGGCGGACTGGACTGGCGCGACATGTGGCAGGTGCTGACGGCCAGCGCGGTGGCCTCGCCCATCGTCAAGGCCAAGGCGATCCAGTTGGCCGAGCGCGATTTCACGCCCACCTTCACGGTCGGGCAGATGATCAAGGATCTGAATCTGATCCTGGGCGCCGCCGCCGCCAGTTACGTGGCTTTGCCACAAACAGCGGCAAGCCTGCAGCTGCTGCACGCGGCCGTGGCCCAAGGCGACGGGGAATTGGACTACGCGGCCATCATCAAGGTGGTGGAGCGCAGCGCGGCGCTCGGGGAACTGGCATGAAGCCATTCGTCTACACCGCGCAGCCAGCCCGCGTGGTTTTCGGCGCAGGCTGCCTGGGCACGCTGGGCCGCGAGATCGAGGCGCTGGGGGCGCACAAGGCCCTGGTGCTGTGCACGCCTGAGCAGCGTGCATCAGCCGAGCGCGTGGCGACGTTACTGGGTGATCGCGCCGCCGGCATTTTTGACCGGGCCGCGATGCATGTGCCGATCGAGACGGCCCGCGAGGCGCGCGAGGTGGCGCGCCGCTTGGGCGCCGACTGCGCGGTGGCCATTGGCGGCGGCTCGACCACCGGGCTGGGCAAGGCCATTGCACTGGATTCAGGCCTGCCGATCCTGGCCATCCCCACCACCTATGCCGGCTCGGAAATGACGCCCATCTACGGCATCACCGAAAGTGGCCTCAAGAAAACGGGAAAAGACGCCCGCGTGTTGCCGCGCACCGTGCTGTATGACCCCGAGCTCACGCTGAGCCTGCCGGTTGCAATGAGCGTGACCAGCGGCATCAATGCGATCGCCCATGCGGCGGAGGGCTTGTACGCGGTCGACGGCAACCCGGTCATGGACCTGATGGCGCAGGCAGGCATTGCCGCGCTCGGACGGGCTTTGCCAGTGATTTTTACGCAACCAGCCGACGCTGACGCGCGGGCCGATGCGCTGTATGGCGCCTGGCTGTGCGGCACGGTGCTGGGCAACGTCGGCATGGCGCTGCACCACAAGCTGTGCCACACGCTGGGCGGCAGCTTTAACCTGCCACACGCGGAAACCCACACCATCGTGTTGCCACATGCGCTGGCCTACAACGCGTCGGCAGCGCCTGGCGCCATGCGCAAGATCGCGCTGGCACTGAATGGCGACAGCGCGGCTCGCGCCGTTTTTGACCTTGCCGACAACCACGGCGCGCCGGTCGCCCTGAAGGACATCGGCCTGCGCGCGCAAGATCTCGACAAGGCTTGCGATATCGCGATGCAGAACCAGTACCCGAATCCGCGACCGCTGGAGCGTGAGGCGATTCGGCAATTGCTTCAGGATGCGTTTGACGGCGTCCGGCCGCAGTAGCAGCGGGCCCGGTCAATACACACCGAATCGACCCGTCCACTTGCGCTCGTAGTCCATCTTCGTGAAGTGCTCGGTCATGAAGTCGATGAACGTGCGCACCTTGGCCGAGAGGTGCTTGCGGCTCGGATAGGCGAGGTTGATGGTCAGGCGCGGCAAGTCCCAGTCATCGAGCACCGGCACCAGACGGCCGGCCACGATATCGTCATAGAGGATGTAGGTCGGCTGCACCAGAATGCCCAGGCCGTCGAGCGCGGCCGCGCGCAACACCTGCCCGTCGTTGGATTCCAGCAAACCCTTGACGTTGACGGTGGTGGTCTGGCCGTCGCGGGAAAAGCGCAGCTCGTTGGCGTGGTTGGCATAGGTGTAGATCAGCAGCTTGTGGCGTTGCAGATCATCCAGGGTCTTGGGGAACCCGTGTTGCGCAAAATAGCGCGGCGCTCCGGCCAGGATGCGCCGGGTCTCCCCCAGGCGGCGTATCGTGACGTTGGAGTCGGGTTCGAACTCTCGCGTGCGGATGGCCACGTCAATGTTGTTGTCGATGATGTCGAAGTATCGGTTGGCGGCCTCGATGTGCACCGTCACATTGGGGTAGCGCCGGGTGTATTCCTTGATCAGTGGCGCCACATGGTGCATCGAGAACGACAGCGATGCGGTGATGCGCAGCACGCCGGTAGGATTCAGCACCGCCGCGTTGACGGCCGCCTCGGCGTCCTTGAGGTCGGCCAGGATGGCCTTGGCGCGGCTGAAGAACTCCTGGCCGGTATCGGTGAGGTAGAGCCGGCGCGTGTTGCGCTCGACCAGGCGCGCACCCATGCGGTCTTCAAGCGCCGACAGATGCCGGCTCGCCGCCGCGTTGGACAGGTCCAGTGCTTCCGCGGCGCGGCTCAGGCTGCCGGTCTCGGCCACCTGCACAAACAGCTCGATTTCTGTCCAACGATCCAAATCTTGTCTCCTGGGGCTTCTGCGCCACACCGGGCATTGTGGCTCGCGGCAGACCCGTTTGTTCCGTTGCGTGAAAAAGTCATTTACGGCTGCAGCCTTCCGCAAAGCACTGCGCCGCCCTACATTGCATTTCCAGCGTCATCCGCAGCCAGCAGCACCAAGACCAACCCGCATGCGCAACCTCAACCAGGACACCATCACCCAGGCGGTGATCGCGCGGCTTGCGGAGACGCCCGACGCGCGCCTAAAGGAGATCATGACTGGCCTGGTGCAGCATCTGCATGCGTTTGCCCGCGAAGTCCGGCTGACCGAGGACGAGTGGATGCGGGGCATCGAGTTCCTGACAGCGACGGGGCAAAAGTGTGATGACAAGCGCCAGGAGTTCATCATGTTGTCCGACACCCTGGGGCTGTCGATGCTGACCGTTGCCATGAACAACGACAAGCCGCAGGGATGCACTGAGGCTACGGTTCTTGGCCCGTTTCATGTCGAGGGCGCACCGCACCATGCCAATGGCGACGACCTGGCCAATGGCGCCCGGGGCGAGCCCTGCGTGGTGCGCGGCAGCATACACGGACTTGACGGCCAGCCGGTTCCCAACGCCAGCATCGAGGTCTGGCAGGCGGATGCCGATGGCAACTACGATGTGCAGTACGTCGGGCTCTCCCGGCACCAGGCGCGCGGCGTCTTGCAGGCAGGGGAAGACGGCCGCTTTCATTTTCAGACCATCGTGGCCGAGGCCTATCCCATTCCCGTCGACGGCCCGGTCGGGGACATGCTCCGCGCGACCGCTCGCCACGCGTGGCGGCCGGCGCACCTGCACTTCATGATCAAGGCCGAGGGCTATGAAACCCTCGTGACCCACGTCTTCCGTGCGGGCGACCGTTACCTGGATTCAGATGCTGTCTTTGGCGTTCGCCAATCGCTGGTGGCCGATTGGTCTCAGCAACCTGATGGCCGCTATGCCCTGGATTTCGACTTTGTACTCAATCCCCTGCGTTGATTCCCGCCATGCTCTACACCTTCATCCTGATCGATAAACCCGGCACTGCTGACCTGCGTCAGCGTGTCCGACCCGAGCACAAAGCCTACCTGGCGGCTGTAGCAGATCGCATGGCATTTGCGGGGCCTTTCACCACAGACGATGGCCAGACCATGCTCGGCAGCCTCTTGGTCATCGACTTCGATTCGCGTGACGCCGCGCATGCCTGGCTGGCCACTGAGCCGTTCACGCGCGCCGGCCTGTATGCGAGCACCAGCGTGCACGCCTTCGTGAACCTGTGGCCTCAAAAAACCGGCTTTCCGCCGGCTGCGTGAATACGATGAACGGGGCGTCACCGTGATCAAACACATCGTCATGTGGGACATAGGCGGTGATTCGCCCGGCGAACGCGCGGCCAACCGTGAGCGTCTCAAACGCGAATTCGAATCCCTGCGCGGCCGCATTCCCGGTCTCATGCGGCTGGAGATCGGGGTTGACCACAGCGGCGTGGACTACGCCTGCGATGTGGTGCTGTACTCGGAATTCGAGTCGCAGGCGGCACTGGAGGCGTATGCCGTACACCCCGAACATGTGCGCGTCAGGCAGGCGCTGGGCGACATGCGAACCGCGCGCCACCAGGTCGACTACGCGCCCTCGGCAACGGGACTGAACGATGGTCTGACGCAGGACCAGGATGCGGGAGCCATACGATGAACGACACCCTGCAAGATGAACTGCTGATCCGCCGCATGGTGGAGCGCTGGGCGGTCTGGCGCGATGCCGGCGACTGGGAACGCTTCGCCACGGTGTGGCACCCGGACGGCGTCATGATGGCGACCTGGTTCCAGGGGCCGTTCGCCGAATTCATCCGCGTGACGCGCGAGGGCTGGGGCAAGGGCGTGAGCATCCTGCACTTCCTGGGCGGTTCGGCGATCGAGGTGCGGGGCGATCGTGCCATCGCGCAGACCAAGATGACGATCTCGCAGCGCGGCATGGTCGAGGGCGCCGACGGCCCCTTGCTCTGTGATGTGGTCTGTACCGGTCGCTTTCATGACTTCGTGATCCGGCACGAAGGCGAGTGGAAGCTGTTGCACCGCCAGCCGATCTACGAGAAAGACCGCATCGATCCGCTTGATTCGACCGCGCAGCTGCGGCTCGACGCCAAGGCGCTTGCAGAATTTCCGGAAGGTTACCGGCACCTGGCCTATATCCAGACGCGCATCGGCTACACCGTCAAGCTCGACATGCCCATGCTCAAGGGGCCGGTGGTCGAAGAGCTGTATCGCCGTGGCGCGCGCTGGCTGGCCGGTGGCGCAATCGAACGCTGATCACTCTGGGACCCGCCTCATGACCGCTGCCATGCCCACCCGTCGCACTGCGCTGGCCGGCGCCCTTGCGCTGTGTGTTGCCGGTCCGATACTGGCGCAGGGCGCCTATCCCGACAAGGCATTGCGCGTGATCGTGCCGCAGCCTCCGGGAGGTGGCTTCGATTTCGTCACGCGGGTACTGGCCGAGCGCCTGGGCCGCCAATTGGGGCAGAGCGTGGTGGTGGAAAACCGTCCTGGTTCTGGCACCCTGGTGGGTACCGATCTGGCTGCCAAGGCAGCGCCCGACGGCTACACGCTGTTGACCGGTTCCATTTCCAATCTGGCGCTCAACATGGGCCTGTACCGCAACCTGTCGTACGACAGCCTGCGTGACTTCGAACCATTGGGCCTGGCGGTGGCGTACAGCTACACCTTGATCGGGCGCAAGGATCTGCCGTTCACCTCACTCCGTGACCTGGTGGCCCATGCCAAGGCCAACCCGGTCAAAATCACCTATGCCTCTGCGGGCAACGGCTCGGGCCAGCACGTGATTGCCGCGGCGCTGTGGCACCTGGCAGGTGTGGAGCTGTCGCATATCCCCTACCGTGGCGCGCAACCGGCCTACCAGGACCTGATTGGTGGGCGCGTGGACCTGTTTTTTGATCTGTCCTCCACCGCGCGCATCCAGATTGATGCGGGTACCGTTCGCGCCATCGCGGTTTCAGGCGGTGGACGGCTGGCCAACCATCCGGACGTTCCTACCATCACAGAAACCGGCGTGGCGAAGCTCGAACTCGAATCGTGGTTTGGCCTGTTTGCGCCTGCCAAGACCCCTGCCGCCATCCAGGACCGGCTGCGCGCCGAGCTTGCGCGCGTGATCGCCTCCGCCGAGGTGACCGACATTTTCCGCAAGGCCGGTGGGAAGCCGCTGGCACTGTCGGACGGCGAGACGCGCGCGCTGGTCAGGCGTGACGTTGAACGCTGGTCGCGGCTGGTCCGCGAGCTGGACATCAAGCCGGAATGACCAGCTCCTTTATCTCTTCCAACCCACCTTCACTTCCCATGCGCATTGCCCAGGACAGCCTGAATCAGCTCTTTCACAGCGCCAGAACGGCCAATGGTTTTCTGGACAAGCCGGTGCCACTGGCGTTGCTGCGCGAGGTCTATGACATCGCCCGGATGGGTGCGACCTCCATGAACACGCAGCCGACGCGCTATGTGTTCCTGATGTCGACCGCATCGCGCGAACGCCTACTGCCCGCGATGTCGCCGGGCAATCTGGACAAGACGCGCACTGCGCCCGTGACGGTCATTGTCGCCACTGACACCCGCTTTTATGAGCACATGCCCGAGATCTGGCACAAGCCCGGCGCCAAGGAAAATTTCGAAGGCAACCCCGGCCTCGCGCAGGCCACGGCCACGCGCAACGGTACGCTGGGCGGGGCGTATTTCATGGTTGCGGCGCGCGCACTGGGACTGGATTGCGGGCCGATGAGCGGGGTGGACCTTGCCAAGGTGAACGCCGAATTCTTTGCAGACGGCCGCCTGCAGGCCAACTTTCTCATCAACCTCGGCTACGGCGACGACAGCAAGCTGTTTGATCGCAACCCGCGCCTCTCGTTCGAGCAGGCCTGCAGCGTGCTGTAGGCACCGTAGCCGTCAATCGACACCCACGCACCACTGGAGACACGACATGGCGCAACTCGAAGCGAACGATCTGGCGCAGGCCGTGATCGACCGGATGGCCGATAGCCCGAATCTGCGCTTCAAGCAAGTAATGGGGGCGCTGATCAAGCACGCCCACGCTTTCGTGCAGGAGGTCGAGCTGACGCCGGAAGAGTGGATGGCCGGCATCCAGTTCCTCACCGCCACCGGCAAGAAGTGCGACGAGAAACGGCAAGAGTTCATCCTGCTGTCCGACACCCTGGGCATCTCCATGCTGGTGGTGGCGGTTGAGCAGATGAAAGGTGCGCGCGCTTTGCAGGCCTTGGTTGCGGCCGGTGCTGCGCGACCCACCGAGGCCACGGTGCAGGGGCCGTTCTACTGGGAAGGCTCGCCCGAACTCGCGCTGGGCAGTGATATCGGCCACGACGTGGCGGGTGAACCGGTCTACTACAGCGGTCGCGTGACCGACACCAGCGGCAAGCCGATCGCCGATTGCTGCGTGGACGTCTGGTCCGGTGACGGCAATGGCGTGTACGACATGCAGATGGGTGAGGACGCGGGCATGCGTCTGCGCGCTCGATTTCGCACCGATGCGCAAGGTCAGTACCGCTTCTGGTCCATCAAGCCCACGTTCTATCCGGTGCCCGACGATGGCCCGGTGGGCGACATGCTGCGCGGCATGGGGCGGCACCCGAACCGCCCTGGGCATATCCACATGATGGTCTATGCACCGGGCTACCAGCGGCTGACCACCCACCTGTTTGTGAGCGACAGCCCTTACCTCAACTCAGACGCGGTGTTCGGCGTGCGCAACAGCCTGATCGTGGACTACGCGAAGCACCCAGCCGGCACCGCGCCGGACGGCCGCGCGATGGATAAACCCTTCTACACCGCTGGCTACAACTTCAAGCTAGTTCCCACCGCCTGAAGTCGGCGCGTGTTCACCAGGAGAAACTCTTGAAAATTGGCAAGGCCACGATCCCCCATTCCGCCATCTGTACGTCGGACGAGCACACCATTGTGGTCCGCGGCGCAGACCTGGCCCAAGACTTGATCGGCCAGATCGGATTCGCCGATTACTTCTTCCTCCTGCTGACGGGCCGGCGTGCGGATGGGACCACCAGCGCCGTGCTCAACGCCACCCTGGTGGCGATTGCCGAGCACGGTCTGGTGCCCAGCGTGCAGGCTGCCCGCATGACCCTGGCCGCCGCGCCCGACGCGATGCAGGGCGCCGTGGCTGCCGGCATCCTGGGCTGCGGCTCGGTCATTCTGGGTGCCTCCGAAACCGCCGGCCGGCTGTTCGCGCAGATCGACGAGGCGGCGGGTCCAACCGGTGATGTGCTGGCGGCCGCCCGGGCGGCGGTGACAGATCTGCACACCCGGCGCCAGGCCATCCCCGGCTACGGCCACCCCCTGCACAAGGACCGCGACCCGCGTGTATCGAAGTTGTTCGAGGTGTCGGCCAGGGCCGGCGCAGGGCAGCGCTTCGTGCAGATTGCCGAAGCGGTGGAGGCGGTCATTCCCGACGTGGTGGGCAAGGATCTCAAGCTCAACGTCTCGGCCGCTATTCCTGCGGTGCTGCTGGGCGTGGGCTTCCCGCTCAACGCGCTCAAGGGCGTACCCATGCTGGCGCGCACCGCCGGGCTGATCGCACACCTGAGCGAAGAACTGGTCGAGCCCATCGGCTTCGCCCTGTCGTACCAGGCCACGCGCGAGCAGCAGTACACGGGCGAGGTGCCGCCCGGCTTTGGTTCGCTCGCCAGCGCGGGTTGAGGAGCCAGCCGAACATGGCCCAAGTACTTCAGGACGTACGTGTGGTCGAGCACGGCACCTTCATCACCGGACCGGCGGCTTCCATGCTGCTGGCTGATCTGGGTGCCGATGTCGCCAAGGTCGAGTTGCCGGGCAGCGGCGATCCGTTTCGCGCTTTCAAGGGCGGCTTGTACAGCCCGCATTTCCAGACCTACAACCGCAACAAGCGCAGCATCGAACTGGACACCCGGCTGGTCGATGACCTTGCACAGTTCGACGCGCTGATCCGCGACGCCGATGTCTACATCCAGAATTTCCGGCCCGGTGTCGCCGACCAGATTGGTGCTTCCGAGGAACGTCTGCGCGCGCTCAATCCACGCCTGATCTACTGCGCAATCAGCGGATTTGGGCCGACAGGCCCTGCTGCGCACCGGCCTAGCTACGACACCGTGGCACAGGCCGCCGGCGGCTTCCTGCGCCTGCTGGTCAACCCCGAAAATCCACGCGTGGTAGGCCCTGCCATTGCCGATGCGTTGACCGGTTACTACGCGGCCTACGGCATCCTGGGCGCGCTGCACGAGCGCCATCGCACAGGGCTGGGCCGGCGCGTCGAAGTCTCGATGTTCGAAGCCATGACGCATTTCAACCTCGATGCCTTCACTCACCTGTTTTCGGCAGGCGAAGTCATGGGGCCGTACAGCCGGCCCAGCGTCTCGCAGTCGTACGTGCTCGAATGCGCCGACGGCAAATGGATCGCGCTGCACATGTCCTCGCCTGAAAAGTTCTGGCAGGGCCTGGCCCAGGCGATGGAACGCCCCACGCTGTTTGACGATCCGCGCTTTGCCAGCCGACAGGCCCGCATCGAGCACCAGGAAACGCTGATTGGCGTGCTGGGCGGCATTTTCCGCGAGCGCGATCGCGCCGAATGGTGCCGCCGGCTCGAAGCCCGCGACGTCCCGTACGCGCCGATGTACACCACGGATGAAGTGCCCCACGACCCCCAGGCGCAGCACCTGCAGTTGTTCATCGAGGCTCAGCACCCAACGCTCGGCAGCTTTCGCACCGTGCGCTCGCCGGTGTCGTTTGACGGCGAGCGCGCGCTAGAGGTTACTGCGCCGCCGCTGCTGGGCGAGCACAACGCCGAACTGCGCGGCGGTTGGCGGCCCCGGGCCAGTCCCGCGGAGCTGGATCCTCCAACGACCTGAGCCACCCTGTTTACCGTTTCTGCCACCCCATCACAACGACCAGGAGACCCACCATGAAATCCGACCGCAGAACCCTGATTCTCGCCGGCGCCGCCGCCGGCGCAAGCGCCTTGCTGGGTGTGCCAGCCATGGCCCAGACGGCTGGCGGCGCGCCCATCCGCATTGGCAGCACGTTGGCGTTGACCGGCCCGCTCTCGGCCACCGCCATGACGCACAAGCTGGTGGGTGAAATCTATGTCGAGCAACTGAACGCCAAAGGCGGTCTGATGGGTCGCAAGATCGAATGGATCGTCAAGGACGACCAGTCCAAACCCGATCTGGCGCGCACCATGTATGAACAGCTGGTGACCTCCGACAAGGTCGATTTGCTGATGGGGCCGTATGCCACCGGCGCCATCCTGTCGGCCATGGGCGTGGCGCAGCGCTACAACAAGGTGCTGGTGCACCACACTTTCGGCATTCCCTCACTGTCGAAGTATGAGATGGCGTTTCCGGCTTGGTCGCTCGGTGCCGACCCTGGCACCACCGTGCCCAACTCGGTGTTTGATGCGCTGGCGGCCTCGGGCAAGCCGCCCAAGACAGTGGCGTTTGTCACCAGCAAATTCCCGTCGATTCACTTCATGACGCTGGGCGCCCGCGAAGTCGCCAAGAAGCGTGGCCTGCAGGAGGTGCTGTTTCTCGAATGGGATTTTGGCAACCGCGATTTCGGCCCGATCGCCGCGCGCGTCAAGGATGCCAAGCCCGATCTGGTTTGGATGGGTGACATCGCCCTCGAAGGCAACATGCTGCTGGACGCGATGAAAAAGATCGACTACGTGCCGCCGATTCACTTTCACACCTATCCCGCGCCCGGCCCCATGACCAAGTCGCCCGACGGCAAGAACGCGCTGTCGCTCACGATCTTCGAGGAGCATGCGCCGTTCACGGCCAACCCGGTCGCCGCCGAATTCGTCAAGGTGTTCAACGAGCGCGCCACCAAGGCGGGCCTGCCTGACACCTCGGTCGAGGTGCAGGCGGCGGCGTCGTACTCGGCCTGGCAAATCCTGGAAGCGGGCGTGCGCGGCGCCAAGAGCCTGGACGACAAGGCCATCGGCCAGTGGCTCAAGACCAACCGCGTCGACACCATCCAGGGCAAGCTGCGCTTTGACGGCCCCGGCAACTACGGTGACGACCTGATGAAGATCAAGCAGGTGCAAAACGGCAAGTGGAACGTGGTCTGGCCCACCCAGTTCGCAGCGCCGGGCGCCAAGCTGCAAGTGCCGTGATCAGACTGCACACATGAGCTTTCCCAGTTTCAACCTGCTGGCCCAGTCGATCCTCTCCGGCATCTTCATCGGCGGCCTGTACGGGTTGATCGGTTTGGGGCTGGGCCTCACCTGGGGCTTGCTGCGCCAGATCAACCTGTCGCACTTCGGTCTGGTGTTCCTGGGCGCCTACCTCAGCTACCACATGGCAACGGTCTGGCGTGTCGATCCGCTGCTGTCGCTGCTGATCATCCCGCCGCTGTTCTTTGTGTTCGGGGTGGCCATGCAATGGGCGTTGGCGCGCTTTGCGATCACCCCGTTCAATTCACTGCTGGTGACCTTCGGCATCACCGTGGTGATGGAAAGCGCGATCCAGGCGATCTGGACCGCAGATTTCCGCCGTCTCGAGTCGGCCTACAACCATCAGAAGTTCACCATCGGCACGCTGTACGTCCCGGTGCCCGAACTCGTGACGCTGCTGCTGGCGGTGGTGATATCGCTGGGCGTGTGGGCCGCCATGCGCTACACCGATCTGGGCAAGGCGTTGCGGGCGATGGCTGAAGACGGGCCGATTGCCGCGGCCTTTGGCATCAACCAAAAGGGCCTGTCGCTGATGCTGGCGGGAATATGCGCCGCGCTGGCGGGGGTGGCCGGCATCTGCCTGGCGTTGACCTTCACGCTCACGCCCTCGCAGATATTCGCCTGGGTCGGCGTGGTGTTTGCCGCGGTCATGCTGGGCGGGTTGGGCAGCGCGCTCGGTCCGTTGGTGGCGGGCATCGTCATTGGCGTGAGCGAAGCCATCACGATGGCGGTGGCGTCCCCGTCGTGGGCGCCCATCGTTTCGTTCTCCCTGCTGATCGTGATGCTGCTGTTTCGCCCCGGGAAATCCTGAGCCATGAACAAAACCATGCTCGCCATTGTCGCGGGAGGCGCGGCGCTGGCCACGGTGCCCTGGCTGGGCCTGCCGCCGTTCTACGAGTCCTTCCTGTACCTGGTTTTTCACTGGGCCATCCTGGCACTCTCGTGGAACATCCTGTCGGGTTACTCGGGTTATTTCTCGTTCGGGCACGGTGCGTTTTTCGGCATCGGCATGTACACCTCGGCCGGACTGGCGGCCAACCTCAATGTGCCGTTTCTCTGGACGCTGCCGGCAGCGGCGGCGATGGCGGCACTGCTCGGGGTGGCACTGGGCGCGGTGGTGTTCCGCGTCAAGGCTGTGCGCGGCGAGTTGTTTGCGCTGTTGACGCTGGCAGTCACGTTTGTGGTCGGCACCATCGTGCTCAACACGCGGATCGACGGCGGGCCTGGCGTCTCGCTGGCCGGCGTGGCCACCCCAAGACTTGGGCCCACCGCCTCCTCGTCGATTTACCTGATCGTGCTGGTGGTGGCGGTGGCCACGCTGCTGATTGCCTGGCGCATCCACAGCTCCAAACTCGGGACAGGGCTGTTTGCCATCCACGACGATGAAGACGTGGCCGAAGTCATGGGCGTGCCGACCTTCCGCTACAAGCTGCTCGCGTTCGGCATCTCCTGCGCGCTGGCGGGGCTGGCGGGCGGCATCCATGCACTGTTTGTGTCTTACGTCACGGCCGGCGAGACCTTCAACATCACGGTGCCCCTGACGGTGGTGCTGATGAGCGTACTGGGCGGTACGCGCCACTGGGCGGGGCCCGCCGTTGGCGCTGCGGCCATCACCTGCCTGCTGTACGCTTTCACGGCGGGCGACAACGCCGTGGCCGGCAAGGCAGCAGTCGGGGTCGTGCTCATCGCGGTGATCCTGTTCATGCCCAACGGCATCCTGGGCTACTTCCTCAAGCGCAAGCCGGGCGCCGCGGCGTTGCAACCGCCCGCGGCGGACGCGCCACCGGCGTCGCAGCGGGCCGCTCTGGTGGCGGCACCGCCACCCTCAACCGTGTCCGTGCTGCGCACTGCCCAGAAACCACTGTTGGAAGTGCGCCAGCTCTCCAAGGCGTTCAAGGGCGTTCAGGCGCTCGACAGCGTGAACCTGCAGGTGCGTGAAGGCGAAATCCTGGGCCTGCTGGGCCCGAACGGTTCGGGAAAATCCACCTTCATCAACGTGGTGAGCGGTCACTACCCGGCCGGTGGCGGCGAGATTGTGTTTGATGGCCGCCTGCTCGTCGGTTTGCCGGCGCACCGCATCGCGCATGCGGGCATTGCACGCACCTACCAGATCCCGCGGCCATTCGCCCACATGACCGTGCTGGAAAACGTGGCGATGGTGGCGATGTTTGGCGCTGCCGCGCTTGACCACAAGCAGGCGCGGCGCGAGGCCTGGAAGTGGCTGGAATTCACTGGCCTGCAGGCGCGCGCCGACGCGCTGCCCGACGACCTGAACCTGCACCAGCGCAAGTTCCTGGAACTGGCCCGCGCGCTGGCCGCGCAGCCGCGCCTGGTGCTGCTGGACGAGGTGCTGTCGGGCCTCACGCCGGGTGAAATCAACGAAGCCGTGGCGCTGATTCGGCAGATCCGCGAGCGCGGCGCCACCATTGTCTTCGTCGAGCACGTGATGCACGCGGTGATGGCGCTGACCGACCGCATCGCCGTGCTCAACTACGGCAAGCTGATTGCCGAAGGCCCCGCGGCCGAGGTCATGCGGGACGCCGAAGTCGTCACGGCCTATCTGGGGAAGCGCCATGCTTGAGCTGGTCGACATCAAGGTCAACTATGGCGCGGCGCCGGCGCTGTGGGGAGTGTCACTCACGGTGCAACCGGGTGAGCTGGTCTGCGTGGTCGGCCCCAACGGCGCCGGCAAGACCACGCTGATCAATACCATCGCCGGCCTGCTGCGCGCGTGCGAAGGCAGTCTGCGCTTCAACGGGCATGACATCACGCAGCTGGCCAGCCACAAGTTCTGTGACGCGGGCATCGCCATCGTGCCCGAGGGGCGGCGGCTGTTCACGGCGATGACGGTGCTCGACAACCTGGAGCTCGGCAGTTTCACGCCCAAGGCCAAGCCGCTGCGCGCGCAGTCGCTGGCGCAGGTACTGTCGCTGTTTCCCGCGCTCAAGGCCAAGCTGGGCAGCCCCGCGGGCTCGCTGTCGGGTGGCCAGCAGCAAATGGTGGCGAT
>JANOBJ010000376.1:0-1535 GCA_031411575.1 Betaproteobacteria bacterium | reverse complement strand
GTGGCCAAAGTCTTCCTCGTAGTAGGGCGCAAAACGCCGTTCGGCCGCGGTGATGAGAAAGGCGTCGATGTGCGCTTCGCCGCTCTGGCCGCCGGCCTCGCTGGCGGCCGTGCCAAAGCGCAGCGCATCGCCATAGCTTTGGAACAACGCGATGTGGTGCACCCAATCCACCGCCGGTTTGAGCGTGAGCGTGAGCTGCGTGATGATGCCGTTGGTGCCGTAGGCGTGGTGCACTTTCTGGATGTCGGCGTCCTTCAGCTCGATGATGCGCGGCGTTTCTTCCAGCGTGACCACGCGGATCAGCGTCACGTTGCCGGTGTCTTTCAAAATGCCGTTGCGCACCGTGCCGGCGCCCGCATAGCCGCCCGCGATGAAGCCGCCAATGGTGGCGATGTCGCGGGTACTGGGGAACATCAAGATCTCCTGGCCGCCGGGCACCACCGGGTCGGCACGCACGGCCTTTTCCAGGTCGGCAATCAGGATGCCGGCCTCGCAGGTGACGTGGCCTTTCTCCACCTTCACCACCCGGTTCAAGCCCGTGATGTCCAGAATCACGCCGCCTTCAAGCGGCACGCACTGGCCGTAGTTGCCAGTACCGCCGCCCCGCACGGTGAGCTTGATGCGGTGCCGCGCGCAAGCCGCCGCCACGCGCACGACCTCGGCTTCGGTCTTGGGCCGCACCACCAGCTCCCCCACCTTGTCGTCCAGCAGCGCCTTGAGGATCGGGCTGTACCAGAAGAAATCCTTTGATTTCGCTGCGACGATGCGCGGGTCGTCAATGGTTTCGATACCAGGAATGTCGGCTTTGAACGCGTCGAGTGAACTCATAGGGGTTGTCCATGGCGGATCACGGTGCGCTGCCGCCCGGCGGGCGTCAGCAGTTCGTATTCGTTGCGGGCGGCCAGCAGCACCAGATCAGCCGGGCAGCCCTCGGCGATGCGGCCGTCCCAGGCCAGTGCCAGCGCGCGTGCCGGGCTCACGGTGATGCTGTCCAGCCAGTCGGTGGCGGGGGCCAGATGCGCCACCTGCACGCCCAGGCCAAAGGTTTCGATCAGGTCATAGCTGCCGTAGGGGAAAAAGCCATCGGCCACGTTGTCGGTGGCGATGATGGGGCGCATGCCATCCACCGCCGCCTCGCGCAGGCGCGTGATGCCGCGCTCCACCGGCGTGCGGTCCCAGCTGCCCTGCAAGTACAGGTTGGTGGTGGGCAGCGCAACCAGGTGGATGCCGGCTTTGGCGCAAAAAGCCAGGGTGCGCAGCGCCTCGTGGTTGGGCTGAACGGTGAGTGAACAGGCGTGGCCGCAGGTGACATGGCCGTGGCAGCCATTCAGCAGCGTCAGCTCGGCAATGGTGCGCAGGCCGGTGGCGTCATGGTCCAGCCCTTCGTCCACATGGAAATCCAGCGGCAGGCCATGTTTGATGGCCAGGTTGAACACGCGCTGCAGTTTCGCGGTCAGGTCGCCATTGCGGTAGACAAACGCACCCAGCACTCCACCCGCGACAGCCACCTCCATCGCCAGGTCCTCGCTGTCGAA
>JANOBJ010000375.1:0-1883 GCA_031411575.1 Betaproteobacteria bacterium | reverse complement strand
CCGCGTGGATACGGTTGCGCCAGAGGTCGATCGACACGTCATTGACGGCCGCCAGTCCGCCGAAGCGCTTGGTCAGCCCTTTTGCCGAAAGCACGATTTCAGACATCGTCCGCCCCCGGCTTGCGCCGCGCCAGCCGCTCGGCCAGACCCAGCAGGCCACGCGGCGCAAACACCACCACCGCCACGATGAACAGCCCCATCCACAGTTGCCAGTGCTTGCCGATGTTGACCGTGCCCACGGTCGGCAGATCCTTGAACACATGCAGCAGGTACTCAAACGCAAACGCGCCCAGAATGGCGCCGGCAAAGTTGCCCATGCCGCCCAGGATGATCATCATGATGGCGTGCGCGCTCATGTGAAAACCCATCAGCTCGGGGTTGATGTAGCCGGTCTGCGCGCCCCACAGGTAGCCCGCCAGACCAGCCACCCCGCCCGCCAGCGTGAAGGCCGACAGCTTGTAGCCAAAGGTGCCGAAGCCCATCGCGCGCATGCGGTGCTCGTTGACCCGGATGCCCGCCAGCGCGCGGCCGAACGGGCTCCACAGCAGGCGCCGCAAAAACAGGTAGGCCAGCAGCAGCACGGCGAGCGTGAAGTAATAGAACACCCGCTTGTTTTCCAGATCGAACAGGCTGACGCCAAAGATGCTGCTGTCGGGCTTGAAGTTGATGTACAGCCCGTCCGAGCCGCCCAGCGCCTTGTTGTCGAAGAACAGGTAGAACACCATCTGCGCGAACGCCATGGTGACCATGATGAAGTAGATGCCATGCGTGCGCACCACGAAAAAGCCGATCACCAGCGCGGCCAGGGCCGACGCCAGCACCGCCACCGGCAGCGTCCACCACAGGCTCACCGCCTCGCCCTGCGGCGTGAGAAAGGCCAGCGCATAGCCCGCCAGGCCAAAGTAGGCCGCGTGCCCCAGCGACACCAGGCCGGTCACGCCCTGCAGCAAATCGAGACTCATCGCGAAGATCGCCATGATCATCATGCGCGTGACCATCTGCACGTAAAAGTCGCTGCCCGCAAACGGAAACGCCGCCAGCGCGACCGCGCCGAACACCAGCAGCACCTGCACGCTGCGCGGCAGGGCTTCGAGGTTGGCTCTGGGCGCGCTCATTTGGTCGGGCTCATTGTTTGAAGAGCCCCTCGGGCTTCCACAGCAGCACGGCGGCCATCAGCATGTACACCAGCATGCCCGCCACCGAGGGCAGCAGCACTTTGCCAAAGGTATCGACCAGCCCGACCAGCAGCGCGGCGATCAGCGCACCGCGCACCGAGCCGATGCCGCCGATCACCACCACCACGAAGCACATGATCAGCACCTGCGAGCCCATGTTCGGGTAGACGCTGGCGATGGGTGCGGCGATCATGCCGGCCACGGTGGCCAGCGCCACGCCCAGCGCAAAGACGATGGCGTGGATGCGTTTGATGTTGATGCCCAGCGCTTCGGTCATGTCGCGGTTGAAGGCACCGGCGCGGATCTTCATGCCGAGCCGGGTTTTGGAGATCAGCAGGTACAGCCCCAGCGCCAGCGCGATGCACACGCCGGACATGAACAGGCGGTACACCGGGTACGACAGGTTGTCGGTGAGCGGGATGGACGCGCTGAGCACATCGGGAATCGGCACGCCATGCACATCGTCGCCCCAGATAATCGACCGCATCTCCTCGAAGATGTAGATCAGCCCGAAGGTCAGCAGCACCTGGTCGAGGTGGTCGCGCTGGTAGAACTGCCGGAACAGCAGCCGCTCCAGCGCCAGCCCGAACACGATCGCTAGCACGGCGCCGCCGACGATGGCAAGCGTCAGGCTGCCGGTCAGCGTGGAAAGCGACCAGGCCAGGTACGCGCCGAGCATGTAGAAGCTGCCATGCGCGAGGTTGACCA
>JANOBJ010000374.1:0-6833 GCA_031411575.1 Betaproteobacteria bacterium | reverse complement strand
CGGCGTGAAAGGATTCGAACCTTCGACCCCTTGCACCCCATGCAAGTGCGCTACCAGGCTGCGCTACACGCCGACAAGCATTCGATTATAGCCGCGTGGCTCAGTGCGTTGCGGTCAAGAGGTCGCGGATTTCAAATAGTTCGCGTCGCACGAGCAGCAGTTTTTGTGACACCACCACATCTTCTTCGGGCGACATCATGCTGTCCTCGAAGTCGTAGAAACCAGAGTCTTCGAGTTCGATGACATCAACACCGTCGAGCATGACTTCGCCAGCCCGCCGCTTGTCGCGCTCGACCTGCACGATCTCCTGGAGCTTGTTGCGCGCTCCGCTGATCGTAAAACCTTGGTCGTACAGCAAATCACGGATTCGCCGGATCATCAACACTTCGTGGTGCTGGTAGTAACGTCGATTGCCGCGCCGCTTCATGGGGCGCAGTTGCGTGAACTCCTGCTCCCAATACCGGAGCACGTGCGGCTTGACGCCGCACAGATCACTGACCTCACCAATGGTGAAGTAGCGTTTGGCAGGAATGGCAGGGAGCGCTTTCTCCATTGAAATCAATGTTGTACGAGAGAAAGCTGTTAGGTTACTCTAAGTCAGCGTGGCGCGCAAAGCCTGTTCGCGCTGGATGTAACAAAAACCCGCAGGTGTTGTTTCAGCCCACGTCCAGTGTGGTTTCTGGCGAGGTATCGCCCTGGATTTGCTCTTTGAGCTTGTGGCTGGCGTGAAAGGTGACCACCCGCCGCGCCTGGATCGGAATTGCCTCTCCGGTGCGCGGATTGCGGCCAGGCCGCGGGGCCTTGGTGCGAATCTGGAAATTGCCAAAGCCGGAAATCTTGACGTCTGTCCCTTCAACCAGACTGTCAGCAATCAGGTCAAAAAAGGCGTCGATCATGTCCTTGGACTCGCGCTTGTTCAAGCCAATCTGCTCGAACAGCAACTCGGCCAGTTGAGCCTTGGTCAATGCCGGAGTCTCCAGGCTCTCCACCGCGAATTCCATGGCGTTCCTCTCTTGCTTGGTTATTTGTTGTGATGCGGCGCTTCAGTCACGCAGACGCGCGCCCAACTGACCAGTGAGTCGGGCGATGACAGCCTGCACAGTGGAATCGATCTGCTCGTCAGTGAGTGTCGCGTCCTCGTTGTTGAGCGTCAAGCGGATCGCGCAGCTCTTTTCCCCTGGCGCCATGCCGCCCCCGCCCTTCTGCGGCCGATAGACGTCAAACAGGGATGCGCCGGTCACATATCCGCCGGCGGAAGCGGCGTGCACCGCCTCCATCAAGGCTGCGTGCGAGACCGCCTCGGCCACGATGACGGCCACGTCACGCACCACGGCCTGGAACTTGGGAACGGCTTGGAACTTGGGCACCGGGCGGGCCAGTACCGCATTGAGGTCCAGTTCAAACAACACAGGCGCCTGCGCCAAGTCGGCTTGCTGGCGCCAGCGCGGATGCAACTCGCCAACATGACCCACCACTGCCCCGTCGAGCAAGACACGCGCGCACCGTCCGGGGTGCATGGCCGGGTGCTCGGCCGGCTCGAATACCGCCACCCGCGGCGCCAGGAGCGATTCAATGTCGCCCTTGACGTCGTGGAAGTCCACCGGCTGCTCGCGCCGCCCCCACTGCAGCGCGTCGGCTCCGCCCCAGGCGAGCCCCGCCACCCCCATGGGCTGGTGAATGCCTTCCACCGTGGTGTCCGAACTGTGCACATCGGCGTCACGCCGGAAAACGCGCCCGACCTCGAACACCCGCACCCGATCGGCCTTTCGGTCAACGTTGAACTTGAGCACCTGCAGCAACGACCCGATCAGCGACGACCGCATCACGCCCATCTGGCTGGCAATCGGGTTCAACAGCTTGATCGGATCGGCGTTGCCAGCCAATTCACGCTCCCAGCGCTCGTCTACAAAGCTGAAGTTGATGGTTTCCTGGTAGCCCAATGCTGCCAGCGCACGGCGCACGGCAAATGGGCTGCGACGGGACTCGGCCCTCAGCTTGGCGGTGATAGGTGCGAGCGGAGGCGTGGTGGGCAACCGGTCATAGCCGACCATGCGCGCCACTTCCTCGATCAGGTCCTCTTCGATCCGGAGGTCGAAGCGGAACGACGGTGGCACCACGGTCACAGTGCCCTCGCCTTCGGTCACTGCCAGACCGAGCCCGCGCAGCGCATCGGCGCATTGCCGCTGGCTCAGGGGCATACCGATGACCTTGGCGGCCCGCGCGACGCGCAGTGTGACCGGCTCGGCGACCGGCAGATTGGGCTGCTGGTCGTCCACCGGGCCACAGACCGTGTCCGGGCCACCGCAGATGTCGACGATCAGCTGCGTGATGCGTTCGATGTGCTCAACCGTCTGGCCCGGGTCCACGCCCCGCTCGAAGCGATGGCCGGCGTCGGTGGAAAAGTTGTAGCGGCGTGACCGACCGGCAATCGCCGACGGCCACCAGAAGGCCGCCTCGACATAGACATGCCTGGTGGTGTCGGACACGGCGGTCGCGTCGCCGCCCATGATGCCGGCAAGCGATTCGACCTGCACGTCGTCGGCGATCACGCCCACGGTGTCATCCACCGTTACGGTGTTGCCATTGAGCAGCTTGAGCGTTTCCCCAGGCTGGCCCCAGCGCACGTCAAGCCCGCCGTGAATCTTGTCGAGATCGAAGATGTGAGACGGCCGGCCGAACTCGAACATCACATAGTTGGAGATATCGACCAGCGCCGTGACGCTGCGCTGGCCACAGCGCGCGAGGCGCTCGACCATCCACGGCGGGGTGACGGCCTGGGTATTGACGTTGCGCACGATCCGGCCAGAGAACCGACCGCACAGGTCAGGCGCACTCACCTTCACCGGCAAGGTGCCTGGGTGTCCGACTGCAGCCACCGGGAATGCAGGCGTCTTGAGTGGCGTACCGGTCAGCGCGGACAACTCGCGGGCAACCCCGTACACGCTCAGACAGTGCGCCAGGTTGGGCGTGAGCTTCAGCGTGAACAACGTGTCATCGAGCTTCAGATGCGCGCGGATATCCCCGCCCACCGGCGCATCGGGGGCCAGTTCGAGCAGACCGCCATGGTCGTCGGACAGCTTCAGTTCGCGCGCCGAGCACAGCATGCCCTGGCTTTCCACGCCGCGCAGCTTGCCCACTTTGATGCGGAACGGCTGGCCGTCCTCGCCCGGGGGCAGTTCGGCGCCCACCAGCGCGCAGGGCACCTTGATGCCGACCCGCGCGTTGGGCGCACCGCAGACGATGCTGAGCAGGCTGCCCTGCCCCGCATCCACCTGGCACACGCGCAGCCGGTCAGCGTTGGGATGCTGCACGGCCTCCTTGATCTCGCCGACCACGATCCGGGTGAACGGGGGCGCCACCGGGCGCAGCTCTTCAACTTCCAGCCCGCCCATGGTGAGCTTGTCGGCCAGTTGCTGGGTCGAAAGCGGCGGGCTGCAAAATTCGCGCAGCCAGGACTCGGGAAATTGCATAGATCAGGTCGCTCTGTTGGCTTGCAGTGCCTTGGCGCGGGCCGCCGCGGAACCGGTTTTGCCGGGCCGCTGGTGGCGCCCCCGGACGGGGAAGACGCCGCAGGCGCATCGGGGGGGAGTCATCATTGGAATTGGCTCAGAAAACGGATGTCGCCATCAAAGAACAAGCGCAGGTCGTTGACGCCGTAACGAAGCATGGTGAGCCGATCCGGCCCCATGCCGAAGGCAAAGCCAATGTGTTTTTCGGGGTCCAGCCCCATGTTGCGCACCACTTTCGGGTGCACCTGGCCAGAACCCGCGACCTCCAGCCAGCGCCCCGCCAGCGGGCCGCTCTGAAACTGGATATCGATCTCGGCGCTCGGCTCGGTGAACGGGAAGAAACTGGGCCGAAAGCGCAGCACCAGCCCGTCGGTCTCGAAAAAGGTGCGACAAAAGTCGGTGAACACGACCTTCAGATCCTTGAAGCTCACGTTCTCGCCCAGCCACAGGCCTTCGCACTGGTGGAACATTGGTGAATGCGTGGCGTCGCTGTCCACACGGTAGGTACGGCCTGGCGCAATGACGCGAATCTCGGGCAGCGACAGCTCAGTTGTCTTGCCTTCCCCTGCGAGCTTGACGGCTTGCGCGTGCTTCTTGATGTGCTGGTGGGCGTAGCGCACCTGCATCGGGCTGGTGTGCGGACGCAGATTGTAGGGAATGCCATCCTCACCCTTGATGTCGACGTAAAACGTGTCCTGCATCGAGCGCGCGGGGTGGTTGGGCGGGTTGTTGAGCGAGGTGAAGCTGTGCCAGTCGGTCTCGATCTCGGGACCGTCGGCCACATCAAAACCCATACTCGCAAAGATCTGCTCGATGCGCTCCATCGTGAGGCTGACGGGATGAAGGCCGCCACCGCCGCGGACGCGTCCGGGCAAGGTCACATCCAGGGCTTCGGCCTTGAGCTGGGTTTCGAGCTCGGCATCGGCCAGCGCCTGCCGGCGTGCATTGAGTGCGGCCTCAATCGCCTGCTTCGCAGAGTTGATGGCCGCGCCGCGCGTCTTCTTCTCGTCCACGCTCAGTGCCGCCATGCCCTTCATCAGTTCGGTGATGCGGCCGGCCTTGCCCAGGTACTGCGCCTTCGCGTTCTCCAGGTCGGCCGGGGTAGCGGCCTGCGCAAAACCCGCGCGCGCGGCATCGACGATGGCGTCCAGTTCGTTCATGGCTTAACAGTTGTCGCTGCGGAATAAAAAAGGGATTGAAGCCTTCGCAAGCCTCAACCCCTTTGCTTTACTTCGCGCTGCGCTACCCCGGGGGAATAGCGCAGCCCGTGAATCAAGCGGCCAGTTTGGCTTTGACCTGCTCCACGATGCCAGCAAAAGCGGCCTTGTCGTGCACGGCAATGTCTGCCAGCACTTTGCGGTCGATCTCGATGGCGGCCTTCTTCAGGCCATTGGCGAACTGGCTGTAGGTCAGGCCGCATTCACGCGCAGAGGCGTTAATTCGGGCAATCCACAGCTGACGGAAGACGCGCTTTTTGGCGCGGCGGTCGCGGTAGGCATATTGCCCCGCCTTCATCACCGCTTCTTTGGCGATGCGGAAGACATTGCCGCGGCGGCCGCGGAAACCTTTGGCCAGAGCCAGAACTTTTTTGTGACGGGCGCGTGCCGTTACACCACGTTTGACGCGAGGCATGTGTGTGCTCCTTCAGTTCGTCGGTTGATCAAATGCCCATGCCGGGCAGCATGGCGGCCATGGAAACCATATTGGTCTCATGAACCGACACCGAACCCCGCAGGTGGCGCTTGTTCTTGGTGGTCTTCTTGGTCAGGATGTGACGCTTGAAGGCTTGACCGCGCTTGACGGTGCCACCGGGACGAACGCGAAAACGCTTCTTCGCGCTGCTCTTGGTCTTCATTTTGGGCATGTGAATGCTCCTTCTTCGTTGTGCTCGTGAGGCGTCTGCATACTCCATGCAGCCTTGATGGCCCCGAGCCACTTTTGTGGCGAGTTTGAAACCTGCCACTTTTGTGGCGAGTTTGAAACCTGCCACTTTTGTGGCGAGTTTGAAACCTGCCCCTTTTGCGGCGAGTCAAAAACCCGCCACTTTTGCGGCGAGTCAAAAACCCGCCACGTTTTGGCAAGCCTTGCGGCTCACCGCCTGCAATCCGCCGGCGACCAACCGGCGGACTACGGTTTTCTTATGCCGTCGCAGCCGGAGCCGCTTCAGCAGCCGGTTTGGCAGCGCCACCCGGCTTTTTCTTGCCGGGCGCGATCATCATGATCATCTGCCGGCCTTCGAGCTTGGGAAACTGCTCGACGACGATCAAATCAGCCAGCTCGTCGCGAATGCGGTTGAGCAAGGCCATTCCGATCTCCTGGTGCGTGATCTCGCGGCCCCGAAAGCGCAGCGTGATCTTGCATTTGTCGCCCTCTGCCAGGAAGCGCCGGATATTGCGCATCTTGATGTTGTAGTCACCGTCATCGGTGCCCGGGCGGAACTTCACTTCCTTGATTTCGATGACCGTCTGCTTGGCTTTCGCCTCCGCCGCCTTTTTCTGCTCCTGGTACTTGAACTTGCCGTAGTCCATCAGACGACAGACCGGCGGGTTCGCCGTGGCAGCAATTTCAACCAGGTCCACATCCAGCTCGCCAGCCATGCGCAGGGCTTCTGCGAGGCTGACCACACCCAGTGGTTCGTTTTCAGGTCCGGAAAGCCGGACTTCAGGCGCCAGGATTTCCCGGTTCAGGCGGTGTTTGCGTTCTTCGCGGTGACGGCGGTCACGAAATTCAGTAGCGATGGTTCAAATCCTTCAAATTCAATTACTATCAAAATGATAGCTAAAGCCGACCAATCCACGCGGACCAAAGCATGTTTTCATTAAAAATCAGGCTTTAGAAGCGATGCCACCGGCGATGGTCTGGATAAACGCATCTAGGGGCATCACACCGAGGTCAATATTGCCCCGGGCGCGCACTGCGACGGCGCCGGCTGCTTTCTCCTTGTCGCCTACGACCAAGATGTACGGCAGCTTTTGCAACGAATGCTCTCGTATTTTATACGTTATTTTCTCGTTGCGCAGATCAAGGTTCACTCTAAGCCCTTGATTTTGCAACGTTTTGGCTACGTTTCGGGCGTAATCGGCCTGCGCATCGGTGATATTGAGCACCGAAACCTGCACCGGCGCCAGCCAGGTTGGCAGCGCGCCGGCGTGTTCCTCGATCAAAATCCCGATGAAACGCTCCAGGCTACCCACGATGGCGCGGTGCAGCATCACCGGGCGGTGCCGGGCACCGTCCTCGCCCACGTACTCCGCGTCCAGCCGCTCGGGCATCGAAAAATCGACCTGCATGGTGCCGCACTGCCACTGGCGGCCAATTGCGTCT
>JANOBJ010000373.1:0-7461 GCA_031411575.1 Betaproteobacteria bacterium | reverse complement strand
GACGGTACCGAGAACAAGTCACGCCTGGGCGCCAACGCCATGCTGGCGGTGTCGATGGCGGTGGCGCGCGCGGCAGCCGAAGAATCCGGCCTGCCGCTGTACCGCTACTTCGGCGGCATGGGCGGCATGCAGCTGCCGGTGCCGATGATGAACGTGATCAACGGCGGCGCGCACGCCAACAACAACCTCGACCTGCAGGAGCTGATGATCATTCCGATCGGCGCACCGAGCTTCCGCGAAGCGGTGCGCTATGGCGCCGAGGTGTTCCACGCCCTGAAGAAAATCCTGCACGACAAGGGCATGAGCGTGGCGGTGGGCGACGAAGGCGGCTTTGCGCCCAACGTGCCGGGCCACGAAGCCGCGATCCAGATGATCCTGGAGGCGATCGCCGCGGCCGGCTACACGGCCGGCGACCAGATCGCCATCGGCCTGGATTGCGCCGCCAGCGAGTTCTACAAGGACGGCCCGGACGGCACCAAGGCTTACCACCTCGCCGGCGAGGGCGACGGCCTCACCCTGAGCGCCGAGCAGTGGACCGACATGCTCGCGAGCTGGTGCGACAAATACCCGATCATCAGCATCGAAGACGGCATGGCCGAGGGCGATTGGGACGGCTGGAAAACGCTGACCGAGCGCCTGGGCAAGCGCACCCAGCTGGTGGGCGACGACCTGTTCGTCACCAACACCAAGATCCTGCAGGAAGGCATTGACCGGAAAATCGCCAACTCGATCCTGATCAAGATCAACCAGATCGGCACGTTGACCGAAACCTTCGCCGCAATCGAGATGGCCAAGCGCGCGGGCTACACCGCCGTCATCAGCCACCGCAGCGGCGAGACCGAGGACAGCACGATTGCCGACATCGCCGTGGGCACCAACGCCGGCCAGATCAAGACCGGCTCGTTGAGCCGCAGCGACCGCATGGCCAAGTACAACCAGCTGCTGCGCATCGAGGAAGACCTGGGCGACATCGCCACCTACCCCGGCCGCCAGGCGTTCTACAGCATCCGCTGAGCAGGGCCTGAAGCGCGGCCGCCGCCTGCTTGCTGACCCATGGGCTCACGCACCATCCCCGCCCTGCTGATTGCGCTGCTGGCGGTGTTTCATGCCCAGCTGTGGTTCGGGCGCGGCAGCGTGCCCAAGGTGAGCCAGTTGCAGCAGGACCTGGAAGCGCAGCGGGTCAGCAACCAGCAGGCGCAACTGGCCAATGACCGGCTGGCCGCCGAGGTGCGCGACCTGAAGGAAGGCCTGGAGATGGTCGAAGAAAAAGCCCGCATGGAGTTGGGCATGGTCAAACCCAACGAAATCTTCGTGCAAGTCGCCAAGTGACTGGAGGATTGTTCGCCGAGGCGTTTGTGCTGTGGGGCTCCCCCACCACCTGGCTGGAGATCGTGGCCTTTGTGCTCGCGCTGGCCATGGTGGGCTGCAACATCCGCGAGATCCACTGGGGTTGGCCGCTGGCAATCATCAGTTCGCTGATGTATTTCGCAGTGTTCTGGCGCAGCCGGATTTATGGCGACGCCGGGCTGCAGATTTTCTTTGCCGTGGTCGCGCTGTGGGGCTGGTTCCAGTGGCTGCGCGGCCGTCGGGCCGATGGCAGCGCGCTGCGCGTGGCGCGCCTGTCTCGCTCGGGCGCTCTCAAAACAATAGCTGCCTGTGTCCTGCTGTGGCCGACCACCGGCCTTTTTCTCTCAAATTTCACCGATTCCGACGTTGCCTGGTGGGATGCGTTTCCCACCGCCACCAGCCTGGTCGGCCAGTTCCTGCTGGGGCGCAAGTACCTTGAAAACTGGCTGGTCTGGATCGTGGTGAACGTGGTGAGCGTGGGGCTGTTTGCCTACAAGGGCCTGTGGCTCACGGTGATTCTCTACACCCTGTTCATCGGGCTCAGCGTGGTCGGCTGGCAGGCCTGGCGCCGCCAATTGGGTCTGCAGGCCGACCAGGCGCGTACCGCATGACGACACCGCTGCGCATCGCCATCGTCGGAGCCGAGAGCACTGGCAAGACGCGGCTGGTCGCTGACCTGGCCACGCACCTGCGCGGCGCCGGCCGCCGCGTCCTCACGGTCGCCGAGGTGTTGCGCGACTGGTGCGAGCAGGCAGGCCGCACCCCCCGCGCCGACGAGCAGGCCGGTATTGCGCAGGCCCAGGCGGCGGCGGTGGATGCCGCGGCATCGACAGCGGGCGTTGACACCGTGCTGGCCGACACCTCGCCGCTCATGGTCGCGGTGTACAGCGATCTGCTGTTCGCCGACCGGTCGCTGTACCCGTTCGCACTTGCCCACCAGCGCCGCTACACCCTCACGCTGCTGACGGGGCTTGATCTGCCGTGGGTGGCCGACGGCTTGCAGCGCGACGGCCCGCATGTGCGCGAGCCGGTGGATGCGCGGGTCCGGGCGGCGCTGGACAGTGCGGCCATCACCTACCAGGTGGTGTACGGCCAGAACGGGGAGCGTTTGCAGAATGCCCTGTTTGCTATTAATAAAATAGCAAACTATGACCAGCCGGCGCCGACATCAAGGCGATTTGACTCCAAAAACGGTCTGCAGACCTGGTCGTGCGACAAATGCAGCGACACGGAATGCGAGCACAAGCTGTTCACCGGCCTCCTGCGCAGTTGACCCTTTTTGGGCCGGTTACTGCACAAATCCGGTGCCCGGTGGCTGGGCGCCGGGCTCGGTAAAAATCTGAGCCGCATCCACCACGTCAAACGTGTACTGCTGGCCGCAAAAGTCGCAACTGACCTCGATGTCGCCGCGCTCGGCCAGGATGCTGTCGGCCTCTTCGCGGCCGAGGCTGCGGATCATGTTGCTCACGCGGATGCGGCTGCAGCTGCAGGCAAAGTGCGGCCCGTTTGCGCCTTCGTTCGGGGCAAAGCGCAGCACTTTTTCGTCCCAGAACAGGCGCCGCAGGATGGTGTCCACGTCCAGTGTCAGCAGTTCTTCGCGGGTCAGGCTGGCGGCCAGGGTCGAGACACGGTTGTAGTCCTCGTTGCGGCCGATTTCGTCTTCGTTTTCAACCGCCACCAGGCTCCCGGCCAGGTTGCGCTCACCCTTCACCGGCAGGCGCTGGATCAACAGGCCAGCCGCCACCTCGTCGTTGGCGGCCAGCACCAGCAGGGTGTCGAGCTGCTCGCTTTGCAGCATGTAGTGCTGCAGCACGTCGCTGAGTTTTTCAAGCTTTTCGTGCTGGTCGCCAAACAGCGGCACCACGCCCTGGTAGGGCTGCTGGCCCGGGAACTTGTCCTTCGGATCGAGCGTGATGGCGCAACGCCCCTTGTTGCTCACGTTCACCATCTCGCTCAGGCGGGCGCCGGGGCCGACCTCGCCCACCACCTTGGCGGTGGCGCGCAGGCTCAGGTCGGGCTGCACCTCCACCACCGCCACCTTGACCGGGCCGTCGCCAAAAATCTGCAGCACCAGCGCCCCGTTGAACTTGATGTTGGACTGCATCAGTACGCCGGCCGCCGCCATTTCGCCCAGCAGCTCGCGCACCTGTGGCGGGTAGGGGCCGGTCTGGTGATTGGATTGGCGCCGCCGCAGGATTTCTTTCCAGGCGTCGGTCAGGCGCACCACCATGCCGCGCACCGGCAAGCCATCAAACAGGAATTTATGCAGTTCTGACACGCGGTGCCCTCAGCCGATCTTGTGCAAGCCGGCACGGTAGCGCCTGGCGTTGTCGATGTAGTGCTGTGCACTCATCTTGAGACCGGCAATCTGCTCGGGCGTGAGCTGACGCACCACCTTGGCCGGGCTGCCGATGATCATCGAGCCGTCAGGAAACTCCTTGCCCTCGGTCACCAGCGCACCCGCGCCCACCAGGCAGTGCTTGCCGATCTTCGCGCCATTGAGCACCACGGCGCCAATGCCGATCAGCGATTCGTCGCCGATGGTGCAGCCATGCAGCATCACCTGGTGGCCCACGGTGACGTTCTGGCCAATCACAAGCGGCATGCCGATATCGGCGTGCAGCACCGAGCCGTCCTGCACGTTGCTGCCACGCCCGACCGTGATGGTTTCGGTGTCGCCGCGGATCACGGCGTGGAACCAGACGCTCGAATCGTCGGCCAGCACCACATTGCCCATCACCTGCGCGCTGTCTGCCACCCACGCGCTGTCCGCCTGCCGCGGCGCCACGCCATCGAGTTCATAGATTGCCATTGCTGCGTTCCTGCTTCGGTTGGAGTCGTCCAGCCTAGAATTGTAGGGATGGAACTCCGTGAACGTGCGCTGGAAGCCTTGCGCAGCCCCGATATCGAACATAAAGTGGCTCTCGTCCGCGCCCTGTGGTCACAGCACGCTACACTTTCGATAGCAGACGGCACTCTGCCAGAACCGGCTGACCTGCCCGGCCGGCCGGCCCGCCCGCTGCTGCTGAACCATCTGGAAGTCGCCAAGCGCTCGCCCTTCACGCCCGAAGGCCGCGCCGCGCTGATCCATTCCATTGCCCACATCGAGTTCAACGCGATCAACCTGGCCCTGGATGCGGTGTGGCGCTTTTCCGGCATGCCGAGCGCCTACTACCTTGACTGGCTGCGCGTGGCGGCCGAGGAGGCCCACCACTTCAGCCTGCTGCTCGCGCAGCTGCGCGACAACGGCCACGATTACGGCGACTTCCCCGCCCACAACGGCCTGTGGGAAATGACCGACAAGACCCGCCACGACATCACCGCGCGCATGGCGCTGGTGCCGCGCACGCTGGAGGCACGCGGGCTGGACGCAACACCGCTGATCCAGACCAAGCTGCGCAAGGTCAACACGCCTGATGCGCTGCGCTCGGTGGACATCCTCGACACCATCCTGCGCGACGAGATCGGCCACGTGGCGATCGGCAACCACTGGTACCGCTGGCTCTGCGCGCGCGATGGGCTGGAGCCGGTGGCGCACTACGCCGCGCTGGTGCGCCAGTACGACGCTCCGCGCCTGAAACCGCCCTTCAATCGGCCGGCACGGCGCAGCGCCGGCTTCACCGAGGCCGAGATGGCCTGGCTGGAGTCGGGGGCATGAGCCTCCAGAAACCCGTGGCCACACGCCGACTGTGGCGCTGGCTCGGTTGGGCCGCTGCCGGCATTGGGTTGGTGGTTCTGGCCGCGCTGGCGTGGCTGTTGGCACCGATGCCGGGGCCATCGCTTGCCACCCCATCCAGCGCGGGATGGCGGCAATCACCGCCCCTGGTGCTGGTGCTGGGCGCCGGAGGGCCGCGCGGCTTTGCCCATATTGGCGTGCTCAAGGCGCTGGAAGAACTGCAGATCCGCCCCGACGCGATCGTCGGCGCGTCGGCCGGGGCGCTTGCCGGCGCGCTGTGGTCATCAGGCCTGAACGCAGCCGACATCGAGCGCCGCGCCGCGCAACTGACCGCACTGTCGCTGGCCGATCTGGCCTGGGACGGCAGCCTGCGGCTGCGCGGCGCGCGCTACGCCAGCTGGGTGCGCGCGCAGACCGGCGTGGACACGCTGGAATCGCTGGCGCTGCCGCTGGCGGTGGCGGCGACCCGCGAAGCGAGCGGCAGCACCACGCTCTTCACGCGCGGCGACCTCGGGGCCGCGATCCGCGCCTCCAGCGCCACGCCCTCACTCTTTGCGCCGGTCACGCTCGATGGCATCCGCTATGTGGATGCCGACCAATCGAGCCCGGTGCCGGTGGCTGCAGCGCGCGCGCTGGGCGCCCGCTACGTGATTGCGGTGGATGTTTCGGCCCATGCCGACGCCACCCCGGCCGACATCCCTGAGCGCTGGCGCGAGGGCGACCGGCTGATGCGCCAGCGGGTGGACACGCAGACGCCGCTGGCCGATGTACTGATCCACCCTGACCTGGGCTACTACGCGGGCGCTTCGGCCAGCTACCGCGCGATGGCGATTGAGCGCGGCTACCGCGCCACGCTGGCACAGGCCGGCGCCCTGCGCGCCCTCCTGGAGCGGGCACGCCCCTAGCCGCAGGCCACTGCCACTACCCGCGCGGGTGGTGCTGAGCGTGCAGCGCCTTGAGCCGTTCGCGCGCCACGTGGGTGTAGATCGTGGTGGTGGAAATATCGGCATGGCCCAGCAGCATCTGCACCGCGCGCAGATCGGCGCCGTGGTTCAGCAGGTGGGTGGCAAACGCGTGGCGCAGGGTGTGGGGCGACAGCGGTGCGGTGATGTCGGCCGTGCGCGCCTGCTTTTTAACGATCATCCAGAACATCACGCGGCTCATGCCGGCGCCGCGCGCGGTGACGAACAGGTCTTGCGTCTGCTGACCGGCCAGGATCACCGGCCGCGCCTCGGCCAGGTAGCGCTCCAGCCATTCGCGCGCCACCTCGCCAAACGGCACCAGCCGCTCCTTGGAGCCCTTGCCCATCACGCGCAGCACGCCCTCGCCCAGGCTCACGTTCAGTGTCTTGAGCGTGACCAGCTCGCTCACGCGCAGGCCGCTGGCGTACATCAGTTCGATCATGGTCCGGTCACGCAGGCCCAGCGGGGTGTTGACATCGGGCGCGGCCAGCAGGGCCTCAACCTGCGGCTCGCTCAGCACCTTGGGCACACGCAACGGTTGCCTGGCGGCCTGCAGCTTGAGCGTGGGGTCGGCGGTGATGTGCCGCTCGCGCAGCGCCCAGCGAAAGTAGCGCTTGAACACCGTGAGCCGGCGGTTCGCGGTGGTGGCACGCGTGGCGCGGTGGCGCGCCGAAAAGTAGCCGTTGAGGTGGCTCTCCTCGGTGGCGTTGAGCGCCAGCGCGTGCCCGGCGTGCAACCAGGCCGCGTAGAGCGACAGGTCGCGCCGGTAGGCCGACAAGGTGTTTTTGGACAGGCCTTCTTCCAGCCACAGCGCGTCCAGGAAATCGTCAATACAGGACTGGCTGGCGGGGTTCATGGCTTCGCACGATAGCAAACATGAAAAAGCCACCCGGCGGGTGGCTTGGCGGGAGCGAGCGGGCGCGCGCTCAATCCAGACGCAGCTTCTGCTGCTCGACCACCTTTTTGTACACCTCGAACTCGGCCGCGATCTGCGCGGTGAACTGCTCGGGCGTGTTGGCGACGATTAGCGAGCCGGTGTCTTCGATGCGCTTGCGCACGGCCGGGTCTTCCAGCGCCTTGCGTGCCGCCGCGCTGACCTTGTCCACCACCTCCTTGGGCAGACCTTTGGGGCCCAGGATGCCGTAGTAGGCCATGCGGTTCACCGGCTCCAGACCGAGTTCCTTGAAAGTGGGCACATTGGGCAACACGGCCAGGCGCTGCGGCGCAGCGACGGCCATCGGCACCAGCTTGCCGCTCTGGATGAAGGGCAGCGCCGAAGGGATATTGTCAAAAATGATCGGCACCTGACCCGCCACGGTGTCATTGAGCGCAGGCCCCGCGCCGCGGTAGGGAATGTGCGTCACGAACACGCCAGCCAGGCCTTTCCACAGCTCGGTCTGCAGGTGGCCAATGCCGCCCGTGCCCGACGAGGCGTACGAATACTTGCCGGGGCTCTTTTTCAGCTCGGCAATGAAG
>JANOBJ010000372.1:0-1527 GCA_031411575.1 Betaproteobacteria bacterium | reverse complement strand
CCCGCACCAGGCGATGGCCGCCACGTTGCCGCAGCCCGTCCAGCAATGCTGTCCCGAGCCCGCCCGAAGCCCCGATGACCAGCGCCGTGCCGGGCGCCGAGGATGCAGTGGAGTCCATGATCTACTATGATTTTAATAGCTAACTATGACCACAGGACGTGGACAACAGGCATATTTGGCCATAAAAAAGCTCCCGACGCCTGCGCGGCTGCCAAGCCCCTGCGGCGCGCCGGTGGTAACGTCGCCGCTGCAGGCTGACCCTGCGGGAGCGCTTCATGGAACGGTACGATTTCGACCTGTTTGTGATTGGCGGGGGCAGCGGCGGCGTGCGCGCCGCGCGCATGGCCGCGCAGATGCCCCGGGCCGGCACCGCGCCGGCCAAGGTGCGTGTGGCGCTGGCCGAGGCTGGCGCGCTCGGCGGTACCTGCGTCAACGTGGGCTGCATCCCCAAAAAGCTCTACAGCTACGCCGCCCACTACGCCGAGGCCTTTGCCGAGGCGCCGGGCTTTGGCTGGCAGATCGCAGGCCGGCCGCGGCTCGACTGGGCGCGGCTGAAAGCCCGGCGCGCGCGCGAAATCACCCGGCTCAACGGCATCTACCGCCAGCTGCTCGACAGCGCGGGCGTGCGCGTGATCGAGGCCTGGGCCACGCTGGTGGACGCGCACACCGTGCAGGTGGGCCACGAGCGCTTCACCGCCGAGCACATCCTGCTGGCCACGGGCGGCACGCCGCATGTGCCACAGATACCGGGGCGCGAGTGGGTGGTCACGTCAGACGCGATGTTCGACCTTGACCCCTTTCCCGACCGGCTGCTGGTGGTGGGCGGCGGCTACATCGCCTGCGAGTTCGCGTCGATCTTCAATGGGTTAGGCGCCAGCGTGACGCTGGCCGTGCGCGGCGATGCCGTGCTGCGCGGGTTTGACACCGACGTGCGCCGCTTCATCGACGAGGAGATGAAAAAAGCCGGGGTGGACTTGCGCCTGAACGCCACCGTGGCCCGCATCACGCGCGCGCACGGCCACCTGGGGGTTGAACTGACCGATGGCGACACCCTCAACGTGGATGCCGTGCTGTACGCCACCGGCCGCGTGCCGCACGTGCAGGGCCTCGGACTGGAGGCCGCCGGCGTGGCGCAGGGCGAAGACGGCGCCATTCAGGTGGACGCGCACTACCGCACCTCGGTGCCCTCGGTGTACGCCCTGGGCGACGTGACGGCCCGCCTGCAGCTCACGCCGGTGGCGCTGGGTGAGGCGATGGTGCTGGTGGACCACCTGTTTGGCAACGGCCAGCGCCGCATGGACTACCAGTTCATCCCCACCGCCGTGTTCACCCATCCCAACATCAGCACGGTGGGCTACACCGAGGACGAGGCGCGCAGGACCTTCGGCGCCGTGACGGTGTTTCGCACCGATTTCAAGCCACTCAAGCACACCTTGAGCGACAGCACCGAGCGGGTGTTCATGAAGCTGGTGGTCGATACCGCCAGACCGCGTGGTCGGCCTGCACATGGTCGGCCCCGACGCGGGC
>JANOBJ010000371.1:0-13599 GCA_031411575.1 Betaproteobacteria bacterium | reverse complement strand
CTCGGTGACCACGTCTTTCCAGAGCTGAAACGTCTCCAGCACGTTGGCCTTGTCCACGCTGGTGACGCGCCCGCGGCCCCGGTCGGGGCTGCGTCCTTGTGCGCGCTTGCGCGCCGCCTGAAACGCCACGTGGGCGATGCGCTCGATCTCCGGGCGGCTGTAACGCATGGTGTCAAACGCTTCCTCGGCGCCGGGGAAGTGCCCGTCGGTGGCCACGCGGCGGCCGCGCGGTGCCCCAAAGTAGATGTCGCCAGTCAGCTCGCGGATGATCAGGATATCGAGCCCGGCCACCAGTTCGGGCTTGAGGCTGGACGCGTTGACCAGCTCCGCATAGCAGATGGCGGGGCGGAAGTTGGCGAACAGGCCGAGGTTCTTGCGCAGGCCCAGCACGGCTTGTTCGGGCCGCAGCGGGCGATCCAGCGAGTCGTACTTCCAGTCGCCCACGGCGCCGAACAGCACGGCGTCGGCGTCTTTGGCGAGCTTGAGCGTGGCCTCGGGCAGCGGGTGGCCATGCGCCTCGTAGGCGGCGCCGCCGACCAGCGCGGTCTCCATCTCGAACCGGAGGTCCAGCACCTTCAGCACCTTGACGGCCTCGGCCACGATCTCGGTGCCGATGCCGTCACCCGGCAGAACTGCGATTTTCATGATTGCTATATTATTTATAGCACACTATGACCACGGGGCGCGGACAAGAGCACTATTATATTCAAAAAAGCCGAAAAAAAGCTCACGAGACCATGGTGTGCGCGAGCCACGGTTTGCGCGCCAGCCGCTCGGCCTCAAAGGCCTTGATCTTGTCACTGTGCCGCAGCGTGAGACCGATATCGTCAAAGCCATTGAGCAGGCAGTACTTGCGAAACGCCTGCACCTCAAACGGCAGCTCTTCGCCCTGCGGCTTCACCACCACCTGGCGCTCCAGATCAATCGTGAGCTGGTAGCCCGGGAAGGCGTTGACCTCGTCAAACAGCTGGCCGACCTGAGACTCGCTCAGCACGATCGGCAGCAGGCCGTTCTTGAAGCAGTTGTTGAAAAAGATGTCGGCGTAGCTGGGCGCAATGATCGCGCGAAAGCCGTACTGGTCAAGCGCCCAAGGCGCATGCTCGCGCGAGGAGCCGCAGCCAAAGTTCTTGCGCGTCAGCAGGATGGAGGCGCCGGGGCTGCCGGAGGGGCCCGGCTGGTAGCGCGGCTGGTTGAGCACGAAATCCGGGTTTTGCCGGCGGGTGGCCGGGTCCTGGCCGGGCTGGCCCGCATCCAGGTAGCGCCATTCGTCAAACAGGTTCTGGCCGAAGCCGGTCTTGCGGATCGACTTCAGGAACTGCTTGGGAATGATCGCGTCGGTATCGACGTTCTCGCGGTCCAGCGGAGCCACCAGGCCCTTGTGCACGGTGAACTTGTTCATTTTTTCTTGGCGGCGTCTTCAATGACTTGCCCGCCCTTCTGGATGTCCTGGCCCATGCCCTGAAAGGTGTTGCAGCCAGCCAGGGCCAACACGAAGGCAGCAGCGAGGAGAGTGGCGATCGATTTCATTCGGTTTTTCCTTTCAGGCAAATTGACGGACATCAACAAAATGACCATGCACCGCCGCGGCGGCGGCCATGGCCGGGGAAACCAGGTGCGTGCGGCCGCCAGCACCCTGGCGGCCTTCGAAGTTGCGGTTGCTGGTCGAGGCGCAGCGCTCGCCCGGCTCCAGCCGGTCGGCGTTCATGGCCAGGCACATCGAGCAGCCCGGCTCGCGCCACTCAAAGCCGGCGGCCTTGAAGATCTCGTGCAGGCCTTCGCGTTCGGCCTGCGCCTTGACCTGGCCCGAACCCGGCACCACCATCGCGACCTTGATGTTTTTGGCCACCTTCTGGCCCAGCGTCTTCACCATGGCGGCGGCTTCGCGCATGTCCTCGATGCGGCTGTTGGTGCACGAGCCAATGAACACCTTGTCCACGTACAGGTCGTTCAGCGCCTTGCCCGGCTGCAGGTCCATGTAGACCAGTGCGCGTTCCATCGCACCGCGCTTGCTGGCGTCTTTTTCCTTGTCGGGGTCGGGCACGCGGCCGTCGATGCCCAGCACCATCTCGGGCGAGGTGCCCCAGGTGACCTGCGGCACGATCTGAGCAGCGTCCAGCTCGACCACGGCGTCAAACACGGCGTGTGCGTCGGACTGCAGTGTCTTCCAGTAGGCAACCGCCTGGTCCCACTCGACGCCGCCGACAAAAGTACCGGTCTTGGCGTCGTAGCCGGGCGCCAGCGGGCGACCCTTCACGTATTCGATGGTTTTCTCATCGACCGCGACCAGACCCGCACGGGCGCCGGCTTCGATCGCCATGTTGCACACCGTCATGCGGCCTTCCATCGACAGGGCGCGGATGGCCGAACCGGCGAACTCGATGGTGGTGCCGTTGCCGCCAGCCGTGCCGATACGCCCGATGATTGCCAGCACGATGTCCTTGGCGGTGCATCCGCGCGGCAGGGTGCCTTCGACCCTGATCAGCAGGTTCTTGGCCTTCTTGGCGAGCAGCGTCTGCGTGGCCAGCACGTGCTCGACCTCGCTGGTGCCGATGCCGTGCGCCAGCGCGCCAAACGCGCCATGCGTGGAGGTGTGCGAATCGCCGCAGACCACCGTCATGCCCGGCAGCGTGGCGCCGGTTTCCGGGCCGATCACGTGCACGATGCCCTGGCGCTTGTGCAGGAACGGGAAGAACGCCGCGGCGCCAAACTCCTGGATGTTGCTGTCGAGCGTGGTGACCTGCTCCTTGCTGGTCGGGTCGGTGATGCCGTCGTAGCCGCGCTCCCAGCCGGTGGTGGGGGTGTTGTGGTCGGCCGTGGCCACCACCGAGCTCATGCGCCAGACCTTGCGGCCAGCCTGGCGCAGCCCTTCGTAGGCCTGCGGGCTGGTGACTTCGTGCACCAGATGGCGGTCGATGTAGAGCGTGGCGGTGCCATCCTCTTCGGTGTGGACGACGTGTTCGTCCCAGATCTTGTCGTACAGCGTACGGGCCGGCGTAGTCAGGCTTTCCATGGTGCTTATTCCTCGGGCGGTCTTTGATTTTATGCCGTGGCGCGGCCGGGTGCGATCCGGGTGGTCGAGGCGGCGTCCAAAACGGTGTACAGACCCGATTTTCCAGCCTTTTCGGCCACAGGTCCTTGTCGGATGGTCATTGTGTGCTATTAAACGAATAGCAAATTAAAAGCCGGTTCTCAATCGTCCACGATCTGGCCGGCTGCCAGCGCGCGCACCCGGTGGTCCACGTAATAGCCGCCGAACTCGGTGTAGCGCAGCAAGTGGCGCTGGCAGGCGGCGCAGCGCCAGACCTCGCAGCGGTTGTAGGGGAAAAAGCGCACCGCCACTGGCGCGTCGGGCGAGTCGTAGCGCGTGCCGCCGGGGTGGTGTTCCTCAAACGTCGGCTCATAGGCCTCCGGATCGCGCAGCGTGGCCACAGGCACCATCTGCGCGGCGGGCCAGCGGTCTTCGGTCATGCTTTTCCAGCCCGCGCAGGGGCCGAGGCCGCAGCGGCAGGGCGTGGGGGCAGGCGATCCGGGTTCAGCCGCCGGCATTGGGCCGGTGGCCGGCGTGGCCCCGATGGCGGCCCGCAGGTCGGCGGCGGTGGCGATGAATCTCATGGGTCAGGGTGCGGGTTCGGCATGAAAAAAGCCCGCCGATGGGGTCATCGTGCGGGCTCGGGGCGCCTGGGCCTTGTCGGCTCAGCGCTGGGCGACCGGCTTGACGTCGCGCTTGGTGGAGCCGGTGAACAGCTGGCGCGGACGGCCGATCTTGTACTCGGGGTCGCCGATCATTTCGTTGAGCTGGGCAATCCAGCCCACCGTGCGGGCCAGCGCGAAGATCGCCGTGAACAGCGAGGTCGGGATGCCGATGGCGCGCTGCACAATGCCCGAATAGAAATCGACGTTGGGGTAGAGCTTGCGCGAGACAAAGTACTCGTCTTCCAGTGCGATGCGCTCCAGCTCCTTGGCGAGCTTGAACAGTGGGTCATTGCCCAGGCCCAACTCGGTCAGCACCTCGTTGCAGGTTTCCTGCATCAGTTTGGCGCGGGGGTCGTAGTTTTTGTACACGCGGTGGCCAAAGCCCATCAGGCGCACGCCCGAGTTCTTGTCCTTGACCTGCTCCATGAACTGGCCAACCTTGGCCACGCCGCCCATCTTCTGGATGTCTTCCAGCATGTTCAGGCAGGCCTCATTGGCGCCGCCATGGGCCGGACCCCAGAGGCAGGCCACTCCGGCCGCGATGGCGGCAAACGGATTGGTGCCCGAGCTGCCGCACAGGCGCACGGTGGAGGTGGAGGCGTTTTGCTCGTGGTCGGCGTGCAGGATGAAGATGCGGTCGAGCGCGCGTTCCAGCACCGGGCTGACCTTGTAGGTCTCGCACGGCGTGGCAAACATCATGTGCAGGAAGTTGCCGGCGTAGCTCAGCTCGTTCTTCGGGTACATGTAGGGCTGGCCGATGGTGTACTTGTAGGCCATGGCCACCAGCGTCGGCATTTTGGCGATCAGCCGGATCGCAGCGATCTCGCGGTGCTGCGGGTTGTTGATGTCGGTGCTGTCATGGTAGAAAGCCGACAGCGCGCCGACCAGCCCGGTCATGATGGCCATCGGGTGCGCATCGCGGCGGAAACCGCGCAGGAAGAACTGCATCTGCTCGTTGACCATCGTGTGGTGCGTCACCAGATGCGTGAAATCTTCCTTGCCCTTGGCGTTGGGCAGCTCGCCGTACAGCAGCAGGTGGCAGGTTTCCAGGAAGTCGCAGTTCACCGCCAGCTGCTCGATCGGGTAGCCGCGGTAGAGCAGTTCGCCCTTGTCGCCATCGATGTAGGTGATGGCCGACTGGGTCGCCGCCGTGGACAGGAAACCGGGGTCGTAGGTGAACATGCCGGTCTGTGCGTACAGCTTGCGGATGTCGATCACGTCCGGCCCGATGCTGCCGTGGTAGACCGGCAGGTCAACGCTGGGGCTGCCGTTGCTGAACGACAGGGTGGCTTTGTTATCGGCGAGTTTCATTTTGTGGTTTCCTTGAGATCGTCATGCCCAATTGCCATTGACCTGTGGCTGGCGTCCGGGCCCCGGAGGGCCGCCGTCAGTTGCGCAGCATCCCCAGCACGTCGCGTACTTCTTGTGTATTCATCGCGGCCCCGGGTTCCTTGCGCCGAAGCAGCAAGTCCAGCAGGTCGTTGTCTGCCAATTCCATCAGTGCGTTGAGCCCCTGGGCCTGGTGGGTCGTCAGACTGTCGCTGTAGCGCGCGAAAAACTTCTCGATGAACAGGTCATTCTCGAGCAGGCCGCGGCGGCAGCGCCAGCGCAGCTTGCTCAGCTCGCGTTCACCTACCCGTTCGTCGTGCACAGGCCGGCGCTGGGCCGCCCCCGAGGCGGCCGCGGACCCCTCGGGGGGCAGCGAAGTACACGGTGTGACGAGCGTGGGGGTCATATCAGATCGTTCTGAGCACCATCATTTCCTTGATCTTGCCGATGGCCCGAGTCGGGTTCAGGCCCTTGGGGCAGACATCGACGCAGTTCATGATGGTGTGGCAGCGAAACAGCCGGTATGGGTCTTCCAGGTTGTCGAGTCGGGCGGCGGTGTCGTGGTCGCGGCTGTCGGCAATGAAGCGGTAGGCCTGCAGCAGGCCTGCTGGGCCGACAAACTTGTCCGGGTTCCACCAGAAGCTCGGGCAGCTGGTGGAGCAGCTGGCGCACAGAATGCACTCGTACAGGCCATTCAGCTCGTCGCGCTCCTCGGGGCTTTGCAGGCGCTCTTTCTCGGGCGGCACGGTGTCGTTCACCAGATAGGGCTTGATCGAGTTGTACTGCTTGAAAAACTGCGTCATGTCCACGATCAGGTCGCGGATCACGGGCAGGCCGGGCAGCGGCTTGAGGATGATCGGGTCTTTCAGCGTGCGCATGTTGGTCAGGCACGCCAGGCCGTTCTTGCCATTGATGTTCATCGCGTCGGAGCCGCACACGCCCTCGCGGCATGAGCGGCGGAAGGTGATGGTCGGGTCCTGGCTTTTGAGTTTCATCAGCGCGTCGAGCAGCATGCGCTCGCTGCCATCCAGCTCGACCTTCACGGTCTGCATGTAGGGCTTGGCGTCCTTGTCCGGGTCGTAGCGATAGATCTGGAATGTGCGCATCGTCATGGGGTGGGTTCTCCGGTGCTGCTTAGAAGGTACGGACTTTGAGCTCGACAGACGCCACGGTCAGCGGCTTCATCTGGACCGGCTTGTACGACAGGCGGTTGCCTTCGCTGTACCACAGCGTGTGCTTGTGCCAGTCGGTGTCGTTGCGGCCGTTGGGGTGCTCGGGCGAATCGCTGTAGTCGTTGACGGTGTGCGCGCCGCGGCTTTCATGGCGCGCCGCGGCTGACACCATGGTGGCCTCGGCCGCCTCGATCAGGTTCTCGACTTCCAGCGCCTCGATGCGCGCGGTGTTGAACACCTTGGACTTGTCTTTCAGGTCGATGGCCTTCACGCGCTCGCGCAGGGCGGCGATCTTGCCCACGCCCTCGTCCATGCTGGCTTGCGTGCGGAACACGCCGGCGTGCAACTGCATCGAGGCGCGGATGTCGTTGGCCACGTCCTGTGCGTACTCGCCGCTGGTCGCGTTGTCCAGGCGGTTAAGGCGCTCCAGCGTGCGGTCGGCGGCGTCGGCTGGCAAGGGCTTGTGGGCCTTGTTCTTGTTGTGGAATTCGACAATGTGGTTGCCCGCCGCGCGGCCGAACACGAGCAGGTCAAGCAGCGAGTTGGTGCCCAGCCGGTTGGCGCCGTGCACGCTCACGCAGGAGCATTCGCCCACCGCGTACAGGCCGTTCACCACCGCGTTGTGCACATCGCCCTGTTGCACCACCACCTGGCCGTTCACATTGGTCGGGATGCCGCCCATCTGGTAATGGATGGTGGGCACCACGGGGATGGGCTCTTTGGTGATGTCCACGTTGGCGAAGTTGTGACCGATCTCGTAGACCGAGGGCAGGCGCTTCATGATGGTCTCGGCGCCCAGGTGGTCGAGCTTGAGCAGCACGTAGTCCTTGTTGGGGCCGCAGCCACGCCCTTCCTTGATTTCCTGGTCCATCGAGCGCGACACGAAATCGCGCGGCGCCAGGTCTTTCAGCGTGGGCGCATAGCGCTCCATGAAGCGCTCGCCATTGCTGTTCAGCAAGATCGCGCCTTCGCCACGGCAGCCTTCGGTCAGCAGCACGCCGGCACCGGCCACGCCGGTCGGGTGAAACTGCCAGAACTCCATGTCTTCCAGTGGGATGCCGGCGCGCGCCGCCAGCCCCAGGCCATCGCCGGTGTTGATGAAGGCATTGGTCGACGCGGCAAAAATGCGTCCTGCCCCGCCGGTAGCCAGCAGCGTGGTCTTGGCTTCCAGGATGTGCAGGTCGCCGGTTTCCATCTCGAGCGCGGTGACGCCCACCACGTCGCCATCGGCGTCGCGGATCATATCGAGCGCCATCCACTCGACAAAGAAGCTGGTCTTGGCCTTGACGTTTTGCTGGTAGAGCGTATGCAGCATGGCGTGGCCGGTGCGGTCGGCCGCGGCGCAGGCGCGCTCAACCGCTTTTTCGCCGTAGTTGGCGGTGTGGCCGCCAAACGGGCGCTGGTAAATGGTGCCGTCGGGGTTGCGGTCAAACGGCATGCCCATGTGTTCCAGGTCATAGACGACCTTGGGGGCTTCGCGGCACATGAACTCGATCGCGTCCTGGTCGCCCAGCCAATCCGACCCCTTGACCGTGTCATAAAAGTGGTAGTGCCAGTTGTCCTCGTTCATGTTGCCAAGGGCGGCGCCAATGCCGCCCTGCGCCGCCACGGTATGCGAGCGGGTAGGGAACACCTTGGACAGCACCGCCACGTTCAGCCCGGCGCGCGCCAGTTGCAGCGACGCGCGCATGCCCGAGCCGCCGGCACCGATGATCACGACGTCGAACTTGCGCTTGGCAATGTCAGCAGACGAATAAGCCATTGAGTTACAGCCTCCAGAGAACTTGAATCGCCCAGCCCGCGCACCCCACGAGCCAGACGATGGACAACACTTGCAGCGTCAAACGCAGGGCAACCGGCTGGACATAGTCCATGAAGATATTGCGAACGCCTACCCACACGTGGTAGAGCAGCGCAATGATGACGACGAAGGTCAGCACCTTCATCCACTGGGCGGCAAAGATGCCGGCCCACTGGTCATAACCGATCGGGCCGCGGGTGAACATCACCTGGGCCAGCACGATGAAGGTGAACAGGGCCATGAGCGCTGCGGTGACGCCCTGGCTGAGCCAGTCGCGCACCCCGTAGTGCGCGCCGACAACGATGCGTTTGGAGCCGTAATTGACAGACATGTTCAGTTTTCCTGGCCAGATTCAATAAATGCCAAACAGCTTGGCGCCCAGCACGAGCGTCAGGCCCAGGCTCAGCACCAGCGTGGTGATGGCGGACGATCGGCCGAACTCCTTGGTGAGCTTGTGCGTGACTTCCATATACAGGTGGCGCAGGCCGGCGATCAGGTGGTGCAAAAAGGCCCAGAGCAGCGCCAGTGCCACCAGCTTCCAGATGAAGCCCGGCAGACCGAGCAGGCCCACGTTGAACGCGGCCTTGAATCGGGCGAACGAAATTTCGGACGACACCGAGGTGTCGAACATCCAGATGATGAACGGCAGCAGCAGGAACATCACCGCGCCGCTGGCCCGGTGCAGGATCGACACCCACGCGGCCGCTGTCATGCGGTAGGTCGTCAGGTCCTTGAAGGCGTTGATGTTGCGGAATTCAGGCCGCTTCTTGGCGAGCTCGGTCATGGGGTGGAGTTCCTGGATGTAACTTCGTTGTAATTCGGAGATGTCGCGCCAGCCAAAATTCTATTGCAACGCAGCAAACTGACGCGGACATTGCAGGCATTCTAGAGAAACGGGGTCGGGTGTGCGGCTGCAGGTGCTTTGTGCGCCCCGGCCGCTGGCTTCAGTTGAGTTGGTTGTGGTAGTGGTGCGTATCGGTGCGGTACAGGCCGCGGCGCAGCTCCATGGGCACGTCGTTGTAGGTGTAGGCGATGCGTTCCACGCTCAGCAGCGGCGTCCCGGCGGCTACCTGCAGCAGAGCGGCCTGGGCCTCGTCGGCCGACACGGCGCGGATTTTTTCTTCGGCGCGCACCATCCGCACGCCGAAATCCAGCTCAAACATCGCATAGGTCGGGCCGTTGTAGCCGGCCATCTGCTCGGCGCTCAGGCCCTTGAACGGGCCGCCGGGCAGCCACAGGTCTTCCAGGATGGTGGGCACGCCGACAAACGACAGCACGCGGCGTACCTGCATCACCGCGTCGCCCGAGCGCAACGCCAGCGCGCGCGCCACGTCAGCACTGGCACGCAGGCGCCGGCATTCGATCACGTCGCGCTGGGCCGGGCCTTCATGGCTGATGTCGCCACTGTCGGGAATGAGTTTGAGGAAGCGGTATTGGACATGGTGTTCGGCATGGGTCGCCACGAAGGTGCCCTTGCCCTGGCGCCGGATCACCAGGTTGTCGGCGGCCAGTTCGTCGATCGCCTTGCGCACCGTGCCCTGGCTCACGCGGTAGCGCGCGGCGAGGTCCATCTCGCTCGGGATGGCCTCGCCCGGCTTCCATTCGCCGGTCTGCAGGCTTTGCAGGATCAGGCCCTTGATCTGCTGGTACAGCGGGCTGAAAGCCGGCGCCGGCAGCTCGCTGGCAGGCATGTCGGCGTCGGGCGGCAGGGGGGTGGTGGAGGCCATGGTGGTCGCGCTTGAATCGCTGAAATCATATCTTATATAAGACATAAGACAAATTGACGAATCAGGGTTTTCGCGGGTACACTTCAAGGCTGTCCCGCACCGCTTCGCCCGTCTTTCGTGCACAGGATGTGCGCACCCCGCGAAGTGGCCAACGACACCCGTTTTACCCACTTCCTGGAGATTCCCCATGAGCAAGAAGCCCGTCCGCGTTGCCGTCACCGGCGCCGCAGGTCAAATTGGTTACGCCCTGCTGTTTCGCATTGCTTCCGGCGAGATGCTGGGCAAAGACCAGCCCGTGATCCTGCAACTGCTCGAAGTGCCGGTCGAAGGCCCGCAAAAAGCGCTCAAGGGCGTGATGATGGAGCTCGAAGACTGCGCTTTTCCGCTGCTGGTCGGCATGGAAGCCCACAGTGACCCGATGACCGCCTTCAAGGACACCGACTACGCGCTGCTGGTCGGTTCGATGCCGCGCAAGGCCGGCATGGAGCGCGCCGAGCTGCTGTCGATCAACGGCCAGATCTTCACGGCCCAGGGCAAGGCGCTGAACGCCGTGGCCAGCCGCAACGTGCGGGTGCTGGTGGTGGGCAACCCGGCCAACACCAACGCCTACATCGCCATGAAGAGCGCGCCCGACCTGCCGCGCAAGAACTTCACCGCCATGCTGCGGCTGGACCACAACCGCGCCCTGAGCCAGATCGCCGCCAAGACCGGCAAGGCCGTGGCCGACATCGAAAAACTCTGCGTCTGGGGCAACCACTCGCCCACCATGTACGCCGATTACCGCTTTGCCACCATCAACGGCACCAGCGTGGCCACCATGATCAACGACCAGGTCTGGAACGCCAACGTGTTCCTGCCCACGGTCGGCAAGCGCGGCGCCGCCATCATCGAGGCGCGCGGCCTGTCGTCGGCTGCCTCGGCCGCCAACGCCGCCATCGACCACATGCGCGACTGGGCGCTGGGCACCAACGGCAAATGGGTCACCATGGGCATCCCGTCGGATGGGCAATACGGCATCCCGAAGGACGTGATGTTCGGCTTCCCCGTCACCTGTGAAGGCGGCGAGTACAAGCTGGTTGAAAACCTGCCGATCGACGCCTTCAGCCAGGAATGCATCAACAAGACGCTGGCCGAGCTGCAGGGCGAGCAAGACGGCGTCAAGCACCTGCTGTGACATGACCCACCCCCGAAGCGCCTCCGGCGCCTCCCCCTCCAGGGGGCGCCGCCAGCGGCCCGGCCAAGCCGGTTCCGCGGCGGCCCACGAATGGGCGTGCGGTGGCCGCACAGCGGTTGCCTGACGTGAACCATCCGCGCGACGTGCTCCTCGGCGCCCAAGCGGGCGCCTTGTCCCTCCCCGTCTGCGACCACTACAGCGGCGTCGAGGCGCGGATGAAGAAAAGCCTGCAGCTGCAGGCCGAGATGACGCAAGAGTTCGGCGCCTGTGTGTTCGACGTCACGCTCGACTGCGAAGACGGCGCACCCGTGGGTGGCGAGGCCGAGCACGCGGCGCTGGTGATCAACCTGGCGCTGGCGGCCGCGCCCGATGCGCGCGTGGCGGTGCGCGTGCACCCGGTCGACCACCCGGCGTTTGAGGCCGACATCGCGCTGATCGCCAGCCAGGCCGGTCACCGGCTGACCCACATCATGGTTCCCAAGGTGGAGTCGGTCGGCGACGTAATTCGTGCCGAAAACGCCCTCAAGTCCGCATCAGCTGGTCATTTACCGCTACAAGTTTTGATTGAATCGCCGGCCGCCGTGCACCGTGCGTTCGAGATCGCGGCGCACCCGCGGGTGCAGTCGCTCAGCTTCGGCCTGATGGATTTTGTGTCGGCGCATGGCGGCGCCATCCCGTCGGACGGCATGTCGTCGGCCGGGCCGTTCACCCACCCGCTGGTGGCGCGCGCCAAGCTCGAGATTGCCTCGGCCTGCCATGCCCACGGCAAGGTGCCCTCGCACTGCGTGGTCACCGAGTTCAGCGACACGGCCGCGATGCAGGCGGCGGCGCAGCGCGCCGCGCGCGAATTTGGCTACACCCGCATGTGGAGCATCCACCCGAGCCAGATCCGCCCGATCCTGGCGGCCATGGCGCCGGCCGAGCACGAGATCCAGACCGCGTCACATTTGATTACCGAAGCGGTGCGCGCCAACTGGGCGCCGATCTCGTTTGACGGTAAATTGCATGACCGCGCGAGTTACCGCTACTACTGGACGGTGCTGGAGCGCGCGCACCAGACCGGCAGACCGCTGCCAAGCGAGATGCAGGCCTATTTCCCCAGTCGCCAGGCCGAACATCCGGCCTCGCGCTGACGGCCCCACAACCATGACCCGAATGGAGACCCCCATGAACCGACTGACCGCCACCTGCCTGGCCCTGCTGCTGATGCCCGCGGTGGCATTGGCGCAGACCGCTGCCGCCGACAAACCAGCGGCCAAGGCGGCCGCAAAGCCAAAGGCCAAGCCTGCCGCCAAAGCATCGTCGTCCACGAGCCGCGTCGAGGCCAAGAGCACCGCCAACCAGATGGCCACCGGCATCATCGCGGCCGAGGCTGCGCTCTCGCCCGCCGAACTCTCCATTGCCGAGCGGGTGCACATTGGCCGCCTGCCATGCGAACTGGGTGCGTTTGTGGAGCTGACCGCCGACACCAAGGCGCCTGGCTACTTTGACGTGCAGACCGGCAAGCTGCGCTACCGCATGTTCCCGGTCGAGACCACCACTGGCGCCATCCGCCTGGAAGACAAGCGCGCCGGGGCCGTCTGGCTGCAACTGGCCAACAAGTCGATGCTGATGGACCAGAAGCTCGGCAAGCGGGTGGCCGACGAGTGCGCCAACCCGGCCCAGGCCGCCGTGGCCGAGGCGCTGAAGAAAAACCCGGCACCAAGCTTGCTTGATTCCCCGGCAACGGAAAAGAAATAAAGGCGCGGGCCGGCAGCCAGAACGCTATTAAAAATATAGCTAATAATGACCAGCCGAAGAGGACCAGAGGCCTATTTGGCTCGAAGTTTGACCCCTGGCACCGATTTCACCCGACCGCGCCCGATGGCACACGATTTTTGATTTGACCCAGGAGAACTCCCGCATGTCGTCCACCTTTTTGCAGACCTACCGAGCCCACGTGGCAGAACGCGCCGCCTTGGGCATTCCGCCGCTGCCGCTGTCGGCCAAACAGACGGGCGAGCTGATCGAGCTGCTCAAGAACCCGCCCGCCGGTGAAGACAAGACCCTGGTGGACCTGATCACGCACCGCGTGCCGGCCGGCGTGGACGACGCCGCCAAGGTCAAGGCCAGCTACCTGGCCGCCGTGGCGCATAGCACCGAAACCTGCACGCTCATCAGCCGCGCGAAGGCCACCGAGTTGCTGGGCACCATGCTGGGCGGCTACAACCTCACGCCGCTGATCGACCTGCTGGACGACGCGGCCGTGGCGGCGGTGGCGGCCGAGGGCCTGAAGAAAACTCTGCTGATGTTTGACCAGTTCCACGACGTCAAAGACAAGGCCGACAAGGGCAACGCGCATGCCAAGGGCGTGCTGCAGAGCTGGGCCGACGCCGAGTGGTTCACCTCGCGCCCCACGGTGCCTGAATCGATCACGCTCACCGTCTTCAAGGTAGCGGGCGAGATCAACACCGACGACCTGTCGCCCGCGCCCGACGCCTGGAGCCGCCCCGACATCCCGCTGCATGCGTTGGCCATGCACAAGAACGCGCGCCCCGGTGTCACCCCTGAAGAAGACGGCAAGCGCGGCCCGGTCAAATTCATCGAGGCGCTGCGGGCCAAGGGCAACCTGGTGGCCTACGTGGGCGACGTGGTCGGCACCGGTTCATCGCGCAAATCGGCCACCAACTCGGTGCTGTGGTTCACCGGCGAAGACATCCCCTT
>JANOBJ010000370.1:0-4252 GCA_031411575.1 Betaproteobacteria bacterium | reverse complement strand
CGGCCTGCGGCTGCGTCACGCGGTGCAGCGTGGAGCGGTAGCGGTCATTGGTCCAGCGCGCCATCATGTCGCCCAGGTTGACGACCAAGGTGCCCGGGATTGGCGGTGCGTCAATCCATTCGCCATCATCGGCCTGCACCTGCAGGCCGCCGGCTGCATCCTGCGCCAGCAGCGTGATGCCGCCCCAGTCGGTGTGGGCGCCGCAGCCCAGCTGGCCGTCCGGCAGCGCCGGGGGTTGCGGCGGGTAGTGCAGCAGGCGCAGCACCGGCATCGGGTCGCGCAGGCAGGCATCAAAGTAGCGGGCGTCCAGGCCAAGCCCGATGGCCAGCAGGCCCATCAGGTGGCGCGACAAGCCATCCAGCGCCGCCGCATAGGCTTCCATCGCGTAGCGAAAACCCGGTACCAGCGGTCCGTCTGGCCACTGATTGGGGCCATGGTTCGGAGTTCCGGCCAGCACCAGCGGATCGTGCGGCGGCCGGTCCACGCCGAGGTAGAAGCTCTCCTTCAGGTCGTGCGGCCGGCCCGGGTCGAGCGACTGCCAGCCGACCGGGTCGAAGCCGCGCTTGATGTTTGAATGCCGGATGTGCCAGCGGTCCTTGGTGTCTTCCGGCAGTGCAAAAAAAGCGCGCGATGCGGCATACGCGTCATCGATGCGGGCCTGCGCGATGCCGTGGCCGCTGATGTAGAAGAAGCCGTGCTGGCGACAGGCCTGGTCGATGCGCGCGGCAGTCAGGTCTGCGGTGAGGGCGCGCGCACCCGCGTCCGGCTGCAGTGACGCCGTGAGATCAATTACCGGTAGCGCGCGTCGCTGCAGCATGGGGGCCATCAGGGCATGATTTTGAGGTCTTTGACGAACTGCGTGGTGTAGGTTCTGCTCACGTCGACCTTGGTCGGGTCGAGCAGCTTGTTGGTCACCATCATGTCGTACACCTGCTTCATGCGTGCATCGGTGATGACGCCCACGCCCATTTTGGCGGCGTCGCCACCCGAGACCATGCCGGTTGCCTTGAGCATCGCGATGCCGTGGGCGATCTTGTCATCCGCCATGTTGGGGTTGTCTTTCTTGATCAGCGCGTTGGCCGGCGACGGGTCAGCGCCCAGGTAGCTCTTCCAGCCTTCCATGCTGGCTTTGACGAAGGCGGCAACGGCCTTGGGTTTTTCCTTCACCGTTTTTTCCAGACAGACGATGGTGGTCGAGTACTGGGGCCAGCCCAGGTCGGACAGCAGGAAGACGGTCGGCTTGAACTTGGCGGCCTGCTCGATGGCGTACGGCTCGCTGGACAGGTAGCCCTGCTGCGCCAGGCCCTTGTCGGCCAGGAACGGCTGGATGTTGAAGGTGTAGGGCCGGCTCATCGCGTCGGTGAAGCCGTAAGTCGCCTTGAGCCACGGCCAGTAGGTGGTGTTGGCCGCGCTGGAGATCAGGATGGTCTTGCCCTTGAGCTCCTCGATCTTCTTGACCTCGGGGTGGGCGATGATGACCTGCGGGTCCTTCTGGAAGGCGGCGGCCACCGTGACGGCCTGGATGCCCTGCTCCCACATCTTCATGGTCTGGGTGTCGTAGCCCATCACGCAATCGGCCTGGCCGGCCGACATGAGCTGCATGATATTGACCTGCGGGCCGCCCATCTTGATGGTGACGTCCAGTCCTTCCTTCTTGTACAGGCCGTTGGCCAGCGCCTGGTAGAAGCCGCCGTGCTCGGCCTGGGCGTACCAGTTGGTGAGGTAGGTGAATTTTTCCTGGGCCTGCGCGCCGAGGGCGGCCAGGCTCAGGCCGGCGGCAACCATGACCGAAGACAGTGAACGTTTCATGAAAACTCCTTGGGGTAGGCGCGCAGGGCCTGCGCGGGCGAACAGGGGAAAGGGAACAGCGCCAATGGTTTTGCAAAGGCTGTGCCAGTGCGCGCGGGTGGCGTCTGGCCCGTTGCGGTGCATGGCATCTCAGGGACGACCCTGGATATCACCATCCTGGTGCGAGCGACCCCACGTGTTCTGGGTTCTTTCGACCCATTTCAGGACGTGCAGCTCACCAATGGCGCGGCTCCAGCTGGTCGCCAGCGAATCAAGGATGGCGTGGCCCTGCTCGGCAGTGGCGCCGGTCGGGTCGCCGATCACGCCGGAAGGCCCGAAGTCGCGCGCCGTCCAGGCGGCAGCGGGCCGGCCATCGGCACTCAGGGTGGGGCAGTCAAAGTCGGGTGCGTAGTTGGCGGCGGCGCGGTCCATGCGCACGGTCTCGGGCGCCAGCGCCAGGATGATGGCGGTCTCGGCGTGACCCGCGTGCATCGACACGCGGCGCTCGCGTTCGCTCATGTACTGGCCGGCCACGTGCGGCACGCGCCAGGTGAAGTGCGGCACGACCACGTAGTCGCCGTGGCGCAGCCGCAGCTCGCGCGCTGCCATCTCCATCACCTGCGGCTGGCCGCCGTGGCCATTGACGATGAGCAACTTGCGAAAGCCGCTGCGGTAGACCGATTCACCGATGTCGGTGATGGTGCCCAGCAGCGTCGCGCCGTCGATCGTCATGGTGCCGGGAAAGTGCAGGTGCTCGTCGCTCTTGCCATACACCACCGGCGCCAGCGCAAACGCCGGAATGTCCGCCGGCAACCGGGCCAGCGCATGCCCCACCACGCCGGCCGCGATCAGCGCGTCGACCGCGCAGGGCAGGTGCGGGCCATGCTGCTCGATGGCGCCCACCGGCAGCACGATGACGGTGTTGGCGCGGTCGGGCAGGCCCGCGATGGCGTCCCAGCTCAGGTAGGGCAAAAAGCGGTGGGGCGGGGTGAAACCGTTCAGCATGCGCCGGGATTTGCAAGCCTCGTGCCACGCGGGCGGGCTGGCAGCGTCACAAGCCTGATTTTTTGGTCAAAACAGCCGAATGTGGTCGTCCCCTGGTCATAGTTTGCTATAAAAGTGCTAGCAATAAACACGCGACCGTTCAGCAGCCAGACAGCTTCTGGCGCGGATATCCCGGGATGTTGTGGTGAAACGGGGGCAAGTCCACAATGATGGTCATCCGACGCTTTCGCGCCTCTGGAGCCTGCCATGTCTGCCCTTGCCGAAGCCACGCGCCCGCACGCCTTTGCCCACCTGCGCAAGCAGTTCAAGACCGCCTCGGGCGTCTGGGGCGATTTTTACTCGCTGCCCGCGCTGTCGCGCCAGTACCCCAACATCCATCGGCTGCCGGTGTCGCTGCGCATCGTGCTCGAATCGGTGCTGCGCCACTGCGACGGCCAGAAGGTCACGATTGACCATGTCGAGCGGCTGGCCAACTGGGAGCCCAACGCCGCCCGCACCGATGAAATCCCGTTCACCGTGGCGCGCGTGGTGCTGCAGGACTTCACCGGCGTGCCGCTGCTGGCCGACCTGGCCGCCATGCGCAGCACCGCGGTCAAGCTGGGCCACGATCCGCGCAAGATCGAGCCGCTGGTGCCAGTCGATCTGGTGGTCGATCACTCGGTGATGGTGGACCACTATGGCGCCAAGGATTCGCTCGATCTCAACATGAAGCTCGAGTTCCAGCGCAACCGCGAACGCTACGAGTTCATGAAATGGGGCATGCAGGCGTTTGACACCTTTGGCGTGGTGCCGCCGGGCTTTGGCATCGTGCACCAGGTCAACCTGGAGTTTCTGGCGCGCGGGGTGTACCAGGCGCGCGACGGCGTCTACTACCCCGACTCATTGGTCGGCACCGACAGCCACACCACCATGATCAACGGTGTGGGTGTGGTGGCCTGGGGGGTGGGCGGCATCGAGGCCGAGGCCGCCATGCTGGGCCAGCCGGTGTACTTCCTGACGCCCGACGTGGTGGGCATGGAACTCACCGGTCGCCTGCGCGAAGGCGTGACCGCCACCGACCTCGTGCTCACCGTCACCGAGATCCTGCGGCAGCACAAGGTGGTGGGCAAGTTTGTCGAGTTCTACGGCGAGGGCACGCGCTCGCTCACCGTGCCCGACCGCGCCACCATTGCCAACATGGCGCCCGAATACGGCGCCACGATGGGCTTCTTCCCGGTCGACGAGAAGACGATCGCCTACTTCCGCGGCACCGGCCGCACCGACGCCGAGATCGAAGCCTTTGAGGGCTACTTCAAGGCGCAGGGGCTGTTTGGCGTGCCAGGCACGGCGGACGCCTCGCACTCTTTCAACGACATCGCCTACTCGCAGGTGGTCACGCTCGATCGGAGCGCCGTCACGCCCAGCCTGGCCGGCCCCAAGCGACCGCAGGACCGCATCGAGATCGGCAACGTGGCGATGC
>JANOBJ010000369.1:0-6736 GCA_031411575.1 Betaproteobacteria bacterium | reverse complement strand
TTGGCATACACCACCATGGTGTCGGCGTCGGGGCCGTTGGTGATCCACATCTTGCTGCCGTTGAGCAGGTAGTAGCCGCCTTTGTCCTCGGCCTTGAGCTTCATGCTGATCACGTCGGAGCCGGCGCCGGGCTCGCTCATGGCCAGCGCGCCCACGTGCTCACCGCTGATGAGCTTGGGCAGGTACTTCCGGCGTTGCTCGTCCGAGCCGTTGCGCTTGATCTGGTTCACGCACAGGTTGCTGTGCGCGCCGTAGCTCAAGCCCACCGACGCGCTGGCGCGCGAGATTTCTTCCATGGCGATCATGTGCGCGAGGTAGCCCATACCGGCGCCGCCAAGTTCATCGGGCACGGTGATGCCCAGCACGCCCAGCTCGCCCATCTTGCGCCACAGGTCCATTGGGAACTGGTCGCTGCGGTCAATGTCGGCCGCGCGCGGCGCAATCTCGGCCTCGGCAAACGCCCGCACGGCGTCGCGCAGGGCGTCAATGTCTTCGCCCAGCTGGAAATTCAGGCCTGGAAGGTTCATGGTGGGTCTCCGGTGGGGTCGGGTTCAATAAGTCTGGGGTACGGGCATCAGGGTTTGCTGCATCAGCGCGCACGGCGACACCTTGCCCGAGGCGTCCACGTGCACCACCTCGGCCGTGCACACGATGATGCGCTTGCCGCCTTTGGTCACGCGCCCGGTGGCACGGATCTCTCCGCCCTGAAAAGCCGCCAGGAAATTGATCTTGTATTCCACGGTGACCACCTCCATGCCCTCGGGTGCGACGCTCAGCGCGGCATAGCCGCCGGCAATGTCCGCCAGCGCGCCCACCGCGCCGCCGTGGAAGCCGCCCTGCTGCTGCGTCACGCGCGCATCGTAGGGCAGCGCCACCTCGCACAACCCGGTTTCGACCCTGAGCAGGCGCGCGCCCAGGTGCTGCATCATTCCCTGCCGGCGAAAGCTGGTTTCGATGCGCTGGAACAGCGGCGTGGTGGCGACGCTCATCGCTTCTCGCTGCGCGCCAGCAGGGCGCGGGCCTCTTTTTCGTGGACTTTCACTTCGTCGAGATTGGCCTGCAACTCGGTCATCTGCGCTTCCAGTTCGGCGCGGTGCTGTGCCAGTACCACCAGGAATTTCTTGAGCTGGGGCACGGTGTCGCGCGGGCTGTCGTACATGTCAATCAGGTCCTTGGCCTCCATCAGGCTCAGGCCGAGGCGCTTGGCGCGCAGGGTGAGCTTGAGCCGGGTGCGGTCGCGCCCGTTGTAGACCCGGTTGCGCCCGCCCGGCCCCGCGCGCTGCGGCGCCAGCAGTCCCATGTCTTCATAAAAGCGGATGGCGCGGGTCGTGAGATCAAATTCCCGCGCCAGGTCGCTGATGGTGAAGGTGGTGGCCATGGATCAATACCGGGGTAATACCGAGGTGACAGCAGGTTGGCGGCAGCCTGCCTACAATGCGCTGATTACATATGACGTTTACGTTAACGTCAATTCTAAATGAACACCCAAGAGCAAGAACTCGACTACCCCTTTGGCGACATGCTGCCGGCGCCGGGCACCACCTTTGATGTGGCGCCGGGGGTGAAGTGGATCCGCATGGCCCTGCCCTTCGCGCTGGACCACATCAACCTCTGGCTGCTGCACGACGAGATCGATGGCCGCATCGGCTGGACCGCCGTGGATTGCTGCATCACGCGCGACGAGGCCAAGGCGCAGTGGGAACAGATTTTTGCGACCCAGCTGGAGGGCCTGCCCATCCTGCGCGTCATCGTGACGCACATGCACCCCGACCACGTTGGCCTGGCGCACTGGCTGTGCGAGCGCTGGAGTACGCCCGAGGCCGAATGCCGCCTGTGGATGAGCGCCACCGACTACAACGCCGCACGCATCGGCTCGCAAAGCACCACCGGCTTTGGCGGCGAGAGCGCCGCGCGCTTCTTTGCCTCCCACGGGCTGATCGACCCGGACTCGGTGGAAAAAATCCGCGGTCGCTCCAACTACTACCCGAGCATGGTGCCCGACGTGCCACCGCGCTACCGGCGCATCATGGACGGCGACCTCGTCCGCATTGGCCGGGACGACAGCGTGCGCATCTGGCGCTGCATCAGCGGCTTTGGCCACGCGCCCGAACACATCTCGCTGTATTGCGAGGCGCTGTCGGTGCTGATAGGCGGCGACATGATGCTGCCGCGCATCTCGACCAACGTCAGCGTGTACGACGTGGAGCCCGAATCGAACCCGCTCGAGCAGTTTCTGGCGTCGATCGACAAGTTCCATCCGCTGCCGGCCGATACGCTGACTCTGCCGTCGCATGGCAAGCCGTTTCGTGGCCTGCATGCGCGCATCCGCCAGTTGCATGACCACCACCGCGACCGGCTGGCCGATGTGCTGGAAGCCTGCGCCGCCACGCCCGGCAGCGCAGCCGACATGCTGCCGGTGCTGTTCAAGCGCAAGCTCGATCTGCACCAGACCACCTTTGCCATGGGCGAATCCATCGCGCACCTGCATGCGCTGTGGTTTGCCGGCAAGCTGCGCCGGCAGCTGGGTACGGACGGGGTGTTTCGCTTCGGCGCCTGAGCGCCGTTCAGCCAACGCGGCGCGCGGGATGGGGTAACGCGATGTAGAAGCTGGCGCCCGCCGCCGTGGCCGAATCGGCCCAGACCCGGCCACCGTGACGGGTGACGATGCGCTTGACGATGGCCAGGCCCAGGCCCGTGCCGGGAAAGTCTGCCGACGAATGCAGGCGCTGGAAATTGCCAAACAGCTTGTGCGCATAAACCTCGTCAAACCCCGCGCCATTGTCGGCCACGCACAGCACGCGCTCCGCGCTGTCCCGCGCGGACACAAATGCCACCCGGATCCAGGCCTGCGGCTTCTTCGAGGTGAATTTCCAGGCGTTGTTCAGCAGCGCCGCCAGTGCCGCAGCCAGCAGCGTTGAATCACCAAAGCACGGTAACGTGGGCTCGATCTCCAGTTCGACCTCGCGCCCGGGATGCTGCTTGCTGAGTTGCTCCACGATGTTCCGGCAGATCGGCGCCAGGTCAATCGGTTGCAGGTTGAGCGTCCCACGCGATACGCGAGACAGCAGCTTGAGGTCTTCCAGCAGCAGCGACATCTGCGTCACGCTGGCCTGGATGCGGCCGAGGTAATGCTGGCCCTGCTCGTCGAGCAGCGCCCCGCAATGGTTCACCAGCGTGCGCGCGAAGCCGTCTGCCGTGTGCAGGGGCGCCAGCAGGTCGTGCGACAGGGCGTAGTGGAGCGAGGCGGATTCCTGCCGCGCCTCAGCCAGTTCAAGCTCCTGTAACCTGAGCCGCCGCTCCAGCTCGACATTTTCCTCGTGCAACTGCGCATCGGCGGCGTAGCGGGCGGTGATGTTGGCCACCGTCACCAGGATCGCGCGCTGGCCCGCCCATTCAATCGGCTCGCCGGCTACTTCCACCACCACCACCTGCCCGTTCTTCGTGCGGTGCTTGCAGACCCGGGTCGCGCCGCGGGTCGGCTTGTCATCATCCAGGGCCGGAACCGAACTGCGCACGTCGGCGGCCTGCTCCGAGGCATACAGCTTCTGCGCGGCGAACGACAGGAGCTCGGTGGCGTCGTACTGGTAGAACCCCAGTGCGGCGGTATTGGCCGCCAGCACCTGCAAGGTCTGCCGGTCGAACACCCACATCACATTGGGATTGGACTCGAACAGCGCCTGGGTGCGCTGCTCGCCATCGCGCAGCTGGCGCATCAGCTTGTGGCGGTCCGTCACGTTGCGGATGGAAACCGCCCAAACATCAGCATGCCGGGTGATGCCGTACTCGATCCAGCGGCCTTCGAACGGGTCTGAGTCGAGAAACGTGTAGCTGCCGGTCGACGCGACGCGGCGGGTGCCCTCGCGCTGGTACTTGTCAGCGAGCGCTTCGGGCAACACTTCCCAGAAGTCGACGCCCGCCAGCGTGGGCAGGTTGCAGCGCAGCAACTCGATGGCGCGGCGATTGGCGTCCGTGATGATGCCGTGCTCGTCCATCAGCACCAGGCCATCGGGACAATAGTCCAGCACGCTGCCAGTGCCCGTGGCAGCCGCCGCCGCAGCGTGGGAGACGTGTCCGGTAGCGGTCACGGTGCGCGCTCTATGAGGGTCCGGTGGCCATCAGGCCCGGCGTTTGCCGCCCAGCAGCGCCGACACATAGCCATGCAGCCACTCGAAATTGACGGGTTTCTTCAGGAACATGGCGTCTTCGGGCAGGCCGCCGCGTGAGGCGACGGCCTCCCGGTCCAGGCCGCTGACCACCAGCACCTGCATGCCCGACAACTGCTGGTTGCGCTTGAGCACCTTGAGCATCTCCAGGCCGTCCACGCCGGGCATGTTCAGGTCGGCAATCAGCAAATCCGGGCGCAGGCCGGAGATATCAATCAGTGCTTCCAGCGCCGACGACATCAGCGTGCACTCCAGCGGCAGGTCCCATTCGTCGAAGTACGCCTTGTACAGCTCACGCGTCGGCTCATCATCGTCCACCACCAGCACGTGGAGGCGCTGCCGCAGATCAGGCGCAATGCCGCCGGCCTGCGGGCTGTAGCGCAGCAGGTAGCGGTTGATGGATTGCATCGAGATGCGGCGGTGCCCGCCGCGCGTCTTCCAGGCCTCGATCTCGCCTTTTTCCACCAGCGACTGCACGGTGGCGACCGACAGCCCGAGCAGCTTGGCGGCGTACGTCGTGCCGCAGTACTCGTCTTCCAGACCGGCGTTGTCAGCGCTGGCGGCGCTGTTGTCGGTGACGGAACCCTTGGCGGTGGCAGGCGGCATAGGTGTGTATTAAGTTTACCGATATCAATTTTATCAGTTTGAAACGCGCTGTCCAGCCCGATCTGGAGCCGCTTTGTTGGCCACATAACGACAGCATTGGTCAAAACCCCCACGAAATCTGAGATTTGGCAATTAATTCACGGTAAATGCCAAGCACAGTTCCAACAAGATCGAATTGATTGTTTTAATCATATTTATCACTTTAACGCTGGGGGTCGGTCGTCCATGAACATTCCTTTGCAACGCGTTTCCGCAAGGTTGCTGGCAGGCATGTTCCTGATTCTCACGGGCTGTGGCGGCGGCAGTGCGGAGCCCGAGCACACGGCTCCTGAGCCATTGACTTCGGCCACAGCGGCTGCCAGCCCGGCGCAGGGGCATCTGGACCGCCTGAACGAAATCCGCGCAGCAGCCGGCCTGCAGCGGCTCGAGCGCAACGGCGCTCTGGCGCTGGCGGCGCAACGGCATGCCGACTACCAGACGCTGAACGGCGTGTCCGGGCATGGCGAATCTGCCGGCAACCCCGGCTTCAGCGGCACCGACTATGGCGACCGGGCAGCGGCGGCGGGCTATGCCGGGCGCCTGGTGGCCGAGGTCACCATCGGTGGCACGCCGCGCACCCACGAAGAGTGCCGCCAGTTCATGGACGTGATGCTGATTGCGCCGGGGCACCGCGCCGTGCTGCTGGGCCACGAGTTCAATGAGGCCGGCGGAGGCGGCAACCCGCTGACCACGCTGCTGGGAACCCGTGGCTCGCCCTGGGTGGCGCCCGACCGGCTGACGCTGTATCCGTTGAACGGCCACGCAGGTGTGCCGACGCGTTTTGCGACCACGGTGGTGGTGCTTGCGCAGCCCCGCGAACTGGTGGCCCAGTTCACCACGGGCGCTTTCTGACCCCCCAACCCGCAAGGCCATCGTGATGCTTCAACGCCTGCTGATTCTGGTGGCCCTGCTGGCCCACGGCGCCCTGGGGGCAACTCCCGCGTGGGACGACCCGCAGGAAAACTGCTCGAGTGCCAACGCAGACGGGCTGATGGAGTGCAGCGCCGGGCTGGACGAGCCCAGCATTGCCCGTATGCAGACCGCCCAGCAGATGCCGCAGTGGTGCTGGGCGGCCAGCGTCTCGATGATCCTGGGTTTTCACGGCCAGCAGGTGGCGCAGTCGCAGATCGTGGCCGACCGCTTTGGCGCCGTGGTGGACAGGCCCGCCACTTCCGCCGATGACATGACGCAGGCCCTGTCGCGGCCCCGCGCGGGTGGCGCCGCGCCACCCGTGGTGGTGACCGCGCTGACGGCGGCCAGCGCCCGCGCTGGCCAGCCCGCGCCCGCCCTGCACCTCAACCACCGGGCGGTGCTGGACGAGCTGCGCGCCCGCCGCCCGATGCTGATCGGCACCGCGGGCCACGCCATGGTGCTGGTGCGCGTGCGCTACCAGCGGTTTGCCAATGGCGCGGTGCGTGTGATGGGCGGCACCATCATCGACCCGTTGCCCGGGCAAGGCGTGCGCGAGCTGGCGCCAGGGGAAATGCGGGTGAGCTATCTGGCGATGGTGCGTGAGGCCGCCATGGTGGTCGCGCTCGCGGGCACACGGTAGTCTCGGTAAACGCGGCCCGAAGCCCTGATCAGGCCTTCGGGCAGCACCTGCCACGCTGGCGGCAACCGCCCTGCGCGACCCCGGCGACGGGTCAGCCGGCGGCGTGCGATTCGTTGACGCGCAACCAGTACGCCTGCACCTGGCGCAGCTTGTCGGCGTAGTCAGCAAAGTTGACCGGCTTGCGCACGAAGCTGTTGGCGCCCCCCTGGTAACAGGCCATGATGTCTTCCTGTTCGCTGGAGGAGGTGAGGATCACCACCGGCACGGTGGCGGTGCGCGGGTCTTCGCGCATGCGTTGAAGCACTTCCAGGCCGGTGAGCTTGGGCAACTTGAGGTCGAGCAGCACCAGTTCGGGCTGGTCGGTCGTGTCGCGGCC
>JANOBJ010000368.1:0-4165 GCA_031411575.1 Betaproteobacteria bacterium | reverse complement strand
GCGGCGCCGGCGCGGTGCTGCGGACGATTCCTTCGAAGATACTGACGCTCGAGCAACTCGGCGCGCCGAAGATTTTCGCCGACCTGGCGCTGAAGCCGCGTGGCATGGTGCTGGTCACCGGCCCGACCGGCTCGGGCAAATCTACGACGCTGGCGGCGATGGTCAATTACCTGAACGAAAACGAGTACGGTCACATCCTCACGGTCGAAGACCCGATCGAGTTCGTCCACGAATCCAAAAAGTGCCTGATCAACCAGCGCGAAGTCGGGCCGATGACGCTCAGCTTTGCCAACGCGCTGCGCTCGGCACTGCGCGAAGACCCCGACGCGATCCTGGTGGGCGAGATGCGCGACCTGGAAACCATCCGCCTGGCCATGACCGCCGCCGAAACCGGCCACCTGGTGTTCGGGACGCTGCACACCTCCAGCGCGGCCAAGACGATCGACCGCATCATTGACGTGTTTCCTGGCGAAGAGAAGGAAATGATCCGCTCGATGCTGTCAGAGTCGCTGCAGGCGGTGATTTCGCAGACCCTGTGCAAGACCAAGGACGGCCAGGGCCGGGTAGCAGCGCACGAGATCATGCTGGGCACCAGTGCCATCCGCAACCTGATCCGCGAGGCCAAGGTGGCGCAGATGTACTCGACCATCCAGACCGGCAACAGCGTGGGCATGCAGACGCTGGACCAAAATCTGACGGATCTGGTCAAGCGCAACGTGATCAGCCCGGCCGAAGCGCGCGGCAAAGCCAAGATTCCCGAAAACTTTCCCGGCTAGCTATGGCACACCCCCAGGCTTCGCGCACTGCGTGTCGCTCCTCCTCCCCCCTTGCAGGGGGCAATGCCTGTGGCCCGGCGAAGCCGGTTCCACGGCATTCACCGCTATACGAAATCCAGGCTACTTTTTAAGGAGGTGCTCTTATGGAGCGCGACCAGGCCAGTAAATTCATCAACGATCTGCTCAAGCTGATGGTCAGCCGCAATGGCAGCGACCTGTTCATCACGGCGGATTTTCCGCCGGCGATGAAGGTGGACGGCAAGATCACCAAGGTGTCGGGTCAGCCGCTGTCCGGCGCCCACACACTGGCGCTCACGCGGTCGATCATGAACGACAAGCAGGCTGCCGAGTACGAGCGCACCAAGGAATGCAACTTCGCGATTTCGCCGGGCGGCATCGGCCGCTTCCGCGTCAATGCATTTGTGCAGCAGGGCAAGATGGGCATGGTGATGCGGGTGATCCCGGCCATACTGCCCACCATCGACGGGCTGGGCATGCCGCTGGTGCTGAAGGAAGTGGTGATGGGAAAGCGCGGCTTGTGCGTGCTGGTGGGCGCCACCGGCTCGGGCAAATCGACCACGCTGGCCGCCATGATCGACTGGCGTAACGAAAACTCCTATGGCCACATCATCACGGTGGAAGACCCGGTGGAATTCGTGCACCCGCACAAGAACTGCGTGGTGACGCAGCGCGAGGTCGGGCTGGACACCGACAGCTGGGAAGCTGCGCTCAAGAACACGCTGCGCCAGGCACCCGACGTGATCCTGATGGGCGAGGTGCGCGACCGCGAAACCATGGAGCATGCCATCGCGTTTGCCGAAACCGGCCACCTGTGCATGTGCACGCTGCACGCCAACAGCGCCAACCAGGCGCTCGACCGGATCATCAACTTCTTCCCTGAAGAGCGGCGCCAGCAGCTGCTGATGGACCTGTCGCTCAACCTCAAGGCCATGATCTCGCAGCGCCTGGTGCCCACGCAAACCGGCAAGGGCCGCACCGCCGCCGTGGAGATCATGCTCAACACGCCGCTGATTTCCGATCTGATCTTCAAGGGTGAGGTCTCCGAGATCAAGGAGATCATGAAGAAGAGCCGTAACCTGGGCATGCAGACCTTTGACCAGGCGCTGTTCGATGCCTACGAGAACAACCTGATCAGCTACGAGGACGCGCTGCGCAACGCCGATTCGGTCAATGACCTGCGGCTGCAGATCAAGCTCAACTCGCAACGCGCCAAGAGTTCCGATCTGGCCGCGGGCACCGAGCACATGGCCATCATCTGAAGCGCCCCGGCGCCCGGCCCGCGGTATACGCGCAGGCGCGCACAAAAAAAGCCGGCTTGTGCCGGCTTTTGTTTGGTGGTCGCCTGCCTCAGTTGGCAGCGAAGCAGTAAAACTTGCCCGAGCCGCCCGTGCGAACCAGCGCCTCCTGGCTGCAACCGGCTGACTGGTGCGAGAAATTCCACGACTTGGCCCAGTTCTCGGGCAGAGGACCGGTGCGGTCATGGTGACCGACAATGGCCGAGCCGTCGGTGCTGCTGGTCCAGGCCTTGCAGGTGGTGTCGGTCTGCGGTGCGAAGGCCGTGCCATCGGCGCGGCTGCCGGTCAGGATGTCGTGTTCATTGGGCGTATCGCCACGGCCTTTGACCACGTTACCCCGCTCGTCCAGCGCCGTGTCCTTGCTCAGGTTGTTGCCGTTGTGCAGGTGATCGATGTCACGCGCCACCAACACGCCCTTGGCGTTGTGCCAGGGGCCCTTGCCAACCCGGTCGCGCGCATTGATTGCAGGCACAGCCGGCGCGGTCGCCGACGCGAAGGTGGGCGGCACGCTCAAGTAGGCCCGCCACGTGCGGCCGCCCGCGCCCGCCGCGCCCGCGAGCCGCTGGCATTGCGCGTCGGCGCCGGCCAGTCCGCCCAGATCGGCGCCCTTGCCGCTGCCGGCGCTGGTGACGAAGAAGCCCATCGGGCCTGTGGTGGGCGCTGAAGGCCCTGGTGGTGCGGTGTTGCAAGCGGCCAGCAGCGTAAGGGCGCCGGTGGCAGCGGCGAGGGCAATGCGTCGGTTCATGGTGGGCTTCTCCGTGAGGTGGGTTGGGGTCGGAATTTGCTCATATTTAAGCCGCAGTCGGCGCGTCGGGCCACTAGGGTGTTCCCGTGGGCAAGGGACGGGATTTGCCGTCTCGGCCACCGCCAACGGGCCAGCACCGGGGCCGACATGGCCGCACGGGCCGACGCGCGTGTCGCTCTGGCGTGATAGCCTTGATTCCGATCGGATTTTGAACACCGCGCACCACGAAGCGACATCTACCACCATGCCCAGCACCAACGCCAAGACCTACGAATCCACCCCCGCCCGCCGTGTTGCATTTATCGGCTTGGGCGTCATGGGCTTGCCGATGGCGGGGCATCTGGCCTTGGCCGGCCACGCGGTCACCGTGTACAACCGCAGCGCGCCCAAGGCGCAGGCCTGGCTGGCTGAATTTGGCGGGCAATCCGCGCCCACGCCACGCGCAGCGGCCGCTGGCGCTGATGTCGTGTTGTGCTGTGTCGGCAATGACGATGACCTGCGTGCCGTGACCATCGGCACCGACGGCGCGTTTGCCGGCATGAAGCCCGGCGCGATCTTCGTTGACCACACCACCGCGTCGGCCGATGTCGCCCGCGAGCTGTATGCAGCCGCCAAGGCGCAGGGCCTGCACTTCATGGACGCCCCGGTCTCGGGCGGCCAGGCCGGTGCGCAGAACGGCATGCTCACGGTGATGTGTGGCGGCGACGCGGCCGCGTTTGAAGCCGCCAAACCGGTGGCGATGGCGTTTTCGCGTGCGTTCACGCTCATGGGCGCGAGTGGCGCCGGGCAGCTCACCAAGATGGTCAACCAGATCAGCATTGCGGGTCTGGTGCAGGGCCTGGCCGAGGCGATTGCCTTTGGCCAGAAGGCCGGGCTCGACTTGAACCAGGTACTGGAGGTGATCGGCAAGGGCGCCGCCCAGAGCTGGCAATTGGACAACCGTGGCAAGACGATGGTGGCCGACCAGTTTGACTTCGGCTTTGCGGTGGACTGGATGCGCAAAGACCTGGGCCTGGTGCTCGACGAGGCCCGGCGCAACGGCGCGCGGTTGCCGGTCACGGCGCTGGTGGACCAGTTCTATGCCGACGTGCAGCAGATGGGCGGCCAGCGCTGGGACACCTCCAGCCTGATCCGGCGCCTCAAGTAACGCCGCTGCACCTGGCCGGGTGCTGGTTTTGTCCGATCTCGTGTGCTATTATATTTATAGCAAACTATGACCAGGGGACGAGGACTACCGGCTAGAAAGGCTTGAAAAATCAGCTGCGAGGCGCTGCTGGCGCGCTGGCGGGTGCAGCCGGTGCTGGGGCCGGTGCCTGGGTCGATGCGGG
>JANOBJ010000367.1:0-4519 GCA_031411575.1 Betaproteobacteria bacterium | reverse complement strand
GCACACAATTTAATTGTGCACTATAATTTAGCCCTGGCATCGCCAACCACCCCCACCCTCCCGGCCGGCCAAGCCCTGCTGCTGGACAACCAGCTGTGCTTTTCGCTGTATTCGGCCTCGCTCGCCATGACCAAGGTGTACAAGCCGCTGCTGGACGATCTGGGCCTGACCTACCCGCAGTACCTGGCGATGCTGGTGCTGTGGGAGCGCGATGGCTTGATGGTGTCCGAACTCGGCGAACGCCTGTTTCTGGATTCCGGCACGCTCACGCCCCTGCTCAAGCGGCTGGAAGCGCTCGGTCTGGTGGCGCGCATCCGCGCGGTGGAGGACGAGCGCCGCGTCCACATCACCTTGACTGCCGCCGGCCGCAAACTGAAGGTCAAGGCCGCCAAAATTCCCGGCTGCGTGCTCAGCGCGACGCAGTGCTCGATTTCCGAACTGGTTTCCCTCACGCGGCAGGTTCAAGCCCTGCGCGCCAGACTCGTGGCCTGATCCCCTCACTCAATCCCCAACCCACCCCCCAACCCCAAGGAGCCTTTCATGCCTACCTCCCTCGACAAAGTTCTCTACACCGCGCGCGCCCACACCACCGGCGGCCGCGACGGCGCCTCGCGCACCGACGACGGCCTGCTCGACGTCAAGCTGTCGCCGCCCAAAGCCATGGGCGGCGCGGGCACGGCCACCAACCCCGAGCAGCTGTTTGCGGCCGGCTATTCGGCCTGCTTCATGGGCGCGCTCAAGCACGTGGCCGGCATGAAGAAAGTGCCGGTGCCGGCCGACGCCGCGATTGACGCCGAAGTCGATCTCGGCCCGATTCCCGCTGGCTTTGGCATCGCGGCCCGCCTGACGGTCAGCCTGCCCGGCATGGACCGCGCCGTGGCGCAAGACCTGGTGGACACCGCCCACAAGGTATGCCCGTACTCCAACGCCACCCGCGGCAACATCGACGTGACGATCGCGCTGGCCTGATCTGGCTGGCTTGAACCGGCAGCCTGCCGGCTGTCGCCCTGGCGGCCTGCGGGTGTTGTACTCGCAGGCCGTTTGGTTTACGGTGTCGCCACCATGGGCACCACCGACTTCCTGGTCCGAAAAGACCACCTCTCCACCACCCGGCTCACCGACACGGCTGACGCGCCGCTGGCCGACGGCCAGATCCGCGTGCGGGTGGACCGCTTTGCGCTCACCGCCAACAACATCACCTACGCCGCGTTTGGCGATGCGATGAACTACTGGGGCTTCTACCCGGTGGCTGCCGCCGCCGACGCCGGCAGCCCCCAGAGCGCAGATGGCCAGGGCTGGGGCCGCATCCCGGTGTGGGGCTTTGGCACCGTCACCGAGTCGGCGCACGCGGGCGTGGCGCCAGGCGAAAAACTCTACGGCTACTGGCCGATGTCGTCGCACGCGGTGCTGGCGCCCGGCAAGGTCAGCGAAATGGGGTTTTTTGACGCCAGCCCGCACCGCAGCACGCTGCACGCCGTCTACAACCAGTACCTGCGCTGCAACCGCGACCCGTTCCACGTGCCGGGCTCCGAAGACCTGCAGGCGCTGCTGCGGCCGCTGTTCATCACCTCGTGGCTGATCGATGATTTTCTGGCCGACAACGCCTACTTTGGCGCCGCCGCCGGCCCGCAACCCGGCGTGATGCTGCTGTCCAGCGCGTCCAGCAAGACCGCCTATGGCACCGCGTTCCAGCTGGCGCAGCGCACCGGCATCGAGGTGGTGGGGCTGACTTCGCCCGGCAACGCCGCGTTTTGCGAGAGCCTGGGCTGCTACCACCGCGTGGTCACCTACGACCAGCTCGATCAGGTGGCGGCCGACAGCCCCTGCGTGTACGTGGACTTTGCCGGCAACGCCGTGCTGCGGCGCAGCATCCACACCCGCTTTTCGCACCTCAAGTACAGCTGCTCAATTGGCGGCACGCACGTCGAAGAACTGGGCAACGCCAAGGACCTGCCCGGCCCGCGGCCCACGCTGTTCTTCGCGCCCGCGCAGGTGAAGAAGCGCACGCTGGATTGGGGCAGCGCCGAATTTGGCCGCCGCATGGTGCACGGCTGGCGCGCCTTTACCACCAAGGTCACCAACCCGGCCGCGCCGTGGATGACGGTGCAGCACCACCACGGCACTGACGCCGCTCAGGCCGCCTATGCGCTGGTGCTGGGCGGGCGCGCGGATCCGCGCGTGGGCCACATCGTGACGCTCTGACCGCTTGACGTTGTCTCCGGTTTGCTATTATTTATATAGCAAACAATGGCCAGGGGAAGCGGACAACGGGCCTGAATGACCTGAAAATAGCTGTTTCCGCGGCTTGTGGGCAGCCACCCCGCCCGCGCCCCTTTGCCCGCGCCGGTTGAGGCGATGCGGCCGCCAGCCGCGCTGGCTTTGCGCAGGCTCCCCATAATCGGGCCATGACCCTTGCCGACACGCCGTACGCTACCCCCGCCGGAAGCCACCCCTACGCCACGCTCACGCCCGACGTGGTGCTGGATGCGCTGGCCAGCGTCGGGCTGCTGGGCGACGGCCGGCTGATGGCGCTGAGCTCGTACGAGAACCGCGTCTACCAGGTGGCGCTGGAGACGCCGCACCAGGGCCACGCCGACGTGGTGGCCAAGTTCTACCGGCCCCAGCGCTGGAGCGAGGCGCAGATTCTGGAAGAGCACGCCTTTGCCGCCGAGCTGATGGCGGCCGAAATCCCGGTGATTGGCCCGCTCGCCCTCAACGGCACCACGCTGCACCAGTTTGGCGGCTTCAGCTTCTCGGTCAGCCCGCGGCGCGGCGGCCGACCGCCCGAACTGGACGACTTTGACGTGCTGGAATGGATTGGCCGCTTTCTGGCGCGCATCCACACCGTGGGCGCGGCGCAGTCTTTCGCCGAGCGCCCCGCGCTCACCCTGCACAGCTTTGGCACCGACTCGCGCGACTGGCTGCTGGCCCGGCACATGATCCCGCTGGAGGTGGAAACGGCCTGGGGCAGCGCCTACGATGAAGCTATTAAATTAATAGCAAACTATGACCAGCTGACGCTCACTGCAGGCACAAAAGACCCTAAAAACCGCCTGATCCGGCTGCACGGCGACTGCCACCCCGGCAACATCCTCTGGACGCCGGTGGACGTGCCGGCCAGCAGTGGCCCCGGCCCGCATTTTGTCGATCTGGACGACACCCGCATGGGCCCGGCCGTGCAGGATCTGTGGATGCTGCTGTCGGGCGACCGCGCGCAACGCACCGCGCAGCTGGGCGCGCTGGTCGACGGCTATGAGCAGTTCCGCAGCTTCGACCGGCGCGAACTCGCGCTGATCGAACCGCTGCGCACCCTGCGCCTGATCCACTACAGCGCCTGGCTGGCGCGCCGCTGGGACGACCCGGCGTTTCCCATCACTTTCCCGTGGTTTGGCACGCCCGACTACTGGCGCAGCCAGGTGCTGATGCTGCAGGAGCAGGTCGAGGCGATGCAGGAAGAGCCGTTGGTGGCCTAGCCGCCGCACAGCCCGCCCGTTGCCACCCGCCGCCGTGCACGGCGCTGGCCTCGGTGTCCGCCTTTTACGCGGTACACGCCAGGCCCCGAGCCGCGCTGCGGCGCGTAATACTTAAGTCTATAAAATGTTCGCTAACGAACATATGAAAGCGTTGGCATGGTCTATAGTCAAACAAGGGCAGTAGCAAATTCGCTGTGTTGGCCTTTGTCCCTTGCTGGCTGATGGCCGCCCTGGAGTGCAGTATGTCCGTTTCCGCTGATCCGAAGCACAACCTCCTGCTGGCCGCGCTGCCAGACCCGGAGTTTCAGCGCTGGCTGCCGCATCTGGAATCCGTGGCCATGCCGCTCGGCCAGGTGCTGCATGAGTCGGGCGGCACGCTGTCGCATGTGTACTTTCCCACCAACACCATTGTTTCGCTGCTCTATGTCATGCAAAACGGTTCCTCCGCCGAGATTGCGGTGGTCGGCCGGGAAGGCGTGGTCGGTATTTCGCTCTTCATGGGCGGTCAATCCACGCCCAGCCGGGCGGTGGTCCAAAGCGCGGGCCACGGCTTCCGGCTCAAGGCCGCGCTGATGAAGGAAGAGTTTGACCGCAACGGCGACGTGCTGCACCTGTTGCTGCGCTACACCCAGGCGCTGATCACGCAGATGGCGCAGACCGCGGTGTGCAACCGCCACCATTCGATGGACCAGCAACTGTGCCGCTGGTTGCTGCTGAGCATGGACCGGCTGGAAGGCAATGAACTGTTGATGACGCAGGAGCTGATCGCCAACATGCTGGGCGTGCGCCGTGAAGGCGTAACTGAAGCCGCCACCAAGCTGCAACGAGCCGGGCTGATCCAGTATGCGCGCGGCCACATCACGGTGCTGGACCGTCCGGGGCTGGAGCAACGCACCTGCGAATGCTACAAGGTCGTCAAGCAGGAATACGACCGGCTGCTGCCCAGGCCGTTGATCAGGTAGCCGACAACGGCCCGTAGGCCAGCGCCTCCAGCCCGCGCCGGTCGAGGATCTGGATGCGCCCGCGCTGGTAGTCCAGCAACCCCT
>JANOBJ010000366.1:0-4595 GCA_031411575.1 Betaproteobacteria bacterium | reverse complement strand
TGCGCATGGACGCCGGCCGCAAGGCGCTGATGCAGCGCGGCGACAACGAAACCGGCCCCTACCAGAGCCCGATGGAAGACGGCATGCAGCATTTCCACGAGTGGTACCGCGTCGCCATGCAGCCCGGATTGCTATAATTATTATAGCAAATAATGACCGTTTGACAAGGACATCAGGGCGATTTGACGTGATTTTTCAGCCATGACGGCTTTTTCGACCGGCTCCGGCCAACTCTCTTCGACACGTTCACGACAAGCCTGGTGGATGGTGCTGGCCTCGCTGCTGTTTGCCAGCATGGGCGTGTGCGTCAAGCTCGCGTCCGAACACTTCAACAGCGCCGAGCTGGTGTTCTGGCGCGGCCTGATCGGCATCGTCTTCATGTGGGGGCTGGCCCGCGCGCGCGGCGTCAGCCTGGCGACCCAGGTCCCGGGCATGCACGCCTGGCGCAGCGTGATTGGCGTGGTGTCGCTCGGCGCCTGGTTCTACGCGATTGCCCACCTGCCCCTGGCCACCGCCATGACGCTGAATTACATGAGCAGCGTGTGGATTGCGGCGTTTCTCGTGGGTGGCGCGCTGCTGGCGTGGAACCCGCTGCGAAAAGACAGCAAGCCACTCACCCAAGGTCCGCTGGTCCTGACCGTTCTGGCTGGTTTTGCGGGCGTCGTGATGATGCTGCGCCCCACGATTGAGGCCAACCAGGCTTTCCCCGGCCTGATCGGCCTGCTCTCCGGCATCGGCGCGGCGTTTGCCTACATGCAGGTGATGGCGCTGGCCAAGGCCGGTGAGCCCGAGGCGCGCACGGTGTTTTATTTCGCGGTCGGCACTCTGATCGCGGGCGCCGTGGGCATGCTGCTGGCGGGCGTCTCGCCATGGAGCTGGAAGGCCGCGCTCTGGCTGCTGCCGCTGGGCGTGCTGGCCTCGCTCGGCCAGCTGTGCATGACGCGCGCCTACAGCTCGGGCGCCACCCTGGTGGTGGCCAATTTGCAATACTCGGGCATTGTGTTTGCCGCGATCTACAGCCTGGTGCTGTTTGGCGACCGCATCCCGCTGATCGGCTGGGCCGGCATGGCCCTGATCGTCGCCAGCGGCATCGCCGCCACCGTGCTGCGCGCCCGCGCGGCGCCAGATTCGCCGGGCGAGGAACACTGACAACCCGCACCCCGAGGAGCCTCCCCATGCACACCACCCTGATCTCCGTCGAACAGCTGCAGGCACTACAGGCCAGCGGCGCGCCATTGATGGTGTTGGACTGCACCTTTGACCTGATGAAGCCCGAGCTGGGCGAGCAACAGTACCGCGAGGCGCACATCCCTGGCGCGATGTACGCGAACCTGGACACGGCGCTCAGCGCCAAGGGCAGCCCGGACGCGGCGTCGGGCGGCCGCCACCCGCTCCCCAGCCGCGAAAAGTTCGCCGCCTGGCTGTCCAGCGTCGGCTTGACCAACGCCATGCAGGCCGTCGTGTATGACCGCAACGGCGCCAACTATTGCGGGCGCCTGTGGTGGATGCTGAAATGGGTGGGCCACGACGCGGTGGCCGTGCTGGATGGCGGGTTGCAGGCGTGGACGGCAGCGGGTGGTGCCACGCAAGGGCCGGTCGCCAGCGGCTCCGAAACCGCGGTTTCAGCATCGAACTACATGCCAGTCCGCTCCCCGTGGTCATTGGTAGCTACAAAAACCATAGCGGACAACCTGGGCAAAGCGAGCCAGACGCTGATCGACGCGCGCGCCGCGCCCCGCTTTCGCGGCGAGGTGGAGCCGCTTGACCCGGTGGCCGGCCACATCCCCGGCGCGCTGAACCGCCCGTTTGCGCTGAACATCGGGCCTGACGGCCGGTTCAAGCCCGCCGCGCAGCTCAAGGCCGAGTTCGAGGCGCTGCTCGCCGGCCGCGACCCCGCCACCGTGGTGCACCACTGCGGCAGCGGCGTCAGCGCCATCCCCAACCTGCTGGCCATGCAGATCGCAGGCCTCGGCCCCACCGCGCTGTACGCGGGCAGCTGGAGCGAGTGGTGCAACACGCCGGGGCTGCCGGTGGCGCAGGGCTGAACGCGCGGGCCCGAGCGCCGCGGGAAACCTGGCGGAACGACCGCATGGACTGCGACGGGCGCTGTGGGCGCGATGGGCGCGGTCGGCGCTGGCGACCTTTTGTCACGTTCTCCTACAAACGGGTTACATGCGCCCGCTAGACTGAATGCATGACCCACTTGAAACCGACTCTGCGATTCGCGACCGTTGCCAGCGCTGTGCTGGCCGCGTTGCTGGCCATTCCCGCCCAGGCGCAGCTGAAGCTGCCCGCTAAGCCTGCAGCCCCCACAGCTACGCCGGCAGCCACACCCGCCCCGGCGGCAGCCGCAACCCCCGCCGACAGTGCGCCGGTGCACAAGCAGACCGCCGAGAAGGAAGCCGCCGGCCAGGCCGCCGCCAGCGCCTGGCTGGAACTGATCGACAAAGGCAACTGGAAGGCCGCCTGGGACAACTCCAGCCCGGTCTTTCGCGCCACCGTGCCGCTGACGCAGTGGATGGACGGCATCCCCAAGCTGCGCCAGCCACTCGGCGCCGTGAGCAGCCGCAAGGCCGATCAAGTGGCTTACAAGACCACCCTGCCCGGCCGCCCCGACGGCGACTATGTGAGCGTGTCGTTCAACACCGCCTTCGCCAACAAGCCCGAAACGGAGGAAGTGGTGACCACCGTGCGCGAGGCCGATGGCAAATGGCGGGTGACGGGGTATTCGACCCGCTGATTGACGCGCTCACCGACGCGCTGACCGACCCGCTGGGCGAAGCGCTGAACCCGCGCCGGGGCGCTACAGCCCGTGCGCCAGCGCGCTCACCCCGGTCACCAGCGCAATGCCTGCCAGCAGCCAGACGATCTGGGCGGCGGTTTCGCGGGCGGACAGGCGTTTTTGCAGCTGGGGGATCAGGTCGGCCAGGGCCACGTAGATGAAGCTGCTGCTGGCCACCGTCAAAAAATACGGCAGGTAGTCGTGCAACTGGTCCACCAGCCACCAGCCCAGCACACCGCCCAATGCGGTCACGGCGCCGGCCAGCGACACCTTCACCAGCGCGGCGCGGCGGTTGCTGCTGGCGCTGCGCAGCACCGCCAGATCGCCCATGTGGTGCGGCACCTCGTGCGCCAGCACGGCCAGCGCGGCGGCCACGCCCAGCCGCAGGTCGGCGGTGAAGGCGGCGGCGATCAGGATGCCGTCGCCAAAGCAGTGCACGCTGTCGCCCGCCAGCACGGCCCAACTGCCTCCGGTGCGCGGGGCGTGGTCGTGCGCATGTGCGTGCGGATGGGCGTGCGGATGGGCGTGCGCATGCGGGGCGTCAGGGGCCTGCCCGGTCGCACCGTGGGGGTGGTGGGCATGCTCATGCCCGTGGTGCCACAGCTCGGCCTTGTCGAGCAAGAAGAAAAACACCAGCCCGAACAGCAGCGTCATGAACAACTCATGCGCGCCGGCCTGGCCTTCAAACGCCTCGGGCAGCAGGTGCATGAAGGCGGTGGCCAGCAAGGCGCCCGCCGCCAGACTGAGCATGTGCTGCGTGTAGCGCGACAGCAGGCCGAAACTCAACGCCGCGGCGATCCACACGCTGCCGATGCCGGCGATCAGCGTGCCGATCAGGATTGCTACTAAAATCATAGCTGCTTATGTCCATTTGACGGGCACAACCCGTCATTTTCATCTCAAAACCCATGAAAAAAACCGCCCGCAGGCGGCTTCTTCAGCGCATCCGGCTTTCGGCCTTTGCGGGCCAGCCGGGATGGCGTTCAGGCCACGCCGTGCTGCTTGAACCAGGCCAGCGCCCGCTTCCAGCCGTCTTCGGCCGGCTCCTTGCGAAAGCTCGGCCGGTAGTCGGCGTGAAACGCATGCGGCGCATCGGGGTACACCACAAACTGCGAGGCCTTGGCGGCGGCATTGCCGGTCGCCAGCACGGTTTTCATCTTATCAAGCGTGTCAAGGGGGATGCCGGTGTCTGCCGCGCCATACAGGCCAAGCACCGGGCCGTTGAGGCTTGCCGCCACGTCGACCGGGTTCTTCGGGGTCAGCTCATTCTGCGCGCCCACCAGGCGGCCGTACCAGGCCACGCCAGCCTTGATGCTCTTGCTGTGCGCCGCGTACAGCCAGGTCTGGCGGCCGCCCCAGCAAAAGCCGGTGATGCCCACCTTGGACAGGTCGCCACCGTTGGCGCCGGCCCATTTGACGGTGGCGTCCAGATCACCCATGACCTGCGGGTCGGGCACCTTGGAGACGACTTCGGCGATCAGCTTGGCCATCTCGCCGTAGCTGGTCGGGTCGCCCTGGCGCGCAAACAGCTCGGGCGCGATCGCCAGGTAGCCGGCTTTGGCAAAGCGCCGTGCGGTGTCGGCGATGTACTCGTGCACGCCAAAGATTTCCTGGATCACCAGCACCACCGGCAGGCCGGTCTTGCCGGCGGGCGCGGCGCGGTACGCCGGCATCCTGAAGCCGTTGACGTCAATCGTGACCTCGCCAGCCGTCAGCCCGTCGGCGCTGGTCTTGATCGCGGTCTGCGCCATGATCGGCATCGCCGTGGCGGCGTAACCGACGCCCAGCGCGGTCTTGAGAGCGGTGCGGCGGG
>JANOBJ010000365.1:0-8312 GCA_031411575.1 Betaproteobacteria bacterium | reverse complement strand
CCGTGCTGCCGTTCGACTTGCATGTGTAAGGCATGCCGCCAGCGTTCAATCTGAGCCAGGATCAAACTCTATAGTTCGATCTTGATTTTTTCGCTCTTTCGAGCAACTCATAAAAACGGAATTGAAGTGAACTTCACTTCTATTCTCATGAGCGTTTGTAGGTCAGTTAAGACCTAGTTCCGAAGAACTTGGCAATCGCCTTCAAACGCCCACGCTTATCGGCTGTAAATTGTTAACGAACCTTGTTGCGATGCATTGGCTGCTGCCTTTGCGACGCGCTTTGCTGTGATCAGCGAAGCCTTGAATTATGACATGTTTTTGAAAGACCTGTCAACTTCGAGGGTTTCTACCAACTCTTCCGGGTTGCTGGATTCGTTACCGAATCAGCTGCCCTTCGTTTTCAGCAGAGCCTCGAATTATATACCGGTTTTTTACCGCTTTTCTTCGAGGTTGTTTTTTCTTTCGGGCTGTTTGCCGGTGACGGCAGCAAGCCTTCTGAGCCCCCTTCTCTACCGATCGCTTGCATCAGCAGAGCCATCGACTATAGCACGCTTTCTGGCCACTTTTCCCGTTGGTCACTGCACCTCACACGGGGGCAAGCGGCAGCTCGCGCAACCGCTTGCCCGTCAACGTGAACAGGGCATTGGCAACCGCCGGGGCCAGCGGGGGCAGCCCCGGCTCTCCGACTCCCGTCGGCCTTGCCGTGCTGGGTATCAGCCAGGTTTCCACAGTGGGTGCGGCCGCCAGGCCCACCATGGGGTAGTTCGGGAAGTTTGTCTGCTGCACCACGCCGTCAACGATCTGCACCCGTCCATACAAAGCAGCTGTGAGCCCAAAAATGACCGCACTTTCCATTTGCTGCGCGACGATGCCCGGGTTGACCACGGTGCCGCAGTCCACGGCGCACACCACCCGGTGCACGCGCGGCTTGCCCTCCGGCAGCGAGAGTTCGACCACTTGCGCCACCACCGAGCCAAACGATTCGTGCAGCGCGATGCCGCGCGCGCGCCCGGCCGGCAGCGGGCCGCCCCACCCGGATTTCTCCACGGCGAGGTTCAGCACCGCCAGATGCCGCGGCGCCCGCGCCAGCAGGTTGCGGCGAAACACCACCGGGTCCGTCTTCGTCTGGGCGGCCAGTTCGTCGATAAAGCTCTCGGTGAAAAACGCGTTGTGGGAGTGCCCCACCGAGCGCCAGAAACCCACGGGCACGCCCTTGCGCGTGGCCACGTGCTCCATGCGCTGGTTGGCAAAACCGTAGGGCTGGTCGAACAGGCCTTCGCCGGTGGTCTTGTCGGGCATGTCGATCGGCCCGGCCAATGCCGGCAGGGTTCGCGCCATGGACCGGGGCGTGATCGCGTCGCCGGCGGATTTGACGCGCAGACTCGCCACCTGCCCCTGGCCATCAATCGCCGCGCGCAAGGTGGCCACATGCATGGGCCGATAGAAGTCGTGCGTCGTGTCCTCTTCGCGCGACCAGCTCAGCTGCACCGGGCGGCCGCCGCAGTCCATCGCCACCCGCACCGCCTGCGCGATGTAGTCCACATCCAGCCGCCGGCCGAAGCCGCCGCCCAGCAGCGTCACATGCAGCGTCACGTTCTCAACTGGTACGCCGGCCACACGTGCCGCCAGATCGCGGCCCATGCCGGGCACCTGGGTCGGCGCCCAGATCTCCACCTTGCCGTCGGCAACCTTGGCGGTGCAGTTCATCGGCTCCATCGTGGCGTGGGCCAGATACGGCGCCCGGTATGACGCTTCGACCACCCGGGCCGCGCCCTGCTCGGCCTTGTCCACCGCGCCGGATTCAAAAAACACCGTGCCCGAGTCATTTTTAACGGCGGCTTCCAGTTCGCCTTCGATGCGGCGGGAATCCAGCGCGCCGAGCGGGCGCTGCTGCCATTGCACGTCGACCAGTTGGGCGCCCTGGCGGGCATGCCAGGTGGTTTTGCCCACCACGGCAAAGCCGGCTGTCGACCCGGCCAGCTCGGGCAACATCACCAGCCGTTCGACACCGGGCAGTGCCAATGCCCTGGCCGGGTCGACCGCGCCAGGCGATCCACCCAGCATCGGGCACTGCCGGATCGCCGCAAACACCAGGCCCGGCACGCGCACGTCCAGGCCAAAAACGGCAGAGCCAAACACCTTGGCCGGCACGTCCAGACGCGGCGCCGACTGGCCGATCAACGTCCAGGCCTTGCGGTCCTTCATCACGACCGTGTCCGGGGGCGTGTCCGCCGCCAGTTTGGCCAGTTCACCGTAGTGGGCAGACTTGCCCAACGCGTGAGAAACCACGCCCTCGCGCACGGTCAGCTCGCCAGCGGGCACCTTCCATTGCCGCGCCGCCGCCCCCAGCAGCGCGGCCCGGGCGGTCGCCGCCGCGGTGCGCAGCACCTCCCACGCGTCCGATACGCTGGTGGAGCCGCCAGTCACATTGATGCCCAGCTCACGCGCGACCTTTCCGATCACCCATTCGCCGACCTTGACCTTGGTAGCGCGGTGCTCGCCCTCGGATTCCAGCGGGTGAAACGGCAAGCTGCCCACAAGCGCGGCCACATTGCCGTAAATCGCGTCGGCGCCGGCCTGCTCGAACCGCACCCGCGCTAGCGGAACGTCCAATTCCTCCGCCACCAGCATCGGCAACGCCGTGTGCACGCCCTGGCCCATCTCGCTGCGGTGCATGGCCATCACGACCGACCCATCCGCGGCGATCTTGATCCAGCCGTTGAGCGCAACATCGCCTTCAGTGGGCAACATCAATTTGGCGGAACCGATCCGCGAGCGCGCCGGCAGCACGCCCCAGCCCACGATCAGCGTGCCACCCACGCCGGCGGCGCTGAGCAACCAGGTTCTTCTTTTCATGCCCGCGCTCCCGCCGCGCGGTGGATCGCCGCGCGCACCCGCTGGTAGGTGCCGCAGCGGCAGATATTGGTCATCGCGGCGTCAATATCGGCATCGGTGGGTTTGGGGTTCTGCTCCAGCAAGGCAGCGGCGGCCATCAGCATGCCGCTCTGGCAGTAGCCGCATTGCGGCACCTGTTCGGCGATCCACGCGGCCTGCAGCGGATGCGGCCGGGCGGGCGACCCCAGCGCCTCGATGGTCTGGATGCGTTTGCCCGCCACCATGGACACCGGCGTCACGCAGGAGCGTGTGGCCACCCCGTCCACCCGCACGGTGCAGGCGCCACAGGCCGCCACGCCGCAGCCAAACTTGGTGCCGGTCATGTTGAGCACGTCGCGCAGCACATACAGCAGGGGCATGTTGGGGTCGGCGTCGGCCTGCACGGTCTGGCCATTGATGGAGAGTTCCAAAGCACATCCTTTTGGGTGTGGCGCTGCCGCTCAGGCGCGCCGGGGGAAATGATGGGGCACTATAGCCACGCGCGGCAGCCGCGGGTGGCCATCCCCACGTTCTATTTTCTTATCTCCCGCCCGCCCCGTCCGCGCCGGCCCGAAACGCCTTGTTGCCGGGGCGGTGATACCCTCGGTCTCCATCTTTCTGCTCTGTCCATGGCCTTGATCACCCTGCTTGACGCCCAACTTGCCTTCGGCCACGTGCCATTGCTCGACCACACCGACTTTGCGCTGGAGACCGGCGAACGCGTGGGCCTGATCGGTCGCAACGGCGCCGGCAAGTCCTCGCTGCTCAAAATCCTGGCCGGGCTGGAAAAGACCGACGACGGCACCCTGCAACTGCAGCAAAACCTGCGCATCGCCTACGTCGCGCAAGAGCCGCTGCTGGATCTGGATGCTACTGTTTTTGTAGCTACCAAGCACGGTTTGGCAAGGGCCATCGCCCTGATTGACCAGTATTCCCATGGTGAAGGCGATCTGGACGCGATGCAAAGCGAGATCGAGGCGCTGGACGGCTGGAACTGGGAGCAGCGCGTCGAGGAAACCCTGCACCGCCTGCACCTCGACCCCGACGCCGTGATCAGCACACTCTCCGGCGGCACCAAGAAGCGTGTGGCGCTGGCGCAGGCGCTGGTGGCGCAGCCTGACGTGCTGCTGCTGGACGAGCCGACCAACCACCTCGACCTGGACTCGATCGAGTGGCTGGAAGACCTGCTGATCGATTTCAAGGGCAGCGTGGTCACCATCACCCATGACCGCAGTTTTCTGAACCGCGTGGCCACCCGCATCCTGGAGCTGGACCGAGGCCGGCTGGGCTCATACCCCGGCAATTTCGAGCAGTACCTGCTGCAAAAAGAAGAGCAACGCACGCAGGAAGCCGTGATCAACGCCAAGGCCGACAAGCTGCTGGCGCAGGAAGAGGTGTGGATCCGCAAGGGCGTGGAGGCGCGCCGCACCCGCGCGCAGGGGCGCATCACGCGGCTGCAGACGCTGCGCGCCGAGCACGCGGCCCGGCGCGACGCGCAAGGCAGCGTCAAGCTGGACGTGGCGCAGGGCGACCGCAGCGGCAAGATCGTGGCCGAGCTCACCGATGTCAGCAAGGCGTTCGGCGACAAGCGCATCGTCAGCCATTTCTCCTGCACCATCCTGCGCGGCGACAAGGTGGGTCTGCTCGGGCCGAACGGCGCCGGCAAGACCACGCTGCTCAAACTGATCCTGGGCGAGCTGGCGGCCGACAGCGGCAAGGTGCGCCAGGGCGCCAACCTGCAAGTGGCCTACTTTGACCAGATGCGCAACGCGCTGAACCTGGACGCCACGCTGGAAGACTTCATCAGCCCCGGCAGCGAATGGATCGAGATCGGCAACCAGCGCAAGCATGTCAAGAGCTACCTGGGCGACTTTCTCTTCAGCCCGGCACGCGCCAATTCACCGGTGCGCAGCCTGTCGGGCGGCGAACGCAACCGGCTGCTGCTGGCGCGCCTGTTCGCGCGGCCGGCCAACGTGCTGGTGCTCGATGAGCCGACCAATGACCTGGACATCGACACGCTGGAACTGCTGGAAGACCTGCTGCAGAACTACGATGGCACGGTGTTTCTGGTCAGCCACGACCGCACCATTCTGGACCACGAGGTCACCAGCACCATCGCCTGCGAGGGCACCGCGCAGCGCCCGGGCTTCTGGCGCGAATACGAAGGCGGCGTGCAGGACTGGCTGATCCAGTCGCGCCGCGCGCAGGCCATCATCGCAGCTGCCGGCAAAACCGCCCCAGCAGCCCCGATTTCAAGCGAAAAAGCCGTCAGGTCCGCTTCTGGTGGTCAAAGTTTGCTATCAAAAAAGAAACTCAGCTACAAGGAGCAGCGTGAACTTGATGCGCTGCCCGAACTGATTACGGCGCTCGAAGCCGAGCAGCAAGCCATTGCCGCTGAGTTGGTCGATGGCAGCCTGTACGCCAGCGACGCGGCCCGCGCCGAGCGCCTGAGCCTGCGCAACGCCCAGATCGACAACGAGCTGCTGGCGGCGCTGGAGCGCTGGGAAACACTGGGCAGCACCGGCTGAGCCGCTCGCCACCAGCCGCCGGCTGACAGCGTTTTGAGGCGTCGGCTGACACGGCGCCGCGCCGCACCACGCGTTGGGGCGGCTAAAGTCAGTGTCAACATGATGCTGCACCCTGTTCTTCTGCCGAAACGCCCTGCCAGATGGGATTTTGCTCGCCTGCTGAGCCTGTGGCTGGCGGCCCTGCTGGCCGCACTGCTCACCGGCTGCGCCAGCCTGCCCGCCAACGTGCAGCGACCCGTTTCGACCGCTCTCAGCGCCCCCGACGGCAGCGCGCTCGGCCGGCTGGTCGAGGCGCGGCGCGGTGAATCGCGCGCCCGCAGCGACTCTGCCTTCCGCTTGCTGGAAAACGTGGAGCAGGCCTTCACCGCGCGACTGGCCCTGATCGACGGCGCAGAACGCACGCTGGATCTGCAGTACTACGCGATCCACGCCGACGCCAGCACCGAGCAACTGCTGCAGCGCCTGCGCGATGCGGCGGCACGCGGGGTGCGGGTGCGCCTGCTGCTGGACGACCTGAACACGGTGGGCCGCGATGCGCAGGTGCTGCGGCTGGCGTTCGAGCCCAACATCGAGGTGCGGCTGTTCAACCCGCTGGCCGGGGCGCGCGGGTCGCTGATCGGCCGGCTGCTGGGCTCGCTGCAAGACATCAACCGGCTGCAAAAGCGCATGCACAACAAGCTGTTCATTGCCGACAACGCGCTGGGCATCACCGGCGGACGCAACCTGGGCGACGCCTACTTCGGCCAGGACACCACCAGCAACTTCGTGGACCTCGATGTGCTGGCCGGCGGGCGCATCGTGCGCGACATGTCGGCCAGCTTTGACCGCTACTGGAACAACGAACTGGCCTACCCGGTCAGCGCCATCCTCTCGCCGGACGATCTGGATGCCCTGCGCCAGCCGCCGGCCGGCGCGGCAGGCGCACCCGGCTCATTGGATGCAGCCAACGCACCCAGCGCGGCGGCGCCGACGCCGACACTGGCCCCGGTGTCGCTCGCCACCGGCGGCACCGCCGTGCTGCCCGACATCACCAGCACCGCTGCCGTCAGCGCCGCGATGGACCTGAAACGCGTATCGCTGACCTGGGCGCCATCCAGCCTGCTGGTGGACAAGCCCGGCAAGGTGGGGCCGGATGACGACGAGGTGGACGCGGGCGACACCCTGATCGACGGCCTGCTGGGCCTGATGGCGCAGGCGCAGCGCGACATGCTGATCGTCTCGCCCTACTTTGTTCCGGGCAAGCCGATGATGGCGCGCTTTGCCGAGCTGCGCGCGCGCGGGGTGCGCATCCGCGTGCTGACCAATTCACTGGCCTCCAACGATGCACCGGCGGCGCACGCGGGGTACGCGCGCTACCGCCGCGCGCTGCTGCAGATGGGCGTCGAGCTGCATGAAATGCGCTCGGACCTGGAGGGCAGCGTGCGCGGGCTCGGATCAGCAGGCTTCAGCGGTTCGCGCAGCGGTGGCGGTGTCGGCAGTGGCGCCAGTGGCGGCGGCAGTGGCGTGGGCTCGTCGGTGCGCGCCAGCCTGCACTCCAAGGCGGTGTTGCTGGACAACCGGCTCGCGGTGATCGGCTCGATGAACCTCGATTTGCGCTCGCAGCTGCAAAACAGCGAGGTGGCGCTGGTGATCCGCAGCGCCGCGCTGACGCGCGAGGCCGCCCGCCTGATCGAGGGCACCCTGGCCACGGGCGCCTACCGCGTTGAGCTGCTCGACGGCCAGTTGGTCTGGCGCGCCCCGCCTGGCGCCAGCTTTGCCGACGCCACCAGCGAGCCCGATGCCAGCACCAGGCTCAAGCTGCTGGTCAACCTGATCGGTCCATTCGCGCCCGACGAGATGCTGTGAGCTGACGGCGCGCCGGCAGCCAGGCCGTCAGTCCGGCAGCGCCGGCCCCGTACTGGTCTGCAGGTCGCGCCACAGGTGCACCTTGGCGACAAAACCGTCGCCCACCGCAACCGCCAGCGGCTCGGTGCCGAACGCCACGAATCCACAGCGTTCATACAGCCCCTGCGCGGCGCGGTTGCCCTCGGTCACGGTGAGTTGCACCAGCCGCACGCCGGGACGCAGCCGGGCCTCGGCCAGCACCGCCTCCACCAGCGCGCGACCGATGCCGGTCCGGCGCAGCGGCTCGGGCACCACCATGCCGAACAACGTGGCCTTGTGGCGAGTCTTCTCGCGCGCCTCAAACGACAGGCCAGCCACCCCGGCCAACGCGGCGCCCGACGGGGCTGGCTGGAACGCGCCCAGCACCCGCTCCAGCGCGGCCGGATCGCCGCTCAGGCGCGCTTCCCAGCAGGCCAGTGGCAGCGCGGCACGCTCGGCCGCGCTGGAGGTAAAGGCATCCGGGTGGCGTGTGTAGGCGTCCAGCATGAGCGCGCGGTAGGCGGGCGCGTCAACAGGCGTGAGGCGGCGAATGAGGTGCTGCTTAGGCATGGGCGTGCGCCAGTGTATCGATATCAATTGCTATATTATTCATAGCAAACGATGACCAGGGGATGCGGACAATGGGCATAAAACACGCAAAAAACCCGGTTGGAGCGGCTTTTCAGCGGGCGCTGTCGCGCAGCCGCGCAAACACCTTCCAGAACGCTGCCTCCTGCGTGGTGGCGAAGTTGATGCGCATCAGCGTGCTGGGCTGGCGCTGGGCGTGGAACAGCGCGCCGGGCGCCAGCAAATAGCCCTCGTCGAGCATGCGTTGCGACAGGGCGTCGGTGTCCACGCCGGTATCGACCCAACCGAACAACCCGGCGGGCTCGGTCGCAAAGCGGCAGCCGGCCGCCAGCGCCAGCTTGACGCTGCGGGCGCGCGCCGCGTCCAGCCGGGTGCGGATGCGCTCGGCGTGGCGCCGCAGCTGGCCCTGGTCGATGCACCAGGCCAGCGCCTTCTCCAGCAGCGCGGGCGTGGTCAGCG
>JANOBJ010000364.1:0-4788 GCA_031411575.1 Betaproteobacteria bacterium | reverse complement strand
AAACTCGGCGCCGGGCGTGCGGTCAGCCTGCGCCCGACCGAGGCCGGCCAGCTGCGGATCGCCCACGGCCGGGTCTGGGCCACCTTTGATGGCGCCGCCGACCGCCCGCTGGGTGATTGGTTCCTGGAGGCCGGCGCCACGCTGGCAGTGCGCCCCGGCCAGCGCATCGTGATCGAGCCGTTTGGCACGCACGCGGATGCACCCGCCTACTTCAGCTGGGTGCCGGGCGTCAACGGCGCGCCCTCGGCGGCTGCGGCGCGCTGGCAGCGGGCGGTCGATCAGCCCGCGTCAGACTTGCGCCTGGCCCTGGGCAGCGCCGGTTTTGCGCTGGGCAACGCGGCGGGCGCGCTGGCGCGGCTGGTGGCGGGCGTCTTTGTCGGCGTCGGCGGCTTTGCTGCTGATATGATAGCGTCTCGTGACCGTGCGGCGGGCACCTTGCGCGCTTTCAATGCCGATTGCAGCGCCAGCCGGGCCCACGGCGCCATCAGCTGAGCCGACTCCATCGCCTCGTCCGGGGCGGTGTAGTAGTTCAGCTTCATGGTCTTGCCCCGCGCCTCGTACCGGAAGGGTTTGCCGCCGGCCGCGACCCACTGCGGCTCGGTCTCGGCGCTGGCCTTGAGGTAGAGCGTGTCCCAGGCAATGATCGCGATGTTCAGGCGGTCGGCGGCGGCCGGCCCGCCCACGCTCAGGCCCCAGCCGCCAAACATGCGCCGCGCGGTGCAGGGGCCCACGCTGGCCAGCAGCTCGCAGCAATAGTCGGCGAATTGACGCTCGGCGCTCGCAGCAGAAGAGGGTGGTGCCATGCCCGAACCATAATCCACCTCATGGCCCGCCCCAAATCCGCCACCCATGACTTGAAGCGCGACGAGATCCTGGACATCGCCGCCCAGTGCTTTGCGCAGCGCAGCTACCCGGCCGCCAGCATGAACGACATTGCGGCCGCCGGCGGCACGTCCAAGGCGCGGCTCTACCACTACTACGAGAGCAAGGAAGCCATCCTGTTTGATCTGCTGGACCGCTACACCCAGCGGCTGCTGGCGATCATCGCGCAGGCGCAGGCCACCGCGCAGCGCCGCAACCTGGACGACCGCGCCACCCTGCACGAGCTGATCCGCAGCTTCCTGGAAGAGTACGAAACCTCGGCCACGCGCCACGTGGCGCTGCTGCACGACACGCAGTTTCTGGGCGAGCAGCAGCGCGAACTGATCCTGAACCGCCAGCGCGACGTGGTCTCGGCCGTCACCCGCTTCGTGCAGCGCGCCTACCCGCAGCGCACGACCCCGGCCAACCAGACTGCGCTGACCATGATGCTGTTTGGCATGATCAACTGGACGTTCACCTGGCTCAGGCCCGGTGGACCGATGAGCTACGCCGCGTTTGCTGAAGAGGTGATCGGGATGCTCGAACGCGGACTTTCGGCATGAAATTGGCCTGTTGTGCGCATCGGCTGGCCATTGTTTGCTATTAAAATAATAGCATTTGATCGGCGCGGACGAGGCGGCGAAGCCCCTGCCATCCAGCGCGTCATTCAACAATGCGTAATGGATTACGTTTAGGTAAAATTCACGCACCTCCTGGAGACCCAGCATGTCCAAAGCGTTTGCAAGTCAGGCCGACCTGGCCGACAAGAAAATCACCTTCGAACAGCTCAGCCAGCATTGCTGGGCCTACACCGCCGAGGGCGACCCGAATTCCGGCGTGATCATCGGCGACCGTTTCATCATGGTGAGCGACGCCACCGCCACGCCCGCCATGGCGCAAGACCTGATCGCGCGCATCCGCACGGTGAGCGACCTGCCCATCAAGTACGTGCTGCTGACCCACTACCACGCGGTGCGCGTGCTGGGCGCGTATGCCTACGCGGCCGAAGGCGCGACCGAGATCATCGCCAGCCAGGGCACGCTGGAGCTGATCCAGTAGCGCGGCGAGCAGGACATGAAGAGCGAGATGGAGCGCTTCCCGCGCCTGTTCCGCGGCGCCGACACCGTGCCCGGGCTGACCTGGCCCACCATGGTGATTGGCGGTGGCAACCCGGTCAAAGGCGAGGTGCCGGGCAAGCTCAGCGTCAATCTGGGCGGCGTGGTGGTGCAGATCTGGCACCCCGGCCCGGGCCACACCCGCGGCGACACCATTGCCTGGGTCGAAGAAGAAAAAGTGCTGTTCTCGGGCGATCTGGTGGAGTACGAAGCCGGCGTCTACACCGGCGACGCGCAACTGGCCGAGTGGCCGGCCACGCTGGAAGCCCTGCGCGCGCTGAAGGCCGAGGCCATCGTGCCCGGCCGCGGCGAAGCCATGAAGGGCCGCGCCGACGTGGAAAAGGCGCTCGACTACACCCAACGCTGGGTCGAGACGCTGTTCCGCGCCGGCCAGGAAGCTGCCGCGCAGGGCATGGACCTCAAGGCCGCCATGGCCCACACCCGCAAAACCATGGACCCGGTGTTTGGCCACGTCTTCATCTACGAACACTGCCTGCCGTTCGACGTGAGCCGCGCCTACGACGAAGCCAAAGGCATCAAGAACCCGCGTATCTGGACCGCCGAGCGGGACCAGGAGATGTGGGCGGCGCTGCAGGCGTGACGCTGCGGCCTCGCCTCACATCCCTTGTCCCGCCAGCTCCCGAAAGTCGCGCTCATACGCCTTCAGCCGCTTGACCGCGCGGTCGCGCTGATCGGGGGTGGTGCTGTTGTGCACGGCGGCGAAGCTGACGCAGGCTTCGCGGGTGGCGCCTTGCGAGTAGGCGCGGTAGGCGGGGTTGGGGGAGTTGAGTGAGCGGTCGAGCCAGCCGCGCAGGGCGGTGCGAGTCTGCGCCTCGCCGGCCTTGCCGCCGCCCACCTGCGTCAGGGTCTGGATCAGGTCTTGCTGGCGGCGCAGGCGCTCGGTCCAGGAGGTCTGCGCGTTGAAGCTGGACTGCGCGATGCTGGCGCGGATGGCGGCCAGCTGCGGCTCCTGCAGCGTGCCGTAGAAGGTTTCGCTGCGCTCGATGGCCTGCTTGGTGCGGCGTTGCAGCCGCTCGGCGGGCGAGCCCTTGAGCCAGTCGGCCTGCCACTCGTCGTTGGACTTGGCGTACTTGCGCTCGATGTGGCGGATCTGCTCGGGCGTGAGGCTGCGGGCCAGCGCCACGGCCGACGGCTCCAGCTGGTCCACTACGGCTGTGGCGCGGCCGCGCAGCTCGTCGAACACGCTGCACACCTGGTCGGGCGTGAGGCTGCCGGGCGCCAGTTGCTGCATTTTTTGCAGCAGGTCGGCGTAGCGCGGCAGCTCGTTCTGGCGGTGCCACTGGTGCAGCCGGGTGATGTCGTCGCGCAGGCGCGGGGTTTGCGCGCCGTTGGTGTCGATGTAGCCATCGAGCCACCAAAAGGCCAGGTCGGGCAGCTGGTTGTAGCCGAGCTTGATCGCGCTGCAGGCGCCCAGGCCCACCGCCAGCGCGATGGCCAGCGCAGCGAGCCCGATAATCCTGAAAATCGCAGAAAGTGACCGCATGGCAAACACCCCTTCAGCTACCCCTAACGCCCCTGGGCACCCGCCCGTGGACGTGGTGATCATGGCGGCCGGCAAAGGCACACGCATGAAAAGCCGGCTGCCCAAAGTGTTGCACCGTTTGGCCGGGCGTGCACTGGTGCAGCATGTGATTGACACCGCCGCGGGGTTGACGGCTCGCCAGGTGGTGCTGGTGACGGGCCATGGTGCTATGGAAGTTGAAGCATCGCTTGACCATCCGGCGCGGACTTTGGGGACTTTTGCCCTTAAATTTGTACGCCAGGAGCCGCAGCTCGGCACGGGCCACGCGGTGCAGCAGGCGGTGCCGCTGCTGGCCGATGACGGCGTGACGCTGGTGCTCAACGGCGACGTGCCGCTGATCGAGGCCGCCACGCTGCACGCGCTGCTGGACAGCTGTGGCGGCGAGCAGCTGGCGCTGTTGACGGTGGACATGCCCGACCCGACCGGCTACGGGCGCATCGTCCGCGCGGGCGATGGCCCTGAGGCCCAGGTGCGCGCGATCGTCGAACACAAGGACGCCAGCGACGCGCAGCGCCAGATCCATGAGATCTACACCGGCGTGATGGCCGTGCCCAACGCGCGGCTCAAAGCCTGGCTGGCGCGCCTGACCAACCAGAACGCGCAGGGCGAGTACTACCTGACCGACATCGTGAAGTTTGCCGTGGCCGATGGCTGCCCGGTGGTGGCGACCCGTATCGCCGACCGGGTGCAAGTTGATGGTGTCAACAGCCCCGTGCAACTGGCCGAACTCGAGCGCGCCTACCAGTCGCGCCTGGCGCGTCGCCTGATGGAGCAGGGCGTGCGGCTGGCCGACCCGGCGCGGTTTGACGTGCGGGGTGAACTGCTGTGCGGGCAGGACGTGGAAATCGACGTCAACTGCGTGTTTGAAGGGCGCGTGTCGCTCGGCAATGGCGTGACCATCGGCGCCAACTGCGTGATCGCCAACGCCAGCATTGCGGCAGGCGCGGTGATCCACCCGTTCACGCACATCGATGGAGAGAAAGCCGGCGTGCAGGTGGGCGAGGGCGCGCGTATCGGCCCCTTCGCGCGGCTGCGCCCGGGTGCGCAGCTGGGCGCGGACGTGCACATCGGCAACTTCGTCGAGGTGAAGAACGCCACGCTGGCCCAAGGCGCCAAGGCCAACCACCTGGCCTACCTGGGCGACGCCACCGTCGGCGAGCGCGTCAACTACGGCGCCGGCAGCATCACGGCCAACTACGACGGCGCCAACAAGCACCGCACCGTGATCGAGGCCGACGTGCACATCGGCAGCAACTGCGTGCTGGTGGC
>JANOBJ010000363.1:0-2009 GCA_031411575.1 Betaproteobacteria bacterium | reverse complement strand
CCGGATCAGCAGCGCCAGATCGGGACCGACAAACGGCACGGCGGCAAACAGGTTCACGATCACCTGCGCGCCCCAGTAGGACATCTGGCCCCACGGCAGCAAATAGCCCATGAAGGCTTCGGCCATCAGGCACAGGAAGATCGCGCAGCCGAAAATCCAGATCAGCTCGCGCGGCTTGCGGTAGCTTCCGTATATCAGGCCACGGAACATGTGCAGGTACACCACCACAAAGAACGCCGAGGCGCCGGTGGAATGCATGTAGCGCACCAGCCAGCCCCAGGGTACGTCGCGCATGATGTATTCGACCGAGGCAAACGCCTGCGCCGCATCAGGCTTGTAGTGCATCACGAGGAAGATGCCCGTGACGATCTGGATCACCAGCACCAGCAGCGCCAGCGACCCGAAAAAGTACCAGAAATTGAAGTTCTTGGGCGCGTAGTACTCTGACAAATGCTCCTTGTAGAGCTTGCTCGCGGGGAAGCGGTTGTCGACCCAGTTCAGCAGTTTTTCGCCTGCCGACGCGTTCGGGGAGATCTCTGTCATTTCAGCCATTTGCTTGTCCTACCTAGTCAATTGCGTCGCAGTCCTGGCACGTCGCGCTGGGCGTTCAGGCTTTCTTGTCTTCGCCGATCAGGATTTTGTTGTCCGACAGGTACATGTGCGGCGGCACTTCCAGGTTGTCGGGGGCCGGCTTGTTCTTGAAGACGCGGCCAGCCAGGTCAAACGTGGAGCCATGGCAGGGGCACAGGAAGCCGCCTTGCCAGTCATCGGGCAGCGACGGCTGGGCGCCAGGCGTGAACTTGTCGGACGGCGAGCAGCCCAGGTGCGAACAGATGCCCACACCCACGAACAGCTCGGGCTTGATCGAGCGCAGCTGGTTCCTGGCGTAGTCGGGCGTCGGGTAGGTGGTGCGGTCGGAGTTCGGGTCGGCCAGCTGGGCATCGAGCTTCTTGATGGATTCGAGCTGCTCGGGTGTGCGCTTCATGATCCACACCGGTTTGCCGCGCCATTCCACGGTCAGTTTTTCACCCGGTTTGAGGGCGGAAATATCAACCTCGACCGCCGCGCCGGCCGCCTTGGCTTTTTCGGAGGGCTGGAAGCTGCTGACGAAGGGAACGGCTACGGCGACGCCACCCACGGCGCCTGCGCAGGTGGAGGCAATCAGCCATGTCCGCTTGCTGGCGTCGATCCGGCGGGTGTCGACTGTGGTGTCACTCATGGAAATCCTCAAGCGATGCTGTCTGTACTAGGGTCAACCCGCGATTGTAGCTGACCACCAACGATGCCCCGGTGCTGCCCCATCGCTTGACACAGCGGATTTGTTGGGAATACTGGCGATTCCCGTACAACTAAGGAGTTAATCAAATGGGCATGATGCAGGAATTCAAGGAATTTGCCGTCAAGGGCAACGTAATGGATCTCGCCGTGGGCGTGATCATCGGTGGCGCATTCGGCAAGATTGTCGATTCGGTCGTGGGCGACCTGATCATGCCGCTCGTCAGCAAGATTTTCGGGGGGTTGGACTTCGCCAATTACTACATCGGGCTGGCCGGCCAGGCCGCCGGGCTGCCGCTGGCCGAAGCCAAGAAGGCCGGCGCGGTGTTTGCCTATGGCAATTTCATCACCGTGGCGCTGAACTTCGCGATCCTGGCCTTCATCATCTTCATGATGGTCAAGCAGATGAACCGCCTGAAGAAGGACGTCCCGCCCGCGGCACCGCCGGCCACGCCCGAAGACGTGGTGCTGCTGCGCGAGATCCGCGACAGCCTGAAGCGCTGAGAGGTGGTGCCACCACGCGCTGGTAGCCGCTAGTTTGCTATAAGTTTTATAGCTAAAAAAGCCCGTTGTCTGCGGACCACGGGCTTTTTTTATGCCTGAAAGCCGCTCAAGCGCGGCTCACCAGCCGGCGGGCCATGCGGATCGCCGCGACCAGGCTGGAGGCGTCCGCCCGGCCGGTGCCGGCGATGTCAAACGCGGTGCCGTGATCGGGGCTGGTGCGCACCAGCCGC